>CAYTGW010000048.1:378-22379 GCA_964437395.1 uncultured Desulfocicer sp.
CATGCCCTTTGGTAAATTAGTAAGAAAGAAACTGCTGCACTCAGTTGTTTCAATAGAAGGTGGTGTTCAAACCTCCTATACTCTAAGAGTTTTGTTATATAAGGAATTAAAAATCAGCCTTGGCAGTTATTCGTATGGAAATATAAAAGATCTATTAAGGTTTCCGGTAAATACCATTATTGGGCGTTATACCTCCCTGGGGCCCGGCATCAGAATATTTCAGGCTAATCATCCTTTTGGTACAATCGCAACTCATCCTTTTTTTTTCAGACCTGAGTTCGGTGTGGTCAACCGCGAAACCATTGACCGTGGTCAATTAATTATTGGCCATGATGTCTGGATAGGCGCCAATGCAATTATCTGCCCAGGATGCAAGCATATAGGCAATGGGGCCGTTATTGGAGCTGGTGCTGTTGTTACCAAAAATGTTCCTGATTACGGGATAATGGCTGGAAATCCTGCGGAACTGCTCAAAATGAGATTCAACGATTTTGTGATTTCCAAACTGCTCAACTCTGCTTGGTGGGATCTTCCGATTACAAAACTTCAAATCTGTACAGATCAAATGATAAAACCATTGACTGACAATCTTTTAGATGAGTTCATTAAAAATATTTCTTCGTTGTCAAAAAGATAAAACAAGATATGAGTATCAGACGATTATTCTCTAATAGCTTTTGGTCAATAACCTCACAGCTTACAAATTCTCTTATTCAGATCATCTGCCTTCCGGTGCTGATCTCAGTATTCGGTAAGGCAAATTTTGGTTTGATCGTTATAGCGATGTCTCTGAATACATTTATTGCTATCATTCAACTGGGACTTCCAACGGGCCTCCCCAAATTTGTGGCAGAATGGTTGGCTAAAAAAGAGAATCAAACCCTTACCGCTGCAATAAGAAGTGTCTCATCCTTTTACATCAGCCTTGGAATAATCAACTTTTTGGTGTTACTCGGAATTGCCTTATTCTGGCCGGATATATTTAAGGTGAATCCCGATCAAATTGTTACTCTAAAGACTCTTTTGATTATCACGGCATTCACCTCTTTATTTGCAATTCCTGCAACTGTTCTGGATCAGACACTGACAGGCGCTCAGGAGCTGGGCTTTGTCTCTTTTTTAGAGATGGTAAAAAATTTGTTTTTTGCCGGTCTTGTGGCTTCGATCTATTTTTTCCCTGAATGGCTCAGCATCATAGAATTTTATATCCTGCGCTGTGCGCTGATGTTTATGATGGTTCCTCGGAAAATATTGCGATGGAAAAGATACGGTTCGATTTACGTATTTTTGCCGGGTTGGAATTTCAAAGCTGCCTGGCCGTTGCTGAAATATTGTTTGTCATTGGCAACATTCAGTCTCTTTATCCATCTATCCGAGCGGCTCAGACCCGTTATTTTAGGCATTCGAATTACCGCTGATGCAGGTGCGGTATTGTCGGACTTCCAGATCATCAATTACATTCGTATTTTTTTATTAATGCTTTCAGCTTCAATTCTGAAAGCACTAATACCCCATATCTCCGGTACATCCGTAAACGATAGCGCTGATATGTACAGACGGACAATTGAGAAAGGCACTAAATATATCTGGGCTTTGGGGGCGTTGGTCGGCTTTGGCATCATCATGCTTTCAAAGGAGCTGTTATGCATTTATGTGGGGGCTGAATATCTGCATTTACAGTTATGGCTTGTTTTCCTGGTCGCAGGAACATTATATAACCTTTACTCAACACCCATCGCTTCAGTGATTTTAAGCTCAGGCCGGTTATCACCGATGATTACCGCCACAGGCGCAGGATGCTTAATTTCTCTTACCGTATGCTGGGTTACGGCACCGAGATTCGGTGTCGGCAGTTTTGCCATTTCTCTAGTCACGTATAATATAGCACATTTTTTAGTGACCCATTTCTGGTATCTTCCGCGGTACTTCAACCTGAAACCGATAAAACAGATAGTGAATTATATGCTGCCTCCCATGGTGGCAGGAGTGGTGATGTGTCTTGCCGGTAGATGGGTGATTGACAAGCTGGGCATTAAAAATGACTATGCCAACATTGCAATCGGTATAACATGCGGGACATTGATATATGTATCTGTAATTATCCTGACAAGGTATATCCGACCATCCGAAGGTCTGGAACTTGCCGCTAAACTGAGAAAAAGATAAATGATTATTGATTCGCTACTGAAAGTTAAGCAAGGTGAATATTGGCCATGGAAATTACGTGCAGCATTATCATAGTTAACTGGAAATCCATAGATTATCTGACCAAATGCATTAAAAGCATCAAAGCCCAGACCACTTGCCCTTATGAAATCATTGTCATTGATAATAATTCCGGGAAAGAGGAACAAACCGCGCTTCAGGAAATCGGCAATATCTGCTTGATTTTAAATGATAAAAATGCCGGCTTTGCTGCTGCAAACAATCAGGGATTTAAAGTAGCCAAGGGTGAGTTTGTATTTATGCTGAACCCTGATACAATCATACTTAACAAGGCCATTGATAAATTAATCAACTTTTTAGAAAATCACGAAAATATTTTTGCTGCAGGGCCTAAATTATTTTATTCAGAAAAAATGGATTATCATCCGTCCATTAAAACTTTCCAAACACCATTTTCACAGTTCTGGAAGATGCTTCCTCAGTCACAAAAAATACGAGAATATTTCCGATCTTACGATCCTGATATGACACAACGGGTTGATGGTGTCTGGGGCGCTGCTATCATGTTCAGAAAGCAGGTATTTGAAAGGATAGGCCTGCTTGATGAACAGTTTTTCATTTATGCTGAGGAAATTGACTTTTGTAAAAGGATGGCAATGAACAATATGCCGCTTTATTATTACCCAGAAGCGCAACTCATTCACTATGGCGGAAAATCGCAAAAAAAATCCTCCGAGAAGAAAAACAAGCTGCTATGGACCTCCCAGACAAAATATTTAAAAAAATATTACTCGCGGGAAAATATACTTTTCCATTATTGTCTGCTGGCCATATTAATCAAGCTCAAAATAATTTTTTTACGGAAAAAAGAACTCATCCCGGCTTATCAGGTTATCTGGGACTATATTAAGTGTGCAGATTCAGTTTAGCCTGACCCTAATCCTATCTTTTATCCCCCTGTCAAATTGACCAGTAAAGCCTAAACAGCACAAGCATAAATTAAAGAGCGAAGCCTGCCGAACGATCAATGAAGAAAATTCTTTTAATCTCAAATTATGTTCATCACTATAGAATAAAGAATTACAATTATTTTTTTAAATTATTTAACAAAAAAGGCTACGATTTTTCCGTCGCTTCAAATGCTTTTGACAAAGTTGATTTTGAGGTGTCATTTACGCAGCATTATTTACCAAAAAATCTGATCGCAGCGATAAAACTTTTAAAACGGTTAAAACCAGATTATGTAATTGTTTTTCTTCATTTAAAAGACATCATCAATTTCCCTGTTTCTATTTATTGCAAACTAAAAAGAATCCCGCATATTTTCTGGAATAAAGGAGTGAACGTTAAAACACCGAATAGCATGCTTAAAAACCGGTTTTATTACTTTTTACACAATATCGCGGACAGGATAATTTTATACACCCCAAATGAAATTAAAGACATTAAATCCAAGAATTATAAAAAAATATCAATAGGCTACAACACATTGTCATTTGATGGGATTGACAAAAATAAAGTAAACGGGTTGGATTATGTGAAACAGAAGTATGGAATCAAGCATGACCATATTGTCCTTTTTGCTGCAACAATTAATCCTGATAAAAAATTGGACGAGTTGTTAAAAAATCCATGTCCAATCAAAGATATCGGGGTTGTTATTGCGGGAAAAGGGATACAAGATTATCAGCTAAAATTTATCAATAGCCTTGATAACTATTATTATATAGGCCTAATTCCATTTGATGATTATGAAATGAATAGCCTATTTAAAGCTTGCAGATATTTTACGACGCCCGGGGATTTGGGATTGTCTGTCAATCAGGCCTTCTATTGGGGAAAACCTGTTGTTGCCCTTGACGGGCCTCATTCTGTTGAAGCATATTATCTAAGGCCCAATAAAAACAGCTTTTTAGCAAAAAGTATGACTGAGTTTTGGACATTTATTGATAATCTCCAAAAGGATAAAAACCTGTATCAGGCTTTTTCAAATCATGCTTACGAGACATATACAAATGAATGTCATATTCGCCATATGTTTAACGGATTCTATGAAGCAATAAAAAATTGTAATAAAAATCATATACTTAAATCCAAAGGGCATAAATTGCGAATTGAAAAAGATAACCCGAAATAGAGTTCAAATCATGGCGGAAATATTTTATAGAACGAAATTCATTCAGTATTTGTTATCCATGCGTCGGACAAAAAGAGCGGAGTTTATCCTATCAAAAGTGAACGTATTTGATGGCATGTCAATTTTAGATATCGGATGTGGCCCCAATGGCCGGAGTTTCGAAGATCATATCCCTCACAGTTATAAAATAACCGGGATTGATCTTCTTGATGAGGATAAAGTCAAAACAGATTACCCGGATTTCACCTACATGAAGCAGGATGCAGAAGACCTCAGTATGTTCGGCAATAAAGAATTCGACTTGGTCGTTTCAATCGGCATGATGGAACATATTTGCGATAAAGGGGTTCTTCATAAAATGTATTCAGAGATTGAAAGGGTTTCTAAACAATGGGTTATAGTCGTTCCATGGCGATATGCGTTCATCGAACCGCATTTCAAATTTCCTTTTTTTCAACTGCTTCCTTATCCTCTGAAAGTATTCTTAACTAAATCTCTAAACCTTCATAGCTTAGGGATGTCGGTTAAATCGGATTATGATTATATCAGAAATCATTATCAGTGGTTAACGAACAAACAATGGTCTGAAGCATTTAAGGGATCAAAATGCTTTGTGACTCCCCATTTTGACACAATCGCCATTATAAAAACATTAAACCGTCACGGAGCTGTGTAACAATTCCCTTTTTTAAATTATTTTTGATTATTCAAGGCATCAGGCAAATTGCTGTGATTAAAATATTCGACTTTTTACATAAGTACAAAAAAGTTTTTCTTTCAACAAATCCCCTGTATTTTGCGTATTATTTATACCATTCATTTCGGAAAAAAGAGCCCAAAAAAAGAATAAAAAAATACAGTGAGGTTCCAACCTGTCTGAATATTAACTATTTGAGAGTTAATTCAAACATACAGGAATGCCAAGAGAATACTAACGCCATAATGAATATTCTTTCTCTGGCCGAGGATATCTGCAAAGGCAAATACTATATTTTCAGCACACAGATAAATAAAATATTAGGTGAATGGAATAAAGACCCTCTCACTGGTTACATGTGGCCTTTGGTATATTTCAATGAAGTGAGAAAACTGACACCTCAAGGTTCAGTTGTAAAGGAGAATAACGATATCAAGTACCCTTGGGAATTATCCAATATGCACATGCTGGTAACCCTGGCTCAGGCTTATGTCTTATCCGGAAAGATGAAATACAAGGAGTGTTTTTTCGAGTTACTAGAGGATTGGAAGAACTCCTGCCCGGTAGGTTACGGTGTGAACTGGAGCTGCACGATGGACGTTGCTGTCAGGAGCATAAACATAATCGTTGCAGCAAGCCTGCTCAATCAATATGACGACACATTCGATGCCGAGTTTAAACGATTCTATCCGCTGCTTTACTCGCATATGCTGTTTATAAGTGATAATATAGAATATGGTTTTGTCAGAGAAAATCATTATTTGTCGGATATTGTCGGACTTAAAATTATTGCACAAGTTTTCTGTGATGATAAAACAGCATCCAGATGTTACAAGTTTGCCAGAAAAAGATTTAAAAAAGAGATACTGTATCAAATCTATCCTGACGGTTTCAATCATGAAGCAAGCTCCTGCTATCATGTACTTGTATTTGAATTGTTTCTTGTGGGGCTTGTATTTGACCCAGACTTACTGAGTATACTGTCGATTAATCACAGGAACAGATTGCTGAGCATGGCCAATGCACTTGAAAAGTTGTGCATATTCAAAACATTTCCTGTTGTCGGCGACAATGACAGCGGCAGGGTTTTAAAACTGAATGTAAATGGGGTTGACTACTATCGGTCACTCATACTGCTTTGTAAAGATTTGCTGTTCGGAGGTCACGAAAACCTTTATTCCTCATGGTTAAAAGATTGTTCAACGGGCCAAGGCCCTCACACTGCCTCAAAAGTGAAATATTCTCTAAAAACATCTGCTGTCAGTGAATACAGGCATGGCGGGTTTGCTATCATCGAAAAAGGCCGGATTATCCTGCTGTTCCGGGCTGGGACAATAGGGCGGAAAGGAAAAGGCGGGCATAGTCATAACGATCAGTTGTCCTTTGTTTTGGATATGGGCGGAGAGTCTCTGCTAATCGATCCAGGAAGCTTTGTATATGAAAGGGATTTAGAACAAAGACATCTTTTCAGATCAACCTCTGTTCACAACACTGTTTCCATAAAAGGGTACGAGCAGAACACTATTTCTGCGACCAAACCGTTTAATATGGAAAATGAAACATTTGCCGGATACCAGATCGATGAAAATGCCGACCATATTCAAATCATCGGTACACATCGAGGGTATATTCATAAATGCGGCTTGTTACATACGAGGACCATTTGTGTTTATGATTCACACTTGACTGTAGTAGATAAACTTACAGGAAAATACACGGGCCAATATGAGATATTTTTTACACTGGCACCGGGCATTACAATTCAAGATCATGGTGGCAGACTCGTGCTGTCAAGTAAAGCAAAGGATATTGTTCATGTGGAGATTCCAGCGTCGTATAAATTTAAGATCATGGCATGTGAATATTCACCGTCATATGGGTTAAAACAAAAGACCATGGGTATTTCGGTTGAAGGTGAAAAAGGTGGGTTTGAGGATGTGGAAAACAGTATAAAATTCTCTTGCTGTGGGCTGAGTTGAAGGCATGATGAAAGTAATAATGATTGATTATGCATCACCCAGAAACCTGTATTCGGACGGGTTATGTATCCGGATGAATGAAAAGATTGACCTTTCACTGATGACCGATCAGAATAGCTGTGGTTTCAACCCGGTTTATCCTATAAAGCCTGTCCTTTATAATGGCGGCGCAAAAAAGCTGGTTGCCCCGTTTAAGTATGGTCTCTCCCTTGTAAAGGTTTTATGGGTTATCTTATTGAATCGGTATGATATCATTCATATACAAACATTTAAAAACGCTAAGGTTGAATCCAATCTATACAGATTTCTTTCAAAACTGGGCTTCAATATTGTCCACACAGTCCATAACGTTTTGCCGCATGAAGCAAATGAGTCAGACATAAAGTCATTTGCTGAATTCTATTGCTGCTGTAAAAAGCTAATCGTTCATAACGAGTATAGCAAACAAAAACTCATTGAGCTGTTTGGTGCCGACACAAAAAAGATAGCTGTGATTCCGCATGGTAATTATGAATACCGTGGATGTTTTAAAAAGGAAAGAGTTGATGAGGAAGGCATCCGCCGATTTTTGTTTTTCGGTAAAATAAGGAAGTACAAGGGGATCGATATCCTATTGAAAGCGGTCGCCCACCTGCCTGATGAAACCAGAAGGAACATGCATTTCGTTATTGCCGGCGAGCAGTTTTCAACGTTAGATGATACTGACTACAATCAAATGATTAAAGAGTATGGCATTGGTGAGGTCGTTACTTTCAAGCCGTATCGTATAAGTCAATCCGAAAAAAAATCACTGTTTCTGAAATCAGATGCATGTATATGTCCGTACAAAAATATATATGGCAGCGGAGTGCTGCTGGAAGCATACACATTCGGTTGTCCGGTTATCGTCAGTGATCTTCCTCCATTCATTGAGGATACAGATAACGGCAAAACTGGGATGATCTTTATCTCAGAAGACCCTTTGGATCTTGCAGATAAAATAATGGCATTTTCAAAGCTGCCGCCGGAAGCCATAAGAAGATTCCAGAAGAATATTGATGGGCTTAATAAAGAAAAACATAACTGGGATATTGCATCAAAAAACACCCTTGATGTATACGATCAGGCTGTCCAGTAAGTCAATACGAATAGCATCTATCTGTAAATCATATGAAAAATATAAAATGGTATATAAGTCGTCTTTCAAAAATGCCTCCTGCTGAAATTATTTATCGCGTGCAACACCAATTAAAAGCGAAAAGCGATCAATTTTTTCTAAAAGGCGCTCCGCTATCTCTCCCTGATGAAGATAAGTTTGAAATATCCGGGCTTATAAAATTTGCAGAAGGTATTGAAAAAAAATGTTTGTCTGATATGTGCCCCCAAAAAACGGCTAGCCTTTTAGCAAAACAAGCTGACCAATATTTAAACAACAGGATTACTATATTTGGCCGGGAATATGATCTCGGCCGGGATATTAATTGGCATTTGGAACTAAAAGCGAATAAAATTTGGCCGAAAGTATTCTGGAAAAAAGTGAATATCAGGGATGGGTTTACTTTTGGTGCCCCCAAATTTGTCTGGGAACTCAACAGACTTTACGGTCTTCCTATTTTAGGTTTGGCATTTAAAATAACTAAAAGAAAAGAGTACGCAGATAAAATTTTACAACTGGTCGATAGTTGGCTTGAGGATAATCATTATCCCTGCGGTGTCAACTGGACAAGCGGGATTGAAATCGCAGTCAGGGTAGCAAATCTTATATGGGCATTATTCTTTTTAAAAGAATATGATTTAACTACCCGGGACAGAAAGAACCTGAATACCTTTTTTTATTGTCATGCCCATCACTTGTTTCGTTACCCGTCTAAGTATTCATCAAACAATAATCACGCCATAGCCGAAGCTTTTGGTTTGTTTTTAATCGGTGTGTTCTTTCCGTTTTATGAAAAGTCATACCAGTGGCGTCAATACGGCCAAAGAGTTCTGGAGCGGGAGTGTTTAAGACAAATACTGCCCGATGGCGGCAGCTACGAATATTCAACCACCTATCTTTCTTTTGTGTTTGATTTTTTTCTTTTGTTTAAAATCGTTTGCGATAATCAAGGCATATCTTACAGCCCGGAACTGGACAGAAGACTTGAAAAGTCCTGCGAGTATATTTATACCCTGATGGACTGTGAAGGCAATCTTCCTAATATTGGTGATCAGGACAGTGCGGTTCTCGTAAATTTTGGGCTGGACAATCATGAGAATTTTCAGTCCATACTTAACACAGGGCATGTTTTATTCGGAAAAGACGAATTTAAAAGAGATTCTTTCCCTGATATAAAAACGTGGGTGCTGGTGGGCGAAAGAATCGCATCTTCAAATAGAAAAACACACGCCATAAAGAGCCGGTTCTCACTATTGGCTGAATCCGGCTTGGGTGTAATGCGAGAGATGGTGGATAACAAAGAGGTTCTTTTCATCGGGAATGCGACCCCGTTGGGAATGCCGCCGCTTTATGGACATGGACATCTTGATGCCTTGAGCATTTATCTGAGTATCAAAGGTAAGGAAATTTTGGTGGACCCAGGCACCTATCTTTACCATGGCGGGGGAGAATGGCGGCGGTATTTTCGTTCTACGGCAGCCCATAATACATTGCGGATAAATAGACTGGACCTGACTGAACAAGTGGCAGATTTTATGTTTGGTAAGCCTTACGCCATCATAGAACATTCGATTGAGCAAAACGGAAATACTGTTTGCTGGAAAGCAAAACATGATGCTTATCGAAGCCAGGATGCTTCTGTTATCCTTGAACGAAAAATCGTCTTAGGTTTGCCGGATGGAAATTTTGAGGTTCAGGATACTCTGGAGGGGCAAAAAAAATATTACCTTGAGCAATTTTTTCATTTTCACCCGCAATGCCAAGTTGAACTTGACGGAAACAGGGCAGTCATTAAATGTGGAGATCTCTCAATCCTTTTTATTTTTGACGCGGCATTGCAGATGACAGCCGTTAAAGGCTGTGAAAATCCTTTACTGGGTTGGTTCTCAAAGAGATTCAACCATATCGAGCCTTGCTGGACAGTGATTGGCCAAACAGAGAGTTCAGGAAAACAGAAACTAAATACAAAAATTATTTTAGCAAATTGAAAAGGGAAAAATAAAAAATGAAAATCAGTGTCTTTGGAATGGGTTATGTGGGGGCTGTTTCAGCAGGCTGCCTGGCGAATGAAGGGCATGACATTATCGGGGTCGATCCGGTTCAGGCAAAAGTCGATATCATAAATCAGGGAAACAGTCCAATAATTGAAGAAAAAATCGGGGTGATGATTGAAAAAGAGGTTAAAGCCGGAAGGCTAACAGCGACAATAGACGGGGAAAACGCCGTTAAATCAACCGATATTTCATTTGTCTGCGTGGGAACCCCGAGTCAACTGAATGGAAATTTGGATCTAAAATATATAAGGCGGGTATGCGAAAAAATTGGTGCGGCGGTTCGTGAAAAAAAAGAGCGCCATATGGTGGTTATCCGTAGCACTATTCTTCCAGGCACCATGAAAAATGTTGTGATTCCAATCCTGGAATCATCCTCTGGGAAAAAAGCCGGAAGTGATTTTGGCGTGTGTAATAATCCGGAGTTCCTTCGCGAAGGTACGGCAGTTTATGATTTTTACAATCCACCTAAAACTGTCATCGGTGAAACCGACAGTTTCAGCGGTGACCTTCTTGCATCTATCTATGAAAAAATTAATGCTCCGCTCATTCGTACCGATGTTGACACAGCGGAGATGGTTAAATATGTGGATAACTGCTGGCATGCATTAAAAGTGGGATTTGCCAATGAGGTGGGCAATATCTGCAAAGAAATCGGTGTGGACAGCCATGAGGTCATGGATATATTCTGCAAGGATACCAAGCTAAATATTTCTCCATATTATATGAAGCCCGGTTTTGCTTTTGGCGGATCTTGTCTGCCTAAGGATCTGCGAGCCATGACATACAAGGGGCGTAGCCTTAATCTTGATTTGCCCATTCTTAACAGCATTATACATAGTAATGCTCTTCAGGTGGAAAAAGCAGTCAAAATGGTTATGGCAAAGGGAAATAAAAAAGTCGGGGTGTTAGGCTTCAGTTTTAAGGCTGGTACCGATGACCTTAGAGAGAGCCCGGTAGTAGAGATGATTGAACGCTTGCTTGGCAAAGGGTTCGATATTAAAATTTATGATAGAAATGTTAATCTTGCGGCCCTGATAGGATCAAATCGGGATTATATTCTCAACATTATTCCCCATATTTCAAATTTAATGGTAGATTCAATGAAAAGTGTGATGGAACATGGCCAAACTATAGTCATCGGAAATGGGGACAAAGAATTTAAGGGTATTTTGTCACAAAAAAGAGAGGACCAGGTTGTTGTGGATTTGGTAAGAATTGATAAAGCTACCAGTGAGGAAGGCCATTATGATGGTATCTGCTGGTAAAGTACACAGGCCTTGAAAACAAATAATCCTCCTTTTTATTCGTCCTTTTGCGTCCAATATAATCCTTTTTGTACGCCTTGGGACACAAAGACAGTGCATCTATATCCAGGGTAAATATGATAACAATAGGTATACCAACGTACAATGAAGAAAAAGTTATTGAAAAAGCGCTCTATTCTGTATTAGTTCAGATTTCCACTGATGATGAGATTATTGTTGTAGCGTCAGGATGTACTGATAATACAGTCCCTTTGATTCAAAATATTGCAGAAAAAGACAAGCGGGTTCGGTTGATAACGGAAGATGAAAGAAATGGAAAAGCTTCTGCGTTGAACCTTATTATCCAAAATGCAAGCTTTGATATTATTGTACAAACTGACGGAGATGTTGTCTTAGAACAAAATGCAATTGCTCCCTTAGTTAAACATTTTGAAAATCCTAAAATAGGTGGAGTCTCAGGGAGGCCTATCGCTCTAATACCCAAAGATAACCTTTTCTATGACTGGACAATGATGAGCTACAGGAAGATAGGTGAAATAAGGCAAGTCGAAACAGACCAGGGTAATTTTTGGCATTTATCAGGATATTTACTTGCATTCAGGAAAAAAGCATTACCAAGCATCCCTTTTGCAAAAGGAGCTGTAGACGCCTGGATGGGGAAAATTATCCAGCAGAATGGATACATTATGGTTTATGAACCCGATGCAAAAGTTTTTGTAAAAGCCCCTTTAACAATAAACGATTTTGTTGCCCAGAAAGCTCGAGTCCGTGCAGGATATTATCTGCTCCCAAAGGGTCCGCGCACTGTAAAGAGAGAAGTATTATGGCTTCCCAAAGAACTGCTTAAAATACCGTTGTGGAATTGGCATCGGTTTATTGCTTCAGGAATAGTATATCTATACAGCTGGTTCAAGGGCTGGTATTTAGCAAAATCCAATAAAAGTTTAATAGAAATTTGGAAAGTTCCGGAATCTACAAAAAAATAAAATCTTAACAATACGGGTATATATATAATGGTTCAGGCAACAAATAATACAACCGGATATACTTTGGGAATATCTAATGGCTCCCACAATTTAAAAGAACCCGGAAGACTTTAGGAGAAAAATATTAAATCCTCACCCATTTTTATTATGTGGACTATCAGAGAAAAAACTTCGCAATAGCATCCAACAAGGAGTTCAATGATGAATCGGCTTAAAACAGCCATATATGCTGCATTGATTGCAGGATTGTATTTTTCAACCATTCAATGGCTGATTGAAAAAGACTGGGCAAGAGATGATTACTCATATGGTATGCTGATACCATTTATCGTCCTCTATCTTATCTGGGAAAAAAAGAGCGCATTTTTTTCAAAGCCATCAGAACCCTCATGGCTTGGTTTCTTCGTTTTTATACCCGGAATTCTGCTTTTCTGGTTTGGTGAGCTTTCCGGTGAATTTTTCATGCTGTACTTCTCCTCATGGCTGATCGTATTCAGCCTCTGCTGGTTGAATATGGGGCTGGAGAAAGTCAAGGTTATTCTTTTCCCTCTGTTTTTCTCCCTGAGCATGTTCCCTCTTCCCAATTTTATTAATACAAAGCTTACTTTACAATTGAAGCTGATATCATCAAAACTGGGAGTGATGATGCTCCAGGCTTATGGAATGAGTGCTTTCAGAGAAGGTAATATCATTGATCTGGGTTTTACGCAGCTTCAGGTTGTAGATGCATGTAATGGATTGCGATATCTGATACCTTTGATTGTACTCGGCCTCTTTTTAACCTATTTTTTTAAAGCTGCATTGTGGAAAAAAATTCTGCTCGTACTCACAACCGTTCCGATTTCCATTATCGTAAACAGTCTACGGATTGCCTCTGTGGGTATTCTCTATCAGTACTGGGGGCCAATGGTCGCAGAGGGCTTTTTCCACGATTTTTCCGGATGGTCTATTTTTATGCTCTCCCTTGGCATCCTGCTTTTTGAAATGTGGGTATTAATAAAGATTATTCCGGAAAAACAATCCCCTGTAAGTTTGAATGAGCAATCTCCGACTGATGAAAAGCAGATAAAAGACAGGCAAGAATATCCATCTTTTTTTCAGCCGCCACAGTTTATTGTTTCTGTCATATTGCTTGGAATCACCTTGATCATCTCTCAAGGAGTTGAGTTCCGTGAAAAAACCCCTATTAGTAAATCCTTTGACCAATTTCCGATGCAGATCGGAAGCTGGAACGGGAACCGGCAGAGCATGGAACAGAAATTTATCGACACCCTGGATCTGAGTGATTATGTCATCATTGATTTTAAAAATGAGAATGGAAAAGATGTCAATTTTTATGTGGCTTATTATGAAAGCCAGAGCAAGGGAGAATCGATCCATTCGCCGGAGACCTGTCTGCCGGGAAGCGGTTGGATATTCAAGGATGCGGGGAAAGTGAATATCCCTGTTGCCTTGGAGAATGAAAAGGAAATGCCGGTGAACAGATCCATTATGGAGAAGTCCGGTTTTCGGCAGCTTGTTTACTACTGGTTCCCGCAGCGGGGTAGGATTCTCACGAATGCTTATGAGTTGAAGCTGTATACTTTCTGGGATGCGCTGACCCGGCAGAGGACAGATGGAGCGCTTGTCCGGGTGATCACTTCGGTGTATCCGGATGAGGAGATTGAGGATGCGGAAAAAAGGATGCAGGGGTTTGTGAAAGATGTTGTGCCTGTGTTGAAGGAGTTTATTCCTGGGGAATAGATGGTGTTAACAGAAACACCCCCCTTCACCCCATAAGCGCTAAGTTGTTTTACAGTTAAACTAAATTTATAATTAAACTATTTCAATACGTTAAAAAATTATATATTCTTTTTATAAAAATTAATCCAATATTTTTAATGTTTTTACAACACGTAACATATTTAAATAATGGATAAAAAAAATAACTTAGCGCTTATGCCCCTTCACCCCCCTCGAGGGGAATTAAAAATAAAAAACCTCAAGAGGAATCAGTAAGCTCCTAAGAAAAACACTATATTAAAATGATCTATTTATCCACACTCCTGATTTCAATGTTCATTACCATTGCCCTGATTCCCATGCTGCGAAGCATGGCCATCAACAAAATAGTTGTTGATGTTCCGAATGAAAGAAAGGTTCATCAATCTCCCATTCCCAAAACCGGTGGAATCGCTATGGCGCTCGGGATATTGGTTCCGGTACTTTTCTGGATTCCGGGTGATGATTTTCTGAGGCCGGTTCTGATCGGCGCTTTTGTGCTTACGGTTTTTGGTCTGATTGATGATATCCGGGAACTCGGATATAAAGCCAAATTTTTTGGACAGATTCTGGCAGGACTGATTGCCGTGCTATATGGTGGGCTATCGATCACGTTCCTTGAAAAAATCTTTCCTGAAAGCACATTTTTTACTCCTTATCTGACCATTCTGCTGACGCTTTTTATCATCATCGGTGTTACCAATGCCATCAATCTATCTGATGGACTGGACGGTCTTGCCGGTGGAATCACTATGCTGAGCTTTATCTGTATTGCCTATCTGGGATTTTGCTCTGAAAAATATTCAATTGCCCTGATATCGATTGCAGTCATCGGCTCAATTTTCGGTTTTTTACGATTCAATACCCATCCTGCGACCGTCTTTATGGGAGACACCGGCAGTCAGGTGCTGGGATATCTTTCCATAACCACTGCCCTTCATCTGACGCAGAGCGATACGCCCCTTAATCCTCTCCTGCCATTGCTTCTGCTGGGATTTCCGATTCTTGACACACTGACAGTCATGACAGAACGGATCGCAAATGGAAGATCTCCTTTTGTTGCCGATAAAAACCATTTTCATCACAAACTCATTCGTCTTGGCTGTTTTCATACAGAGGCCGTCTTCATTATTTATGTGCTTCAGGCATTCCTCGTCACATCGGCCTTTATTTTCAGATTTTACTCTGAATGGTTTCTGTTGATCTACTATATTATTTTCTCCAGTCTGATTATCACCGGTTTTGTTATAGCAGACAAAACCGGCTGGAAGCTGAAAAGATTTGACCTGATCGATCAGGTGATCAAAAAAAAGCTGAAAAGACTTCGTGAAAAAAGCTACCATATCAAACTTCCGTTTCTGACCGTGAAGACCGGTCTTCCGATTCTGCTGATTTTCACCTGTTTTCTCCCAAGCAGTATTCCGTCCTATTTCTCCCTAATCGGAATGGCTATGGCTGTTCTGCTTTCTGTTGGCGCACTATATCAGAATAAATGGCTTGGCGGCATGATCCGCCTTTCTCTGTTTATGACCATACCCTTGCTGGTTTATCTTGGAGAAAAAGATACAGTTACCTGGTTAAACACAAAGCTTGAAATCATTTACAATCTGTGCTTTGGAATGATCGCGATATTTGTTATTTTCATACTGAAATTCACAAGGCGAAAGGAAGGTTTTAAAACCACGCCTACGGACTTCATCATTCTGTTTATTGCGATGGTTCTTCCGAATCTTCCGGATATACAGATCAGAAGTTACCACCTTGGAATGCTGACGACCCGGATTATTGTTTTCTTTTTCAGCTTTGAGGTGCTGATCGGGGAATTGAGAAAAAAATATTCAACACTTGCCTTTTTAACAGTTATTGTTCTTCTGATATTATCCTTCAGAGGACTCTATACACTTTGAGAAAATTTAGGAGGAAAATCTACATGCTAAAACGTTATTATCCGCTGATCATTTTGACATTACTGTCTATGCTGATATTAGCCTGCGGTGGTCCGGAAGAGAAAAAAAAGGAGTTTTTCGAAAAAGGAAAAGCTCTTTATGAGAAGGAGGATTATGTCAAGGCACGGCTGGAACTGAAAAACGCCATACAGATCGATCCAAAATTTGCGGATGCCTATTACATTCTGGGAATGGTAGAGCTGAAATCCAAAAATCCGAAAAATGCATACGGCTTTCTAAACAAGGCGGTAGATTTGAATCCCAAACATCTGGATGCCCAGATACAAATCGGCAGACTGCTCCTTGCCGCCAATGCAATTGATAAAGCCAGGGAAAAAGTCGAATGGATCCTGAATACATCGCCGGATAATATGGAGGGTCTTTTTTTAAAAGGACTGCTTCTGCTCTCTGAAAATAAAACGGCTGAAGCAAAAAAACTGTTTCAGGAACTTCTGGAAAAAAAGATGACCAAACCAGACCTGTATATTGTTCTGTCGTCAATCTTTATGAAGGAAAACGACAAAGAAGCGGCAGAAGAGATCCTGTCCAGAGGGATCCAGGTAAATTCGGATTCCATCTCCCTTCATACCGTTGCTGTCCGTTATTCCTTTCAGGAAAAAAAGTATGACAAGGCGATAGTCTTACAGAAAAAGATCATAACCCTTGATCCGGAAAAAATCGACCATGAATTCAGTCTGGCGGCGATTCTCTGGGAAGCAGATCAAAAAAAAGAGGCGGATGATCTGATCCTGAAACTGCTGTCATCGGATCCGCCTGTTGAGGACAACTATATCAAGGCTGCCCGTTTTTCTCTGGGCAGAAAAAAACCGGAAGAAATTGAAAAAATGATTCAAACCGGGATCAAACAGATACCCATCAGCTTCAAGCTCCATATGATGCTGAGTGAACTGTATGCCAATAAAAAAGAAATAGACAAGGCAATCAACCTGCTTAAAGAATGCCTTTTGTTTGAAAAAGATCCTGCCCATCCGGAAATTATCCGGACGCAGAATGCCCTTGCGAATCTGTATATGATGAAGGGTGACATTGAGACAGCGGATCAATATGCCGGCAGCATACTGAAAGAAAATCCCAAAAACATTGATGCCCATTTTACCAAAGGGAAAATTTATCTGAGCAAAAACCAGGGAGGAAATGCCATTCCAGAATTCCGGGCCGTCGTAACCGAGCAGCCGGATCTGATTCAGGGATACCTCCTTCTTGCCCAGGCGCATGCCATGAATAAAGAAATCGAACTGGCAATCGATGCCCTGAAAAATGCCCTTAAAATCAATCCAAAATCAAAAGAGGCTTTAACTGCTCTTGCCCGTCTCCATGTGATGAAAAAAGACCTTAATGAGGCGGAAGCCGTATGGAAAAAGCTGGCCGGGTATTTTCCGAATGATCCAAAAATTCAAGCTGGTTTTGGAGATCTGCTGTTGGCAAACCATAAACTGGACGAAGCTGAAAAAACCTATATGGCTATCCATGGATCTGCGCAGGACAATCTGCTGGGAAAAATAAAACTTTCCCGTTTATATGCTTCTCAGAAAAAATGGGATCCGGCAATTGCTGTGCTGGAAAAAGGCTTGGAAGAAAATCCGGAATCCCCCATTGCGCTCTCAACCCTTGTGCAGATGTGTATGTCTGCAAACAGACAGGAGAAAGCATTGACAATCTGCAGCCAGCAGATCCAAAAAATACCGGGAGACGCCACCGCGTATTATCTGCTGGGCAAAATTCATGCGACAAAAAAAGACTACCCTTCATCCGAGTCTGCATTTAAAAAGGCAATTGAGCTTCAGCCGGAATGGATTACACCCCATAATGCTTTGGCGAAACTTTATATTTTGCAGGGGAAAAAAGACCAGGCTGTTTCCAATCTTGAAACAGCAGTTCAACAAAACCCCAAAAACAAGGCAGCGATTTTATCCCTTGGAACCCTGTATGAACAGGACGGAGAAATTCAAAAGGCTGTTGCACTTTATGAAGCCGCCATTCAAAATAGCCCGGATTTCTGGGCAGCATCCAACAACCTGGCATTTCTTCTGTCTGAATATGCAGAATCGAAAAAGGATCTAAAAAAAGCCCTTGATTATGCGGAAAATGCAAAAAAGTTTAAACCGCAGGAACCCATGATCATGGACACCCTGGGTTGGATCTATTACAAGATGGGGGATCTTGAAAAAGCACAAAGCCTTGTTGCGATGTCACTGGCAAAGGAGCCGGAATCCTCTGTCCTCAACTATCACATGGGGATGATTCTTTATAAAAAAGGCAAAAATGATGAGGCCTTGAAAAACCTGGAAAAAGCAGTTACAGGTGAACAAATTTATCATGGGAAAAATGAAGCGGAGCAGATTTATAAAAAGGTTAGCAGGGGGATAAATCAATGAAGCAACCAATCAAAACCATTCTTTTTCTGATGTGGATCTCATCAATAATGTTTCCTGCAGAATCACGTGCTGCAACAGAACCCCCTGCCGGTTCTGGACAAACAACCGATCAGGAATACGTCATCGGCCATGGTGATATTCTCAATATCAATGTCTGGAAGGATGATGCCCTGGCAAAACAGGTAACGGTACTCCCGGACGGCAGAATCGCATTCCCGCTTATCGGTGAGATTACAGCCGGCGGTAAAACCGTTGCGCTATTAAGGAGAGAGATTGAAACCGGATTAAAACGGTTTGTACCTGACCCGATACTCAATGTTGAGGTTGAACAGGTCAACAGCATGCTGATTTATGTAATCGGGAAGGTAAACCAGCCAGGCCGATTTGTTTTAAGCACCAATATTGATATTCTACAGGCATTGGCCATGGCCGGTGGATTGAACCCTTTTGCAAAACAGGACAGTATCAAAGTTTTCCGTAAAACCAATCAGGAAACCAGTATGTATCATTTTAATTATGACGAAGTTTCCGAAGGAAAGCAGCTTTCACAGAATATTCTGCTGAAACGGGGCGATGTGATTGTTGTTCCATAATCAAATCATCCATACGATTATTGTTATCCTGTTTTGTCTGGTCTCTGCTTTTTTCTGCCCGGACAGGGCTTGTTGCAGTGAGATGAAACTGATTCCTTCTGTTCACCTTCGACAGGAATATACTGACAACCTGTTCACGACCCAGAATGATATCAAGGATGACTTCATCACAACCGCTTCTCCGGGACTGACCTTAAAACAGCAGACCGAGCGTCTGAAACTGAATCTGAACAGCCACCTTGACAGAAGCTGGTATAAAAATAATAACGAACTGAATGGATATGACAAGGCCGCTTCCGGCGGGTTTTCTTATGCAGCGACGGAGAGATTGGATCTTTCAGCAGAGACATCCTATTCCCGGGATTCCAGGCCGGACAGGGATCTGGATGAGACCGGGCTGATCCTGGATACAACCAGGCGTGACCGGTACGATGGCGGTATTTCCGGTAATTATTCGATTTCCGAAAAAACATCCGCCGCTCTTTCCTCCTCCTTTCATCAGGATGATTATAAAACAACAGAAAATGAGAACAATGATTACAAATCCAGCACAGCCAATATGGGAATCTTTCATCAACCTGCCGGGTTGAATCAATTGACAACCATATTCTGTAATGTTCAATATTCCCAGTATGAATATGAAACCTCAACCGTTGACTACTACTCGATTTCAACAGGTGCTGAAAGTGATATAACTGAAACATTCAATATCCGGTTTGACTTGGGGGCACGATATACTGTATCGAAATTTCAGACCTTAAAATGGATTCTTTCCGATCCTCCCTATGGTTATGAAATTGTGGTTGTGGAAGAAACAAACAGCAGCAAGGGCGGCATCGGGCAGATAAGCCTCAATTATCATGGTGAATTTATTCATTGTACAACAAGTGTCTCACATGATATACAACCAGCCAGCGGAAGAGCGGGAAGCTCTGAAAGAACATCAACGGCACTGACAATCGGTAAACGTTTTTCCGAAGAATTGAATTGCAGTCTGGATGGAAGTTATTATTTAAACAATGCAGATAAAGACGAATTTTCTTATATTGCAATTGACGAAAAAGCATTTCAATTATCTGTCAGGTCCCGCTACACTTTTTCGCCTTTTGTATATCTGGAGGCTGGCCATTCCTTCACGAGAATAATGGATGAAACAGCAGATACGGAAGCAGATCGGAATCTGACTTTTATCAACTATGTTCATGGTTTTGAAATGAACTGAACAAACAGTTTTGAAAATAGCGGCAGGGAGATTTACATGGACGAACAGACAATGTCACCCCATGATATTATGACCATTATCAAACGGAGAAAATGGAACCTTCTTCTCCCGTTGATTCTGGTTTTTACCATCACAACAGCCATCGCTTTCCTGATTCCTTCCTACTATAAATCTGAATCAACCATATTGATTGAAAATCAGGAAATCCCTTCAGATTTTGTCATGGCCACGGTTACAAGCTTTGCAGAACAGCGCCTGCAGATGATCAATCAAAGAGTCATGAGTACAAAAAAGCTCATCGAACTGATTGATCAATTCAACCTTTATCCGGATTTGCGGGAAAAGTGGACCGTCGAAGAGATCATGGAAAAAATGAGGGAAGATATCCATATGGAGACGATCAGCACAGAGGTGATTGACCGGAGGACCGGGAGACCAACAACCGCTACGATCGCTTTTACACTATCCTATTTAGGGGAAAACCCTGAAACTGTCCAGAAAGTGACCGATGCGCTCACATCTTTTTTCTTAAAAGAGAACCTTCAGGTCCGGGAAAGGCAGACCCAGGAAGCAACCAGTTTTCTGGAAGAGGAGATGAAAAAGGTAAAACAGTATCTTGAAGAACTGGATATCCAATTATCGGATTTCAAAAAACAACATTCCAATGAACTCCCGGAGATGCTCCCGGTTAATCTTCAGGGTTTGAATAATACGGAAATGATGTTCAGCCGACTGGAAGAACAGCTTCGGAATTCCAAGGAACGCGAAGAATATCTTCAGACACAGTTGTCCGGAATCAAGGCTGAAATGAAAGATGACCTGGACCAGAAAAGAATCGAGGATCTGAAAATGAACCTAATTTCGTTAAGAACCAGGTTCTCGGATGAATATCCGGATGTTGTCAAACTGAAAGCTGAAATCGATGGGCTTGAAAAACAGAAAGGAGCCTCAGGCAAAAAAATTCCGGACAATCCGACTTACATCACTATTGCTTCTCAACTAGCTGGTATTCAGTCCGAAATCAGCTCAATCAAGCGGCAGGTCGATGAAGTTGAAAAAACCCGTAAGGACTATCAGCAACGCATTGAAAAAACACACAGCATTGAAGGCTCTTACAATGCCCTGATCACGGAACAGAACAATTCAAAGATGAAATATGACGACCTAATGAGAAAAGTCATGGAAGCCAAGATGGCCCATGGTCTTGAAAAAGAGCAAAAAGGGGAGCGGTTCACTCTGATTGACCCTGCGAGACTTCCGGAAAACCCATTTAAACCCAACCGTCTGGCCATAATACTCATCGGGCTTGTGCTGGGTATTGGAGCAGGCATTGGATTTGCTTCCCTGATTGAATTTTCAGATGATTCCATCCGGGATACAAACATGCTGTCCCAGGCCACGCCCTTTCCAGTGTTAGCCGTCATTCCTGAGATTATCACCCGGAAAGATCGATCCAAAAAAATAAAAAGGCAGATCGCTTATTCAATCAGCATATTGGGAACATTCATCATCTCACTCTCGCTTTTTCATTTCTTTTTCATGGATTTGAATGTTTTCTGGGCCAGACTGATACGGAAAATCGCTTTCTGATTTTTCCTTTTAAAAGGTATACGCAAAACATTTTCTGGAGTTTTTTCAATATGAAATTACGAAAAGCGCTTGAT
>CAYTGW010000049.1:0-20959 GCA_964437395.1 uncultured Desulfocicer sp.
TTTCCAAAAACATGTAAACCGTTCATCTATGTCTCCTTATTGATCAAAAATTAATGAACCATTTTTTCATCATAGCAGCGTTAAGCTTTGTGGCGCAATATATATAGAATATTTTATTTTGTAAAGTCACCCTGAATTCTTATTCCAACACCGCGACAAGCTTATCCAGGGGCAGAACTTGGACTTTTTTTGTTAATGGGTACATTTCATTGCCCGGGTACACGACAAATCCATTTTTGCATGACAGATCCTCAAATGCATTCCAGAATCCTCTGGATAGGACGGGGCTCATGGAGTATTTGATCTCGATAGCGATGGGGCGGTTTTTTCTGTTGAAAAAAAGGAGATCGATTTCCGCCCCGGCATTGGTCCGGAAAAAAAACACCTCCTGGTTTGTAGGTAGAAGGGATATCAATTGTTCGATGACAAATCCTTCCCATGAACTACCCATGGAAGGATGGCTTTGAAGATCGTTGATGGTTTGAATCCGTAAAAGCGCATGGAGCAGCCCCGAATCCCGGATATAGACCTTCGGAGACTTGATCAGCCGCTTCTTGATATTGGCGTAATAGGGTTGAAGCTGCCGGATAATGAATGTGCCTTCAAGGATATCAAGATAACGCTGGGCAGTCGGGGCCGAGACGCCGAGACTGTTTGCGATTTTATTCCCATTCCAGAGTTGACCATGAGAATGGGCCAGCATTGTCCAGAATCTCCTCAGTTGAACGGAAGGAATTCGGATGCCTAGTTGCGGGAGGTCCATCTCCAGATAGGTTTTGATATACGATTCTCTCCAGGAGAAGCTCTCTTCGTCATGATCCTCCAGATAGCTTCCCGGATATCCGCCACGCAGAAACAGTTTTTCAAACGGGTCGTGACCGGTTTCGAAAATACTGAACGGACTGAGTTCATGATAGATAATTCGTCCGGCAAGACTTTCCGAGGAGTGGTGGATCAACTCCGGCGAAGAGGAGCCCAGGATGAGAAAACGGCCCCCGATTCTGTTTTGATCCACCAGCGCTCGGATGAGCGGAAAGAGCGCGGGCATTCTCTGGATTTCATCGATAATGACAAGCGTGTGTTCGAATTGGCGGAGATACAATTCCGATTCTTGAAGCTTGTTCCAATCCGAAGGCAGTTCAAGGTCTAAATAGACGGCATCAGGCCGAACCGAATCCCGGATCAGCTTTGCAAGGGTAGTCTTTCCCACCTGTCTGGACCCGAGAATGGCGACGACAGGGTATTGTTTCAGTGAGTTGATGATGGTGTCAAAACGGTTTCGCTTTATCATTATTGTATATTAAAAGATAGTGTTTCGTTTTGCAAGGTAAATTTTGCCTGTTAATCACCATAACTTCATGTCCATAGCCTTACCATGAAGAGCTCTCCGTCCTCGATTAGATCGGGCGATGTCCCGTTGTGTTTTTGCATTTCTTTGACGATTTTTCGAGGCACTCCCATGCCCATATGTTCAAGGTAACCGTCCACGAATAGATTGACGTTCTTTGGCGGAATAATTTTTTTCTTGCCGGGATAGGCGACTGCATCAATTCCAGCTTGAGGCAAAAAACGATTCGGATTGGCGCAGAACAGCAATAAACCCGCAACAGAGGCTGATTTCCTGTCATCCTCCTCAATCAAGAGTTCCGTGTTCAGAAGCAGGTTTTGCCACGCATCAGCATCATCTATTTTCGGTGTTTGTTGCGAACGTATGCGTTGGAAATAATCGTTCAACCGGCGGTAGTCAAAATCCGAAGCGGAAGAGCCGGATACGCCGCGAACCTCCAATCGGAAAGCCCCGCGTTGCTGGAACAACCGCTCCAACTCCTCGGAACTGGTTTCGCGGCTCTGTGTTCCAACACGAATGTACCAACTGCGATGGTTATTATGCCACACATGATGGACCGCCCATCCTCGGTCGACTTGAACAATCGCCACATCCTTGCCCGGCTCCACATCGCGGATGACTTCATAATATGGTATTAACTCAGGTCGTATCTTATCCCTGCAGGTGGTCATTACCCACTCCTCCAGGCGATCCCTGGTTAAGCCCACCACACTGCCGTCATCATCGACACCAAGAATCACTCGGCCACCCTGCAAGTTCAGTAAAACAACAATCTCTTTTGCAAATACATCGCTCGTTATGGTATCAGGTCTCAACACAACTTCGGAGTTTTCGCCTCGCCTGATGAGCTCCAACAATGCAGTTTTTCTCATTCGATCACTTCCCAGTAACCACCTCTGGCTGGACCAACACGGCGGAGACGGTGCTGTGCTTTAAGCTTATTAACCTGCTTTAGAACAGCTCGCTTGGTGATGCCGAGGATTTCGCCCATAGCCTCCGTGGTCGTGTACGTATCCCGCTGTATCAGCTCGATGATACGCTGTTCTGTTTTCGATGAACTTTTTGGTGAACTTTTTGGTGAACTTGCTGCCAGGATTAGTTCGTCAACCGGTTTTCGATGCACAGCGGCGATAAAAAGGCAGCCGTCGCGATCATCCGTAAAATCGATCCGCGGCCATGCATCCAGAGCGCGTGCAATACCGGAGCCCAAACCGTGGTAAGGCAGCAGCCCCTTGGCCACATAGGAAACCAGAATTGGATTACGGATGTTCGAATTGCCTGCCAGTATCTTTTCCACCGTCAGATTATTCGGCAGATGGCCGGGACTGATGATCTCGATGCGATTGTCAAAGACGAACAAACGGACCGGCGCACTCACCAGGTAGTCGCGGTGAACCAAAGCGTTCACCAAAAGTTCCTCAAAAACGCTTTCCGAAATTTCGGGCAATCCAGGGGCGTTCACACCTCGTCCAGCCTGAACCTTGTGGAGGTTTCGCATTACAAACGCGATGGCATCGTCGAAAATCTTTTTGAGGGGGCCAACAAAGTCTTCGGTATCCACGTAGTCGGTGACGTGGATCTCGTCGCCCGGATAGCGAATGGCCTTGACCACGAACTGGGGCTTTATCCACTCCGGGCGTTCGGAGAACATCAGCACCCCGGCCAGGTTCAGCATACCGTCATCTGTTGCAAGGTTCATGTTCTGTAACAGCCGTAAAAGCTCCGAAGGTTCTTCCGGGAACTTGCGCTTGTAGACATCACGCAGAAAATCTCGAAACCTCAGCTTGTCCAGCGCTTCTACCCCCGCTTTGGTGGGAAGCTCGTCAGCATGAAACTGATCAGAAACCTGAAAAAGCCTGCGCAATTCTTCCTTGGAGTTAACTCGCCGTTTGTCCGCGCCCACCTTAAGCCAGATCACCCCATTTTTGTCAAAATAGGGTTTATCGATTCCCTTGGGAATGGTAACCACAATCACAATTCTCTCCCTGCCGACAGAAACGTTTTCTGTTTGGGGAGAAATCGGGCTGCGCACATGCTGGCTGGCCGCATTACTGATCAACTGGTTGATCCGGCTAACCTCGGACCTGGAAAGACCTGTCAACTCGCCATTGTCCCCAACACCGATCAGGATTTGACCACCCTCGCAGTTGGCAAAAGCCGCCATCTCGGTTGCAAGCGCATCCACATTACGCACATCCGACTTGTACTGAAGGAGACTGTCTTCACCGCGCGCGACAAGTTTTCGGAGGTTAGCGATATTCATTAAAAAAATCCCTTTTTTCAGTTTACCTCGGGAACCGGCTTAGTCTAAGGGGTCATGAAACCTAAGAATAATTTTTGATTTTCTCGGCGTGCTTGGCCGGTTCCACCCGTTGATGGCCTGCCACCCGAAAACCATGCCCGCCGTCCTCCATCCTGTAAGGCACCGAGACAGCCGCCAAGTCACGCAAATCATCAAATCCCTAGATGACGCGGAAGATGCCTATCACATTTTTCTAAAACAATCCCTCGAAATTGATATTTTGGTGGCCCCGGGACATATCAGTGCGCCTCCACCGGTTTAGTGCCGAGAATCATTTGTTCGATTTCGGTTTGAGTCTGCCTTAGCAATTGATCGATTTTTCTACCTATCTGAATAATTTCATTCCGGCCGGTCTCAATGTGCGCCATGATCGCTATTTGCGATCCAAGAGGCGGAAGCGGAATTTGGATGCTACGCAGTTCCTGGCTATTGATATTAGCTTGCCCAATTATTTGGCGACTTAACGCGTCTATCTGCTGACGGCCAATTACGGAATTTATGCAGTAAGCTACGAAATCTGAAATTGCACTGTTTGGCTCCGGCCTCACCCTAATAAGATACGAAGCAAAAACATACTCGTCCGAGCCATGGAAGACAGCGCATTTCCCAACCAGTTCCTTACTGTTTGTCCGGTTGAAAAGAATATCTCCGTCAATGAGCAAAAGAGATTCTCTCGTTTTCTTCGTAAGGACTAAATGTTTTAGATTCGTATAGTCAAGATATCCGTTCTTGATATTGTTCATTCGCAAAACCGGCGCACCTTTTTCAGAGGTGTTCGCCTTATCGCTGGTTCCATACTGTATAAGTTCAAGAATTGAACTGAGTTCGACGACAGGATATCTACCTCTCGACAGATCAATCATTGATATGGCGGTTTGGTTATAGCTTACGCCCCAACGCTCAAATTTCCCCCAATACACTGCAAAGCATTTGGGCGGAATGGAGCGCTTTGCCTTAGGTAACCCCAAGTTCAATAGAAACCGAGCATGTGTGTCTTTCTCGATTTGAGCGGCACGATCCTTAGCAACCGCAATGGCTGATTGCGCCGTTTTCCAATGCGTCACAATCTTATGCTGAACCAGAAGCGGTGGAAGTGGGATCTTTAATGTTTTGAGAAGTGGATAAGTGAGATTCATCCTTACAGAGCCAGCAGTAGCTGCACGTAAAGTTTGGTTAAAAAAAACAGACTTCATTATAAACCAGAACAATTCTGGAAGAATGACTGACGAATCAACGGAAAATACGACATAAGCCGGACTTATGTATGCACCATCATGCTCCGAGGGAACCCAACCTATTGAGCCTACGTTAATACGGTAAGGATTATAAGCGAAATCCCCAGCAGAAACCTTTTTATATGGCTGTTTAATATTTTTACCTTTTGCATCATAGGCATGGAATATTCCATGGGTGTTATTTACACCGAGGATTTTAAAGGTTTCATTGGGTGAATTATATGGCCTAACTTTTTCGTTATGTTCTTGAACGAATTCGGAAAAAGAAACTAAGAGGTACTTTGATTTTACTCGCCCTAAGAAATACTTAACGTCCCAGCGTTCTAATTCAGTAAAGCCTATTATGCGAAGCGCAGCAATTCCCATTACTCAGATCCTCCCGTCCCATCAAACGCATCAGGATCAGCCTGGAACTCCCGATACCACTCCAGACAGGTCTTCTCTATCCCCTTTGGCTTATTCGCATTCGGATAAAGCTCGTTTTGATCTTCCTCACCAGTGGCTGATATTCCGACCTTTTCAGCTTCGTACATAAAAATGGGATAATTAAAACGCTCTTTTAATAGCTGGCGCGACTCGATGGTTTTTTTCTCCACTATCTGCTTGAGGAAATCATTAAGCTCTTTTTGTAGGATTTTCCGGCTTTTGGCATTTTTATTTTCCTTAGCCTTTGAAATTGCGGTCTCAAGCCGGTGGGTTTCCGCAGCGATCTCGTCAGCATATTTTGCTTCCGTTTCTGCTTTTGCATCGGCATAGGTCTTATCAAATTGCTCTTTTTTGTCATCAGAATATTTCTGTAAAAACAACAGAGATGCCTTTACGCTGGCTCCGGAAGAAATGAACGTCTCCTGAGGCAGACTGACCACAGCCTTGAGATAAGCTCGATCTTCGACAAATTGGCGAACCTTTAATAATGAAGGATTATTGAAAACTCCCTCGGGGAGAACGATACCCATACGGCCACCTGGTTTCAGAAGATCTAAGCATCGTTCTATAAATAAAATTTCTGTCTTTATTTGGCCATATACAGTTTTTCCTTTGATTGTTCTGCGAACAGGAAGCTCGAACAATTTTGCAATAGATTCATTTAAGGCAGCCTTCACACGAGCAAGAGCTGCTTCGTATGCCTCTCCAAATTGTTCAACATAGCGTTTCTTGTCGGAGGTGCTCACTTGAATGTCGGGTGCAAGCACCTTATCCGAGGGCTCCACGTTGGCGCCAAAGGGGGGATTGGTGAGGACAATATCAAACCGGGTTTCAAAGATGCCGTTGACGTTTAGAAAGCCGTCATGATGGTGGACCCCGCCGTGGCCGTCGCCGTGCATAATCATGTTCATTTTGCTGGTGCGGGCCATGCGGTCGTTGGCGTCCGTGCCGAAGATGCATCGGTTGGCCAGATTCCAGAGGCGCGAGCCTTCGTTGGTTTGATCGATGGTCACCTGGATCTCATCAAACTTTTCCTGAAGCAGCTTGGTCCGCTTGGTGTCTGTAAGGGACTTGTCCTTTTCAACCTTTACTCGAAAGGCGTTATACTGTCGGTCAGCATCAGCCAGAATTTTTTCACGCACGATCTCAAACACGCGGATCAGAAATCCGCCGGACCCGCTGGCCGGATCGCAGACCACCTCGCCCTCCTGGGGGTCGATCATGTGCACCATGAACTCCACGATGGTTCGAGGGGTAAAGAACTGGCCGATTTCTCCGCGAAAAGTACGCCCCAGAAAGCGTTCAAAAGCCACACCTTTGATATCCTCGCTGGTATCGGAAAGATTGTATTTCTCCAGCTTACGAACAATCTCCTCGCCTGTGGCTGGTTTCAGGTTGATCCGTTCATCATCGTCGAAGATTTTGTCCGCGGAATAGGATTTCTTAGTCTCCTGGAATAAGGTGTCCAATGGGTTTTCGGCAATCTGCCGATTGAGCACATCCACGGTAAAGAGGTTTTCTCTACTGCGGCGGGTGAGCAGTTTTCGCTCCACATATACTTTTACGAAAAGGATCTTGGCGATTTCATCAAAGGCGGCAGCCGGGTCCTTTTTTTCTCGGTTGCGGATCACATTGTGGCATTGGTGCAGCAAATCGGCAAATTCTTTCTCTTTAAATACGCGCAGTTTCGAGAACAACTCCTCGATTTCCTTGTCCGTGGCATCGACATGGGGGATGTTCTCGATCTCTTCAATATAACCCGGCATTCGGTCTTTCTTGACGCGCCAGTATTTGGTTTCCCGCGAATTGTGGGTAACGAAAAAAGGTGCATCGGTCATCCGGGCATAGTGTTCTCCCTGAGCATAGTCCTGGGCCTTAATGGTCACATTGTCCGATTTGCACTCTACGATAATAAACGGCGCTTTTTGATCGGTCTTGTCCTGGGGGCTGCGCCATATCACAAAATCCGCCCGTGCCTGGGCGCTGCCGCGACCGGAGACATCCATCTCCTCGGAGATTTGGTCCAGAGTGTAACCATACTCCTCGGTCAAAACGATTAAATATTCCTGGCGTACGCGTTCTTCAGGGGTCAGCAGCAGCCATTTCCGTCGCACTGGGCTGAAGATCTGGCTGCCTTTGACTTGGATTTCATCTGCTTTTACATAGCTTTTTTTCGCCACGCATCACTCCCAATATCGATCATAGTTTGTCGTTTTCGGCATAGCTGAAATAACTGGTTCCACTGCCAATGATAATGTGATCCTGAAATATCAAATTCAGAAGGTTGGCGGCTTGCTTCAGTTCCTGTGTCGTCTTGTCATCGGCGGGGGAAGGATTCGGATGCCCCGAAGGATGGTTGTGGGCTACGACAAATGCACTTGCCGATACGCGCAAGGCTTCTTCCATAACCCGTCTAACATAGACCGTGGCTTGCGTCGGGATACCTTCTGCAATGAGCCTTTCAGCGAGCAGATGGTTCTGACCATCCAAAAGGATGGATAGAAAGCATTCTTGGCGCTGGCCTTCAAATCGTGGCCGGATATAAGCAACCACCTCCGCCGCATTACTGAAATCCTTGGGTCGGGCTGTTTGCCTGCGAGCTCTTTTACCGATTTCAATGGCAGCTTTCAGTTGCGCTGCCTTGGCGATGCCCATTCCAGGGATGGCAAGAAGCTCCTCTACGTGGGCGCGATCGATACCACTAATGCCATTAAACAGAGACATCAACTGGCGGGCCAGATCTTCGGCAGACTGTCCTGCTTTTCCAATGCGAAGCAAAACCGCCAGCAATTCCCCATCCGAGAGCCCTTCAGGCCCTAAATGGAGGAGCTTTTCCCGTGGACGCTCGGTCACAGGCCAATCCCTGATAGCTTGGCGTTCAGATTTGTGCACCCGCCTGGATTTAGTTTGGCCTTTAATCATTGCCGCTCTCCGAAAGATCCAACATTCCGGACGTCTTCATCTTTTCACAGAAAGCATCCAACTGCGCCCGTGCCAGCTTGGACGGTTTTGCCTGACCATTTTCCCAGCGATTAACTGTGGCATAGCTCACCCCCAGCTCCCGGGCCAAATCCTCCTGGCTGATGGCAAGCTGACGCCGCACTTCCTTAACCAATGCCGGGTAATCCGGATGAATAGGTTTCATTGGATCTTCCTAATATTGTGATATCCGACGATAACAGACTTGATTACAGATGTTATATCATCCGAAAAGTTAATCGCAACATTTTTTTTGCGTTCGGGTCAATATTTGGGCCCCCGGATGCAAATGAGTTGTAAAACCAGGTGAATGTTGAAATAAATCCTGCAATAGGGTACATCCAATTTCAATTCAGTTGAAAACGCATCCTCAATTGAACCTGAAAAAGTTTTCCAAGAAACCCATAAGGGCTTGATATGAAGCAGTTCAGACTTATCCATGGAAATCAGCTTGAAATGCTTTCGGAAATGCTTTCCCGGATTCTGAAAACGCCCTTATCCTCGCCGCTTGAACCGGAAATCCTGATTGTCCAGAGCCAGGGGATGTCCCGCTGGCTGACTATGGAGATTGCCCGTCATCTGGGTATCAGTGCAAATCTAAAATTCTTTTATCCAAACGAGTTCATCCGGTTTGCGTTTCATCGGATTCTTCCGGATTTCTCAGATTCCCCGTTGAATGATCCTTCGATTGTTACATGGAAGCTGATGAAACTGTTTCCGGAATTCATGGATAACCGCCAATTTGTGAAAATCCATAACTATCTGAATGATGATATCAGCGGGGTAAAACAGTTTCAACTGGCAAGCCGCATGGCAGATACCTTTGACCAGTATCTGCTCTTTCGCCCTGAGATGATGCTGGAGTGGGAAAAGGGAAAAGATGACAACGACAACTGGCAGGCGGAAATCTGGAGAACGCTTGCACGGGAAGGGGATACACGACATCGGGCCAGACAGATACAGAACCTGAAAGAGTTTTGCCGAAAGCTATCATCCTTTCCTGCTGACTTCCCGGAACGGATTACGGTTTTCGGCATCTCCGCCCTGCCGCGATTCCATATGGAGCTGTTTGACATCCTTTCCCATTTTACACAGGTCAATCTGTTCCTGATGAATCCATGCAGGGAATACTGGGGTGATATTCTGTCTAACAGAGAAATGGCCCGAAAGACAAAGCTGCAATCCCGGTCAACTGTTTCAACAGAACTCCTGTACCTTGAGCAAGGCAATCCGCTTCTGGCTGCCATGGGAACCATGGGCCGGGATTTTTTTGATATGATTCATTCCTTTGGATGTGAAGAAATCGAAATCTTTCATGACCCGGGCAGGGATACCCTGCTTCACCATATTCAATCCGATATTCTTGAGTTAAGAGGCCATCCGGCAGAGGATTTCAGCACAACGGAAATACCGGAGACAGACCATTCCGTATCCATTCATTCCTGTCACAGCCCCATGAGGGAGCTGGAAGTTCTGCATAACCATGTTCTCTCTTTTTTTGAAAAAGATGAAAATCTGGCTCCGGACCGGATACTTGTGATGACTCCAGATATCGAAACCTATGCGCCATACATTGATGCAGTATTCAATCTACCAAAGGATGATCACAGATGGATTCCGTATCGGATTGCGGATCGAAGCATGCTGAGCGAAAGCATGATGATTAAAACTTTTTTCGCCATTCTGGACTTGCACAACAGCCGTTTCAGACTGACAGAAGTGATGGGGATTCTGGAATCACCGGATGTCAGGCTTTGCTTCGGCTTATCGGAAAATGACCTTGAACTCATCCGGAAATGGGTAATGGAAACCCGCATCCGATGGGGCATGGACGCTGATTTCAGAAAAAATATCGGCCTTCCGGAAATTTATGAAAACACGTGGGAAGCGGGTATTGAGAGACTGCTTCTCGGATATTCCATGCTCGCTCAGGAGAATCAGATTGTTGGGGGGATTCTGCCCTATGACCCTATCGAGGGCAGCAGTGCAGAAACCCTTGGAAAGTTCCTGGAGTTTATTCATCGCCTGTTTGCAGTTGTCCAATCCCTCCAGATCTCCCGAACCGTTCCCGACTGGATTCAGGTTTTTGAGAATCTGGTGACCTCTTTTTTTCAATCAACGGAAAACAGTGAGAAAGAAATCCATGCAATGAGTGAGATATGGACTGCCTTGCAACAACAATCCGAACAGGCGGATTTTCATCAAAAACTTTCCATTGAGGTCGTGAAAAAATATCTATCCAATATTCTGGAGAAAAAAGCATCGGATGCGGGCTTTATCGCAGGAGGAATCACCTTCAGCGCCATGCTGCCCATGCGGAGCATTCCTTTTGATGTAATCTGTCTGCTGGGCATGAATCATGATGCCTATCCGCGCCAGACCCGTGCGGCGGAGTTTGATCTGATTTCACAGAATCCGCGTCCAGGTGACCGTTCCCGGCGCATTGACGACCAGTACCTGTTTCTGGAATCCATCCTTTCGGCCAGAAAAATCCTGTATATCAGCTTTATCGGGAAAAGCGTTCAGGATAACAATATCATACCGCCGTCTGTTCTGTTCTCGGAACTGCTTCAATATATTGAAACCCGATACGCAGTGAAAAACAGTGACATCCAACAGCATGTTTTTACAGAGCATAAGTTGCAACCGTTCCATCCCATCTATTTTACTTCCCCAGATCCGGACTCCCGGCCCAATCCTTTTTTCAGCTACTCTGAGCAGGATCTGAAAGGAGCTTTGAGCCTGCAAAGCAACCGGACAAACCCGGAACCTTTTTTTACCGATGAATTGCCGGCCTCGGAAATTTCCGAAATTGAGTTTCCATCCATGCTCCGGTTTTTTTTCAATCCTTGCCAATATATTGTGAACAAACAGCTTGGGATTTATCTTACAAAGGATGAAAAAATCCTGGATGACCGGGAACCATTCTCCCTGGACGCTTTGGAACAGTATCAACTTTCCGATTCTATCCTGGAGCAGATGATTCTGGGAGCCGATCATCCGGAAACCCTTGCTCGAACTCGCGCTGCAGGAATACTGCCGCACTGGAGAATCGGTGAAGCGGTTTTTGATGGGATGCATGACCGGGCAAATGAGTTCTACCGAAATCTGAAACCCCATATTCAACAGGAAAAATATTCACCCATTCCTTTTTATTTCCAGATTGAAAATCGATGGATCAAATGGATCAAAGGAAAAATCGATTCCGTATATCCGGATTATGCCTTTTTTTACCGCTATGGGATGATCCGCCCTAAAGACCTTCTTGCTGCCTGGTTGAATCATCTGATTTTAAATCATGCAAGTCCGGATCATTATCCCAAACAAACTGTGATTGCAGGGCTTTCCGGCGTTTCCACTAAAGACGCAGTCTGGTCTGAAATCCATTTTGCTCCTGTGGACAATGCCGGAGAACTGCTGGCCGGCCTGGTGGATTACTACCTGACCGGACTCTGGAAACCATTGAAATTTTTTCCCAGAACCTCCTACCGGTTTGCTGATCTGGTTTTAAACAAAAATGCGTTGCCTGAAGAAGCCCTGGAAAAAGCCGGAACTGTTTTTATGGGAAATGATTTTTCAGCCGGAGAGATGAATGATCCTTACTGCCGGTTCTGTTTCAAGAATGCTTCTCCTCTGGATGAGGAGTTCATGAAAATCGCAGTAGATATATTTCAGCCCATGATGGCATCGGAAAAGCAGATATGACCATGAAAAAGAAATTCGATCTCATCACCAGTCCGCTGGAAGGCACAAACCTGATCGAGGCCAGCGCAGGTACAGGGAAAACCTACACGATTTCCGGAATCTTCCTGCGGCTTCTTCTGGAAAAACATCTGGAAGTGGATCAGATCCTGGTAGTGACTTTTACCGAGGCCGCTACAGCAGAACTGAAAGACCGGATTTTAAAACTGCTGAGGGATGCCCATTCTGCTTTTTCCAGTGGCCGGGTTCAGGAAGAATTTCTGAAACTGCTTGTCGCAGTCCATGCTGACAAAAAAGACGCATTGTTCCGTCTTGAAAATGCCATCCGATCCTTTGACCAGGCAGCTATTTTCACCATCCATGGGTTCTGCTTACGGATATTACAGGAGCATCCTTTTGAGAGCGGCAGTCTGTTTGACGCTGAACTTTCGTTGAACCAGGATGAATTTTATCAGGAGATTGCAGATGATTTCTGGAGAGAATATCTTTATGACAACTCTCCCTTTTTTAATGCATTTCTTCTCCAGCAGAACATCAGCCCGGATACACTGCGATCTTCTCTTCAGCGTTATCTATCCATCCCGGATATTGTCCTGATTCCGGAAACCACAATCCCGGATTCCTCTGACCTGGAAGACCGATTCAGAAAAATATTTAACAGGATGATATCCTGCTGGGCTGAGGTGCGTTCTGAAATCAAGGAGATATTACTGAAACATGAAGGACTCAACCGGAACAAATACAGAACATCGACCCTGATTCCTCTGATCGAATGCATGGACACGCTCTCCCGATCCACAGCATCCGCACCTTTGCTTTTTCCGGGTTTTGAAAAATTCACAACCGAATCCATTCAAGGTGCTGTGAAAAAAGGCCATGTTTTCCCGGAGCATAATTTTTTTCATCTCTGCTCAGACTTGCAGAATATCCAAAACCAACTGGATATCATCCACAACGAAAAACTTGTGCAATTGAAAATCGATTTTTTTCATTATGTCCGGAAAGAGAGTGCGAAACGAAAAAAACAAAAAAACTTCCGATCGTTTGATGACCTTCTGCTGGACTGTTATCAGGCCCTTGAAAGAAAAAGTGAAGCCGGAGATCTGGCTGATTCCCTGAGAAACCGCTATGCAGCAGCCCTGATTGATGAATTCCAGGATACAGATCCGGTTCAGTATACTATATTTCAAAGGATTTTCGGAGATCCATCCCGATCCATCCTGTTTCTTATTGGTGATCCAAAACAGGCGATCTACAGTTTCCGGGGAGCGGATATCTTTGCGTACATGAAAGCCGCCGCTGGGATTGCAAACCAATATACCCTGAGCACAAACTGGAGATCCGGGGAAAAACTGGTGCAGGCGGTCAACACCCTGTTTGATCATGTAAAATCACCCTTTGTGTATAACGATATTCAATACCAGAAAGTAGATTCCGCACCTGTCCATGCGGAAAAAGAGGATTCTGTCCAGATCCATGGTCCGGAAACCGCACCGTTTCACTTATGGATTCTGGAATCCGGAGAAGATGGAAAACCCATTACCAAAACCACGGCATATCAGCTTATCCCGGATGCTGTAGCAGGTGAGATTTCCAGGTTGCTGAAGGATGAATTAAAACCAGGTTCCATCCAGGGGAAAAGAATCACGGCAGGCGATATTGCTGTTCTGGTCCGGAAAAACAGAGAAGCGGCACTGGTTCAGAAAGCCCTTTCCGGATTAAAGGTTCCGAGTGTCATCTTCAGCAGTGATTCGGTTTTCGATAGCTTTGAGGCATTTGAATTGGAGCGGATTCTGGCGGCCATTGTTTCTCCTGGCCGGGAAGAAAAAATCAGATCCGCCCTGACCACAGAGATGATGGGTTATCAGGCAAAAGACCTGACTGAACTCTTCCAGTCGGAAAAATTGTATGAAGAATGTTTTTCATCCTTTATGGCGTATCATCTGATCTGGGAAAAACAGGGTTTTCTCAGAATGTTTACGCAGCTTTGCCGGACCGAAAAGATACAGGAAAGGGTGATGCAATATCATGATGGAGAACGCCGCTACACCAATATCCGCCATTTGACGGAACTGATTCATCAGGCAGATGTTTTGGAAAAAAAGGGAATGAACGAGCTCCTTGCCTGGTTTCAGAAGCAGAAGGAATCCGGTCATGAACGGCTGGACGAACACCAGCTTCGCCTGGAAAGTGATGAAAACGCAGTCAAACTGATCACCATCCACAAAAGCAAGGGGCTGGAGTATCCGGTTGTTTTCTGTCCATTCACCTGGGAAAATTCAAAAATAAAAAATCAAGCTGAACTAATCTCTTTTCATGATTCATCCAGCCGGATGAAACTGACATTGGACTTTGGCTCTGAAAAACAGAGTGATCATCTCCGGTCTGCGGAAAAGGAGATTCTCTCTGAAAATCTTCGTTTGCTGTATGTGGCCCTGACCAGAGCAAAAGATATCTGTTATCTGGTATGGGGACGGTTTGCCAATGCAGAATCATCAGCACCCGGCTATCTGCTTCACTTTGCGGATACAGATGATGAATCCGCCTTGACCAGAAACTTTAAAACAGTGAACGACCAGGCGCTGTTGTCCGAACTGGATCAGATCTCAAAGAACTGCGACTCCTGCATGCAGATAAACAGGATGACTTCCAACCCTGGAAAAATCTATTCACCGCCGGAAACCGGCAACCTTTATCTGAAATGCAGATCCTTCACAGCAAGAATCCGGAACAGCCGGAAGTTTGCAAGTTTTTCTTCCTTGATTCATTCCTATCATGAAGAGATGGTTCTGTCCGGATATCTGCAAAAAGGGGAGGATGATTTTCCGGTTTCAGCTTCACCCGAAACTTTGCCGGCTACTGACCGGTTTGACGATATCCGTCTTTTCCCAAAAGGGGCTGTGCCTGGAACCTGCCTGCATGAAATGCTGGAACATCTTGATTTTTCAGATCCGGACCCGGCAAGAGTCCAGGCACTGATTCTGGAAAAGCTTATCTTATATGGGTTTCATCCAGACTGGACCCAAAGCCTGTATGCGATGATCAACCATCTTTTAAATACGCCGCTGGATCAGGATGATCCGGAATTAATCCTTTCCCGGCTGCGGTCGAAAGATCGAATCAATGAAATGGCATTCTGCTTTCCAATTCAGTCTGTGACGGCAAAAAAAATGGAAGAGGTTTTTCAAAACCATCCTGGCCCCTGTATTTCAAAAGAGTTTACCGATCGTATCGGCAGGCTTGAATTTGGGAGAATCGATGGTTTCATGAAAGGGTTTATGGATCTGGTATTTCAATATCAGGAACGTTTTTATATTGTGGACTGGAAGTCAAACCATCTGGGGAATCAGGATGAGGATTATTCCTCTGAAGCACTTCAGGCTGTCATGGAAAAGGATCTGTATCTGCTGCAATACCATATTTATACAGTCGCATTGGATCGCTACTTGAAACAGCGGCTGCCAGGATATTCCTATGAAAAAAATTTCGGGGGTGTATATTATCTTTTTCTGCGTGGCTTTGGTTCTTCTGAAAACAAGCGCAATGGAATTTTCAAAGATCTGCCCCCTCAAAAACGGATTGAAGAGCTGTCTGCATTGCTCCATGATTCAGGAAAAAGGGAATGATGAACAACAAGGCATTACAGGAAATACTGAGCCGGAAAGAGATCTTCACATATCTGGATCTTTCTTTTGCCGGTTTCATGCAAAAACTGGATGGACGGACGGATGAATTCTCCATCTTTCTGGCAGCAGCGGCAGTGAGCAGTGTTAACCGGCAAGGTCATGTGTGTCTTGAACTCTCACAGGTTGCCGGTCAACCGGTTTTGTCCGGGTCGGAATTTTTCTATCCGGATCTTCCTGTCTGGACGGAAGCCATCCGGACAAGCCCGGTTGTCGGCAGTCCCGGCGATTTTAAACCGCTTATTTTTGACGGAACCTCCAAACTGTACCTGCATCGATATTCCGTGTACCAATCCCGGCTGGCCTCCTTTATCCGATCCCGGATTTTTTCTGCTGAACCGGTTATGATTTCCAGCCTGAAAAAAAATCTGGATCTGCTTTTTGATTCCGGTCAGACCCATATGGAAATTGATTGGCAGAAAATTGCCTGCATTCTGTCCATCATGAACCGGTTCACGGTAATTTCCGGAGGACCGGGAACCGGGAAAACCTTTACCATCATAAGGATCATGGCTCTTTTACTGGAAATGAACCTGGAAAAATCCCTCCGGATCAGCCTTGCCGCTCCTACAGGAAAAGCCGCCGCAAGACTTCAGGATGCGATCCGGGAAGCCAAAGACCGGTTACCCTTTGGGGATGATCTGAAATCCCGGATTCCATCAGCAGCCACGACCATTCACAGGCTGCTCGGGACAATCCCCGGCTCTCCCTATTTCCGGCATCATGAGAACAACCATCTGGATACGGATATGGTGATCATCGATGAATCCTCAATGGTTGATCTTGCGCTTCTCTCCAAACTCACACAGGCATTACCCGATCATGCCCGGCTCATACTGGTAGGGGATAAGGATCAGCTGGCATCTGTCGAGGCAGGTTCGGTTTTTGGAGATATCTGTGATATCTGCCGGTTCAACTCATTTTCCGAACCTATTTCCCAGGTGATCTTGCAGACAACAGGCACCTTGCCGGTCAATCCGGATTCCCTAGATGAGGATTCCAGGATTCAGGATTGCATGGTGCAGCTTTTGAAAAACTACCGGTTTGGGGAAAACAGCGGGATACAAAAAGTCAGCGAGGCGGTTCATTCCGGTGATGGCAGACTTGCCATGACAATCATGGAAGACCGGAATTACAAAGATATCTCCTGGGTAAAAGTGCCGGACCAGAGACAACTTCAGGCTGGATTGACGACTCCCGTAATTCAGGGTTTTCAAGAATATCTGTCTGCAAAAAATCCTTCCGATGCCCTGCATGCTTTTGGAAAATTCCAGATCCTTTGTGCATTGCGCGAAGGCCCCTTTGGTGTGCAGATGATCAACCGTCTGATCGAAGAGATCCTGATGTCTGCCAATCTGATCCGGAAAACAGAGGGTATGTGGTATCATGGCAGACCCATCATGATCACCCGGAACGATTACCATCTGAATCTGTTTAACGGAGATGTGGGGATTGCATTAATCGATTCAAAGGATTCGGAACTTCGGATCTTTTTCCCGGATGAGGAGACTGGCTTTCGAACCTTTCATCCATCCAGGATCGGGGAACATGAAACTGTCTTTGCCATGACTGTTCATAAAAGCCAGGGATCTGAATTTGACAACATTCTGCTTCTGCTGCCGGACCGCGAATCTCCGGTCTTGACCCGCGAGCTGATCTACACCGCCATCACAAGAGCCCGGGAACAGGTTGTCATCTGGGGGGATGAATCTGTTTTTCAACTTGCAGCTCAAAAAAGAGTTTCCCGGATTTCCGGGTTGAAGGATGCCTTGGTGGAAGGCAATTTATCCTAAACAATGCGACCGGTATGTTAGCAATATACTAACATACCGGTTATGAGATAAGAGTGTTGTTTATAAACCGATAGAAAGTTGTTGATAAAAAACTCCATCAGGAGTCAAATGAATCAATAGGATAAAGCAATTTGGTTCCATTGCTATTTTTTAACCGCCTCAATGCTGATGATGAGCTGAACATCGTCTCCCAACGGCCCCTGCATGAAATCCATTCCAAAATCGCTTCGTTTGATGGTAAATTTTGATTCAAAACCGGTTCGATATCCGCCCAAGGGATCTTTGCCAAAACCGATGTGCTGAGCCTGTACGGTTATGGTTCGGGTTTTTCCGAGGAAGGTCAAGTCTCCTTTGATCTGATACTCCTGCTGACCTCGTTTTTCGACGCTGCTGCTTTTAAAGGAGATGATAGGAAATTTTTCAATATTAAAAAACTCGGCGCTTTTCAGATGGTCATCCCGCTTTTGATTTGCCGTATCAATATCAGAAGCTTTTACCTCAATGACAACCGAACTTTTTTCAGGGTTTTTCTCATCAAAAGAAAGCATGCCGACCGGATTGTTAAAGCGGCCATAAACATGACCGGCTCCGAGATGCTTGATGCCAAACAGAATCGAAGAATGGGACGGGTCAATTTCATACGTGTTTTCCGCCATCACCGGGACAGCCAAGAGGAACAGCAAAGACATCAGTACCAACATTGTTTTGAACAGTTGTGTTTTCATGTTTTCCTCCTTTTTCAGGTTTGATTTACATTCAATTTTTCGCTTAAGATAATGATGCGTTCAATATTCGCAAGACCCGGATGGATAAAATTATCATTTGGGTGTCAAGCGAAAGTTCACATCAAACAGCAATATATGGTTTGATTCTTCCGGGCCATCCGGCCCTGGAATCTGAAAATTGTTCAGGTCGATATTAAAACTGCCTTTCAGGATCAGGAGCGGTTCACCATCATCATTCAGGATTGGTTCGATTTCCATGGCGACATGAAGTGGAACAGTTTTTCCCTTGATTTCAAGATTCCCTTGAAAGACAACCGGAAAGAGACCGCCATACGTTATTTTCTGCGTTTCGCCTTCGCCGGACAGGATTGTAAACCGGGAGGCTGGATATTGTTTTGTATTCAGCATGATGCTGCTCTGGATCACCTTGTCCAGATCCGGCTGGCCCATGGTGACGGATGTCGGATCGATCTCCACATAACCGGATGCAGCGGCAGGATTACGGTTTACCGGGAGCTGAAATTCTCCCATACCGCGGGTGGCTTCTCCTGAGTAGTTATCCAAAGGCGCTGGAAAACGAAAAAGCACCATGGATGGTTGATCTGTTTTCGCTGGCAGCAGTACCCAGGATAAAGGCACCTTAGAATTCACTTTTTTTGCAGTACGTTTTTCAGGGGCAGGGGGGAGTGACAACCCGATATCATCCCAACCGGTCACCGGAATTGAGTTTGCAACCGGGTCAAACCCGTCTCCAGCCTGACCATCCCTGATTTTTTCCCTTACAATGTTTTCCATGAGCCGGGCGGCTTTCTGGAACAGATCACCCCGATTTTCCCAGGAGCCTGTCAATGGATTGTCCCGGGAATGAAAAACAGGCTCCTTGCAATGGAATTGGGAAAATACCGCAAATGATAGATACAGGGTATTATCGGATGATACCCAGGGATAAAAATCCATGTAGAAACCGCGATCCGCCCGTTCCAGTGAGACCGGATTCATGAATTGAAAGTGTTGAAAACCTTTCCGGATATTGTCCAGTGCCTCCTGTTTGAAATCCTGATATCCCTGGGGTCTGGTTCCGGTGATTGAAGTTACTTTTACAGGTGCCCAAATACGCGATCTGCCCATTTCCCAGACCGGAGTTTGTTTCCGGATCAGGGGTTCTTTTCCCTGAGGTATAAAACGGGAGGTACGGATAAAAGTACGGATTCGATCCAAAGTAGTTGTCCGTCCCTGATAGATGGATCTCCCAAGATGATTTTGATAGACAATCAGAGGCGTTATTTTAATCTCCGGCGGAACACCCTCCGGAGTGACCGGAACAATTTTGACAGGGATTTGCAAATCCAGCGCCATCTTCTGAATTTCAGGAAGAATGTTCTGCTGAAATGCCTGGCTGACCAATGTATTGTTTTGCTGAATAAAGATAATCAGCTCTTCTGTTGACGGGTCGGCGTTTGCTGCAACTGGAAGCATCGCAACCCATATGATCAGGGAAACTCCCAACCTGCATATAATTTTTCTCCGGGAATAACAATTTTTCATATTTCACCTGCCTGTAGCAGAAAGATTTATCCTGTCAACCATTCTCCTGAACCCTTCACAGATCAAAAGCGGTTTGTATCCAAAAGAAAAAGCCTTGCTGCTGTCCAGGGAAACATCCAGAGGCCGGAGAGCATTCATCGTCATCTGTTTCTGGGAAATCGGATTGAGCAGGGAAGGGGAGATCTTCAGAATCTTCTGAAGCTCAACCCCCATGTCATAGCGTGAAACAGACTGGAGGCCTCCTAAATGAATCAAGTTTTTTTTATGATCAAATGACAAAAGGATTCCTTCTGCTGCACTTTCCGTATCGACCGGTGTCCGGAATTCATCATAAAAAAGATGGAGTTGTTTGCCCTGTTTCAGGGATTGAACCATTTCAACCCCGAAGTTCTGACTATTGTTTCCTGAATATCCATAAAGCAGCGGCAATCTGCAAATCATGCTTTCCGGATAATGCAGCCGAATTTTTTCTTCTGCTTCTGCTTTCTGTTCGCCATACCGATTGACAGGATTGACATGGCTGGTTTCAGAATAGGGAGGAGTCTTTCCGTCAAAAACCAGATCTGTTGAGATAAACACAAAAGGGATGGACAGGTCAGATGACAGGATAGCCAGCTCGGAAGATGCCTTGATATTGACTGCATGGGATTCCTCTGGAAAGCGCTCACAAAAATTGGGCTGTGAGGCAGCGGCAGCATAAATAACAGCATCCGGACGAACTTCATGGAACTTTTTTTTTACATCCTGAAAACAAGTCAGGTCTGTTTTCAGGACTTGTATTCCGGGAATTATGACAGGATGAGCATGACATAATCCAATAACCTCCCAGCGTTCGCGTGCTTTCCGGCATAAACTCCATCCGAGAAAACCACTGGCGCCTGTGATCAATACTTTTTTCATCAATCAACTGTTTTTTTATCCAGAAGAGTTCGAATTTTTCGAGACAGTAATTTAATATTAAATGGCTTTTGAACAAAACCATCCTGTTTATCCATAAAATGCATTATTGCCTGGGTTTCGATGTTGTATCCGCTATCGAGTATAATGGGCAGTTCAGGATTTATTTTTTTAAACTCATAATAGGTTTCAACGCCACTCATTCCAGGCATGATCATGTCCAGAATCACCAGTGCAATCTGATCTTTATGCTTTTTATATATTTCAAGAGCCTTTTCCCCGCTATCAGCGGTGAATACGGCGTATCCCAATTCCTTAAGGATC
>CAYTGW010000049.1:20969-22296 GCA_964437395.1 uncultured Desulfocicer sp.
CAGGAGGAGATTCTCCGAACCATGCACATAAACGTATTCAGTCTCCCTTTGGGATGCTGTATTAACAGACGATGCCGGAAGATAAATCGTAAATGTGCTGCCTTTGCCAACACGGCTGGAAACCATAATTTTCCCATGATGATTCCGGATAATCCCATAGGTTGAGGCCAGACCGAGCCCGGTTCCTCTTCCCATTTTTTTGGTTGTAAAAAAAGGTTCAAATATCTTCTGCATGGTTGTGTGGTTCATTCCGATACCAGTATCTGTAACCGATATCCCCACATACTTTCCTGGCGGAAGATCCATGTTTTTTGAACTATCCGGATCCAGATGGATATTACAGCTCTTCACGCTGAGGGTACCTCCCTCCGGCATGGCATGGACTGCATTCATGAAAAGGTTGAGCAGCGCCTGTTCAACCTGACCCCGGTCTGCTTCCACCATCCAGATATCATTCTGGTAGTTTTCAACAATGTTGATATCTTCTTTTACACCCGGAACCATTTTCAGGCTGTTCATCATTACGGTATTGATGTTCAGGATTTTAATCTCATATTTACCTCCAAGTGCAAACCCCAGCAACTGCCGGGTTAGATCAGCCCCGTTCTGGATAAGATCATCAATTCGGGTCAGTTTTTCATAATTCGGGTGAGAAGGACCGGTTCGAAGTTTCAGTATGGATGTGTATCCCTGGATACTGGTTAAAATATTATTAAAATCATGTGCAATCCCGCCTGCCAGTGTGCCAACAGCCTCCAGTCTGAGCGCCTGTTGAAGTTGTAGTTTAAGCTGCTCCTTTTCCTCTTCAGCCTGTATTTTTTCCGTGATATCTCTTACAATACCCCGAAATCCAATGGGATTGTTTTGCATATCCCGAATCATGGATGAGGAAAGCTCGACAACAACCCGCCTGTCATTTTTGGATTTGATTTCATAATTTACGATCCGGACCGGTTCCCCTGTACGGAAAATTCGATTATAGGTCTGGAACATCTCTTTTGCGGTTGGTTTTGATGTAAATTCCCGATAGTTCACTCCCAGCAATTTTTCAGAAGGATATCCAAGAATCCGGCACATAGAACTATTAAAAAAAGTAAAGTTGCCTTGCAGATCGGTTTCAAAATATCCCTCCTCTATTTCATTCAGTATGTTGCGATATTTTTCTTCACTTTTGACAGGCGTCTCTTTTGAACGGGAATGCATCCGGCTTCTCCGAAAAAGCAATCATTTGATCTGTTGTAAAGAATATCTCTGCTTCCAACTATATGAATAAGCCAATTTCAAAAGTCTGTTGTTGTCGTTCCGGCGAAAACTAGACACGCAGTGC
>CAYTGW010000050.1:0-22216 GCA_964437395.1 uncultured Desulfocicer sp.
GGTTGACAATAAAAAATATGATATCCGAAAATAAAGTTCTATGTGTTTTGAACTTTCCTCGGCACCCCCGTGATCGTCTGGATCGAAAGCTCCTCTTTTCCATTTTTAATGGGAATCCCCAGTTCAGGGAATTTGCGGGCAGATGCCAGCACCCGGTTATTGAATGATCCCACCGTCTGGTTATAGGCATCAATACATCGTTCGATATCACTTCCCAATCGCTCAAGATGGCTTGTCATCAAACCAAGACGATCATAAAGCTCCCGGCCAAGATCACGTATGGTCTTTGCATTCTCAGCAGCCGTTTCCTGATTCCAGATGTATGCGACCGTCTTCAAAAGAGCCAAAAGCGTTGTGGGGGTTGCAAGCAAAACATTTTTTTGAACCCCCTCCTCAATCAGCTCCGGAATTTTGGATAATGCTGCGCTGAAAAAATTTTCTCCTGGTATAAATAAAATTACAAACTCGGGTGTGGATTCAAGGCTTTCCCAATAGGCTTTCCTGGAAAGAGAAAGGATGTGTGCACGAACCTGCTTTGCATGCGTTTCCAAAAAAATTTCCTGTTCCGACTCTGTTTCCGCTTCAAGAGAATCGAGATAAGCAGAAAGAGGCACCTTGGCATCAATGACCAGGTGACGGTTCCCAGGAAGATGCACCACCATATCCGGACGCTGGTTGTTCTGTTCACCATGAAAAAAAGGCTGCTCAACAAAATCGCACCGGTTCTGCATTCCGGAAAGCTCTGCCGTACGTTTCAGCGTGATCTCTCCCCACCGTCCCCTGACATGGGGTACCCGAAGCGAATTTGCAAGTTTACCGGTTTCCTTTTGAAGAATATGCTGCGAAGCGGCAAGGGACTCTATCTGTTGATACAATCCGCCATAGGCTTTTTCCCGCTCTCGTTCCATGGAAGTCACTTTTTGATCATACCGGTCAAGAGCTTCTCGAACCGGCTGAATCATGCTGCCCACGGTTTTACTCCGGGAATCCAAATCCGTCCTGGCTGCTGTTACATATTCGGAAAGAGTGGCTTTTGCCAAATCCAGAAAGGATCGGTTATTTTCCTGAATCGTGTTCGCAGAAATTCCCCGGAAAGTTTCCGTCATACTTTGCCGGACTTCTTCCAGCATAAGAATTTTTTCCTGAGCAGCCCTATATGCGCCGGAAATCTCCGAAAAATTATCATGCAAACCTTTCATATCCTGTTCTGTTTTTTGAAGCATCTCCTTCAGGAGATCAATCTCAGACCGATATCTGAACCGGCTGATTACAAACCCCCAAAAAGCCCCAAAAATCAATGAAGCCGCTCCGAGGATAATATCATTGGAATGGATCAGCATAAAATACTACCTTGAAGTCTCCCTTTGGTAGATACCGCTTTTTCCCCCGGTCTTTTCCAGAAGAACAATATCCGAAATTTTCATGTTCTTGTCATGGGACTTGCACATATCATAGATTGTTAGCGCAGCAACCGCAACAGCAGTCAACGCCTCCATTTCCACTCCGGTTTTCCCGGTCAATCGGATCTCTGAAACAATTCGGATGGAAAAGATCTTTTGATCCGGGAAAAAATCAATCTGCGCATGAGAAATATTTAACGGGTGACACATGGGAATCAATTCCGCTGTTTTCTTGGCTGCCATGATTCCTGCAATTCTGGCGGTCTCCAGCACATTTCCCTTTTTCATGTCCCTGTTTTCAATTTTCTCAAACGTGTCCTTGTTCATAGAAATCATCCCCTGAGCAATCGCACTTCTCATGGTAAGCTTTTTTTCCGTGACATCCACCATTCGAACGCGGTCTTTGTCATCCAGGTGTGTAAACGTCGACATAAGAAGCCTCTTTATCTGTAATATTCCGTTTTCTTTGTTACGGTTGACTTGATGGCATTAAGGTTCATGAAAGTCCTCTTTGTACCAGCGATTCAGCTTTGCAAAGATCCTCCGGTGTGTTGACATTAAAAAAAGAAATAAGATCCGGATCTTTTTCAAGCAGCTTTTTTTCAGAAATGATTTTTGTCGGAACCTTTCTCAGGCATTTATCAATCTTTAATTTCTCATTGTTCAGACAGGTTTCAATATTCTGCAGGCAGTGTTTTGAATAAACTGCGCACATCGGCTCCAGGCCGAATTTTGTTTGCGGAATAATCCATTCTGCATTTCCATTCATACCTTCAAGAACGGTTTCCACCAGCTCTTTTTTGATAAATGGAGTATCGCAGGCTGAAACAAATGCATAGGGATGGCCTGCATAAAAAAGGCCGGTATGAATCCCTGTCATTGAACTTCTGATCGAAAATATATCTGTTACAATTTCAAGATCCCAGTCAAGATATTCAACAGGATTGTTTGTAACCAGAATGATTTCATCAAATAAGGCTTTATATACGTCATAAATGTAATGTAATATTGTTTTCCCTTGGATCTGAAGCAGGGCCTTGTTTTTCCCATTAAACCGTGTGCTGAGCCCACCTGCCAGAATCACGCCGGTGCAGTTATATTTCATATATAAAACAACCATCCTTTACATGAAATGTAAAAATCTGAATTTCCAGTTGTATTTACGATCAATACTTTTGTGTGTCAATTCAAATATATTCATGGTATAGAAAAGAATCTGAAGAGACAAATTAACTGTTTGTATTAATGTAATGGGGAAAAAAATGGGAAACCGTCTCACTATTTTAGATGCCGGCGATATCGATCGCATTATTACCCGAATGGCATATGAAATCCTTGAAACCCATAAAGGAACGGATAATCTGGCCCTGATTGGGATCCAGACTCGTGGGGTTTTTCTGGCCAAACGAATTCAAGCTGCAATTCTGAAAGCAGAGGGCACAAAGGTGCCGACCGGCGACATGGATATCACCCTGTACCGGGATGACTGGACGATGATCGGCTCCAATCCGGTCGTAAAAGCAACAGATATTCCATTTTCAATTGACCGGAAAAAAATCGTTATCATTGATGACGTTCTGTTTACGGGACGAACCATCCGATCTGCAATGGATGCGGTTATTGATTTTGGCAGGCCGGATCGAATTGAACTTGCAGTACTTGTGGATAGGGGTTTCCGAGAATTACCGATCCAGGCGGACTATGTGGGCAAATTTATTAAAACAAACCGGCCAGAGCGGGTGAATGTGCTTCTTGTTGAAAATGATTCTACGGATCTGGTCGTGATTGAACAGGGAGAATCTCATGGGAACAGATGAACACAAAAAAAACACTCCCGGGAAACTCAATATCGGAATTATTTCCATTTCCTCAACAAGGAGCCTGCAGGATGACAAAAGCGGAAAATGGATTTGTACAAGAGCCTTGAAAGAAGGACACCAGGTTGTTTATCATAAAGTTATTCCAGACCAGATTGATCGTATATCAGACGAAGTTACCGATATACTGACCCGCCTCTTTCCCCATGTAATCATATTGACCGGTGGGACAGGAATCAGCAAAAAAGATGTGACCATTGAAGCGGTTAAGCCCTTGTTTCAAAAAGAGCTTCCAGCATTTGGGGTGATCTTTGCACAGCTTAGTTTTGAAGAAATTGATTCCGCAGCCATTCTGTCCCGGGCAACTGCCGGAATTATTAATAATACGGTTGTCTTTTGCATACCGGGAAGTATTCAGGCATGCAAGCTTGCCTGTAAAACCCTTATTTTTCCCGAACTTGGGCATATCATAAAACACATCCAGGACAATTGAATCCGATATCTGAATATGAATGATTGTTCCGTGATTTTTATTTTACAATTTTCAGCCGATGGGTATCCCGCAACTTCTTCCAGAAAACTTTAAGGATCAGTTCCACTGCATCCTGATCATCCGGATTTTTAATATTGAGTTCAACCATACACGATCTCATCAGATCCTCATTTCCGGACAACAATCCAAAATTCACACGAATATATTTTTCCAGTCGAGGGTATAAAGCCTCCATTTCCCTTTCCGTCATATTGGCCACAGTCACCTTATCTTTCAACGCCATATTACTGGAAAGTTGGTTCACCGCCTCTTCAAGGGTTCTGGGATAATTCCGGAAATTCCGGTTTTCGCTTTGATATCCAGGCTTCCCCTCATTCTCAAACGGCACATCCCCCATCATATCCAGATACAAAAAAGCTTCCAGGATATTTGCCACCGACTGATAAATTTCAGGGTCATTGCTTGCCCTTGGCCCTGCGACATTTAAAATTTCAATATGGTTTTCAACTGTCCATGATTTTATTTTTTGTGCAGCATGGAAGGCATTAATTGTATTCAAATTGATGTGCAAACAGGATCGCCCGTGTTTTCCGGCGAGTTCCTGGGTAAGCCGGGACCCGCCGCTTAGTTCTCCATGTGAAAAAATCAGGGTTCCATCCGAATCAATCACATTCTGCTCTGTTCGTTCCGGATAACCGGATGTACCCATTTCTTGCAGACGATATTTTTCCGGCAATGGTCCATCTTCGGTCAATCGTCCTTTGGGTACCCATCCTCCGTACGGAATATCAAGCTTGATGGCGATATCAAGAGCAGCCTGATCCGCACCGGTTTGTCCTCCGGAGATTACTTTTTTTATCATTAATCGTAACTTTCAAAAAAATGATCATTTCAAATATCGAATCGATTACTCAGGTTTGGATTCAGCCACACTATTATTCGATACGTTATTCTCGATCTCAACACCAAGGAACACACTGCACCACTGATTCACCGGCACAAATCCCTTGCGCCGGTTCAACTGCGTCCTTCGATCGTTAAAATTTCTACGCTCGAGAAAACAGGTATTAGTAAGATTCACATTAAAAGTCAAGCGTCTATCATTACCTGACCGGCGTTCATTCCCTGAACGCCTACCGTTTGGATTGATCATGATCCGCCTCCTTTACTGAATGAAATTACCGGAACAATTGACCTTATACCATCCAGAACCATAATGCCCGGCTATAACTGGATGTATCAACCCTGAAAAAACAGATTCTCCTGCACCGGACATTTCAAGCATAGATTGGACTGGGATCAATTTTTTCTGGGTAATAAAAAGGTGAGGATTGTTTAAATATTGGAATAATATAACTCATTTCAATCCGGAATACAATATCAGATATCAATTCCATAGATTTCCGCATACTCAGCCGATACAATCCATGAAAAGTTCCTCTGCAAACCGATTTTTGAGTAAAAATAAATTCATATGTATGAAAATGTCTCTTGATCAAACCCTTCATTTTTATTATTGCGAGTAGTCAACTGTATATTTATTCATGATCTCCTAGACAGAAAAAACGATTTATTCAATCTTATGTTTCTGTAAGGATGTCATTTTTTTCCAATCGATCCGAAAATCACCTGATATTGAGGTCGGTTTGACCGGTGAGGAAACATGATAGAAAACAAAACTCCGATTATCATTGGCAGCGATCATGCTGCTTTCCCATTAAAGGAAATCCTGAAAAAATTTATTGCTGAACAAGGTATTGAAATTCAGGATGCAGGGACTTTCAGCCAGAGCTCCGTGAATTATCCGGAATACGGAATTAAGGTTGCCAAAGCTGTTTCAAAAGGCGAGTTCAAACGTGGTGTCCTGCTATGCGGAACAGGACTTGGCATGTCCATGGTTGCCAACCGGTTTCCCCATGTGCGTGCAGCTCTCTGCAATGATCTGTTTTCTGTAAAAATGAGCCGGGAACACAATGACTCCAATATTCTGGTTTTGGGTGGCCGGCTGATCGGAGAAACCCTTGCCATCGAACTTGTAAAAACATGGCTTGAAACACCTTTTACAGGAGGAAGACATCAGACACGACTTGACCAGTTTGATGTGATTTGAACAACAGTACAGGCTCTTTTTCTCCATACCAGTCATAAAAAGGGCCTTCAATTATTATAAAATATTTAGAATAAGGATACGAAAGTTGAATTTACGTACGTTACAACAGACAGACCCGGAGATTGCCGATGCAATTGCAGATGAACTCAACCGCCAGCGAAACAACCTGGAGCTGATCGCTTCGGAAAACGTTGTCAGCCCGGCAGTGCTTGAAGTACAGGGAAGTGTACTGACCAATAAATATGCGGAAGGATATCCGGATAAAAGATATTATGGCGGATGTGAACACGTTGACACTGCAGAAAAACTGGCCATTCAACGGGCACAGGAATTGTTTCATGCAGACTATGCCAATGTTCAACCCCATTCCGGTTCACAGGCGAATATGGCGGTTTACTTTGCACTGCTTCAACCCGGTGATACGGTTCTTGGAATGGATCTAGCGCATGGAGGGCATCTCACCCATGGAAGCCCGGTCAGCTTTTCAGGGAAATTTTATCACTTTGTCCATTACGGGGTAAGACAGGATACTGGCATTATTGATTATGACGAACTGACTGCACTAGCGAAAAAACATCGTCCCAAACTCATTGTTGCCGGAGCAAGTGCGTATTCACGGATAATTGACTTTCACGCTTTTTCAGATGCGGCTGCCTCCGTAGATGCCTATTTTATGGTCGATATGGCCCATATTGCCGGTCTAGTAGCCGGAGGGGTTCATCCATCCCCTGTGCCCCATGCCCACGTAGTGACCACAACAACCCATAAAACACTTCGTGGCCCCAGAGGCGGGATGATTCTGGCAAAAGACGAATTCCGTTCACAATTAAACAAGGAAATCTTTCCCGGTATTCAAGGAGGCCCTTTGATGCACACCATTGCAGCAAAGGCGGTTGCATTAAAAGAAGCCAAAACAGAAGCGTTTGCGGCCTATCAGCGGTCGGTGGTTGAGAATGCAAAAACAATGTCTGAAGAATTAATGTCTCTTGGCGTAAAACTGGTGTCCGGAGGTACGGATAATCATCTCATGCTGGCGGATTTAACCAGTCTGGATATTACAGGCAAAGATGCCGAACAAGCACTGGGAAAAGCCGGCATTACTGTAAATAAAAATGCAATTCCGTTTGACCCCCAAAAACCCTTCATCACCAGTGGAATCCGTCTTGGCACACCGGTTCTGACATCCCGGGGAATGGGAACCCATGAAATGAAAGTGGTTTCCCGGCTGATTGTTGATGTATTAAAAAATATGGGGAATGAAACCACCATCCGGGAAACAAGAAGCAGGGTTCAGGAACTCTGCGACGCTTTTCCCATATATACGGGCATGGAGGTCTGATGATCCTATGATGGAAAAAAAAGAACGCCCAGACTGGGATTCCTATTTTATGGCGATAACCGTGCTTGTTTCAAAACGATCCACCTGCAATAGACGTTCGGTTGGTGCAGTAATCGTAAAAGACAAGAGAATCCTTTCAACAGGCTACAACGGTGCCCCCAGTGGAATCGAACACTGCAGCGAAGTAGGTTGCCTGCGTGAAAAGCTCAACGTGCCTTCCGGAGAAAAACATGAATTATGCAGAGGAATTCATGCAGAACAAAATGCCATTATCCAGGCTGCGTTTCACGGTGTCTCCATTAAAGGCGCCACACTCTACTGTACCAATCAGCCCTGCTCCATATGTGCAAAAATGATTATTAATGCGGGAATTAAAAATATTTTTTACCAGGAAGGATACGCTGATTCGATGTCCAGACAAATGCTAAAAGATGCAGATGTTGACTTGATAAAACTTGATACGGATTGATGCTACCAGCATGTAAGGGAGGAATTCATGAAATGTCCATTCTGCGGTGAAACCAACAACAAGGTAATTGACTCCAGATTAAGCAAAGACGGAAATGTCATTCGCAGGCGAAGGGAATGCCTTGACTGCAGCAGGCGATTTACAACCTATGAACACATTGAAGAGATACCGATCATGATCATTAAAAAGGATGGGCGCCGCGAGGTTTTCAACAAAGATAAAGTCCGCACCGGTATGCAGAGAGCATGTGAAAAACGGAAAATCAGCATGAATGTTATCGAACAGTTTATCGACAATCTGGAGCGTGATCTCCGTGAAACCGGAGAAAAAGAGATTCCTTCCAGCCAGATCGGTCATCTGATCATGAAGAAGCTCCATGAACTGGATGATGTGGCATATGTGAGATTTGCATCCGTATACAGGGAATTCAAGGATGTGAATGATTTTGTATCAGAACTGAAAAGCCTTTTGTCTAATCAATAAGGATCAGGCCGGATACTCATGCCATGGCCTGTTTTTTCAAAATGGAAGATCACTATTTTATGAAAATGGCCCTGGCCCTGGCTGAGAAAGGGCGCGGTTTCACTTCTCCCAACCCGATGGTTGGGGCAATTGTTGTGAAAAATGGTCAGGTTGTGGGCAAAGGATGGCACACAAAGGCCGGAGAAGCCCATGCAGAAGTAAATGCTATTAATGATGCCGGACAGGCTGCCAGAGGTGCCACACTCTATGTGACCCTTGAACCCTGTAATCACACCGGAAGAACCCCTCCCTGCACAAAAAAAATTATCCAGGCCGGAATTGCCCGAACGGTCATTGCCATGACCGATCCAAACCCGGATGTTACCGGCGGAGGGATCGATTGCTTAAGAAATGCCGGAATTCAAGTCACCTGCGATGTCTGTGAAAAACAAGCCCGGAAACTGAACGAAATCTTCATAAAATTCAGCCGGACCAAACTCCCTTTTGTCATATTGAAGACTGCTTCCACACTGGATGGACAAATCGCCACCCGTACCGGAGATTCAAAATGGATAACCGGCGAGTCCGCCCGTCTTTTTGTTCATCGGATACGTCATGAGGTTGATGCAATCATGGTTGGTGTTGGAACCATACGGACCGATAATCCCAGTCTTACCACCCGTCTTCCGGATAGTAAAGGCAAAGATCCGATAAGAATTGTTCTGGACACACTGCTTTCCATCCCTGAAAATGCCCGTTTGCTGACACTGGATTCTGATGCAGATACCATCATTGTCTGCGGGAAATCCGCCTTGGATCATAAAAAGAAAGCCCTGATGAAAAAGGGGGTAAAAATTATTCGGGCCGATGAAACAAATCAAAAAATCGATCTCCGTTCCCTGATGCAGGTTCTCGGACAAATGGGTATCACCAGCCTTCTGATTGAAGGCGGCAGCAGAATCATCCATTCTGCCTTGGTTGCAGGGATCATTGATAAAGCCTATCTGTTTTATGCACCGAAAATACTCGGTGGGAATGACGGGTTCTCTTTATGCTCAGGCAAGGGCCCGGGAAAAATGAACCAGGCTGTTCAAATAAAAGATATGAATGTTCGATGGTTTGAAAATGATATTATGATTGAAGGATATCTTGGCAAATGACCGAACAGGTATTATAATAGTTCTTGTTTTGAAACCCGGATAGAGATATTCCGTTTTTTAAATATATCGAAACGGTTGGAAATTTATTATCCGTATGATGCAAAACGTAAGGTCTGGAAAAATGTTTACAGGAATCATAGAAGGTCTCGGTACGATTGTCGGGATCGGTTCTGCCGGACAAGGGAAACGATTTGTGATTGAATCGGATTTCCATCTGGATGGAACCAAAGTCGGAGATAGTATTGCTGTCAGCGGAGCGTGTCTGACTGCCGTGATGATTCAAGGAAAACGATTTGAAGTGGATGTTGCACCGGAAACGATTTCCAGAACAACCTTTCAAAAAGCGGTTGTCGGTGAACGGGTAAATCTTGAAAGAGCGCTTCGTCTTTCCGACCGTCTGGACGGGCATCTTGTGTCCGGCCACATTGATGGTACAGGAATCATTCAACACAAATCTGCAATCGGCAACGCAATAATTGTTTCCATTCGTGTCCCCGAATCGCTCAGCCGGTACATGATCCCCAAAGGATCAGTTGCAGTGGATGGTATCAGTTTGACGATCAATGAAGTTCATCATGACGGGTTTGAAGTCAGTATCATCCCCCATACAGCCGGACTGACAACCATTGGATTCAAAAAATCCGCATCCATGGTGAACATTGAAACCGATATGATCGGTAAATACGTTGAACGGTTCATTTCTCAAAAACCGGATCAGGGCAAAAAACAGAAACCTGCCAAAGAATCAGTAATTGATATGGAATTTCTTCAAAAATCCGGATTTATAACCTGATCCATTGGGTCAGACAATTCATATTTACAGGAGTGTAAAGTAGAACAATGCCAGTGATTACAATCGAAGAGGCGATCGAGGATATCAAAGCCGGAAAAATGGTCATTCTGGTTGATGATGAAGACCGCGAGAATGAAGGCGATCTGACCATGGCTGCGGAAAAAATCACCCCGGAAGCCATCAACTTCATGGCAAAGTATGGCAGGGGTCTGATCTGCCTTTCCATGACCGGTGAAAAACTGGATCAATTGCAATTACCCATGATGGTCAATAAAAATACATCTCAATTTGAAACCGGGTTTACGGTTTCCATTGAGGCCAGAAAAGGAGTAACCACCGGAATCTCTGCCGCAGACCGGGCTACGGCGATCCTGACCGCTGTTGCCGATGATGCAAAACCGTCAGACCTGGTTCAGCCAGGACATGTGTTTCCCCTGCGTGCCAAAAAAGGGGGCGTTATGGCACGAATCGGGCAAACCGAAGGATCGGTTGACCTTGCAAAGCTTGCAGGTCTCAGACCTGCGGGTGTGATCTGTGAAATCATGGATGATGACGGAACCATGGCCAGAATGCCCTCCCTGGAAAAATTCAGTGAAAAACATAAAATCGGAATCTGTTCGGTTGCCGCCCTGGTCGCCTACCGTACCCGAACCGAATCATTTGTACACATTGCAGCCGATACAATGATCCCGACCCATGCCGGGGAGTTCAGGATCATTGCTTATAATAATGATCTGGATGACCTTCTTCACATTGCCCTTGTAAAAGGCGAGATCGACCCGGAAAAACCCATCCTGGTCCGGGTACATTCTGAATGTATGACCGGCGATATTTTTGGTTCTCTGAGATGCGATTGCGGAAATCAATTGTATAAAGCCATGGAAATGATGGATAAAGAAGGTTCCGGAGTCCTGTTGTATCTCCGTCAGGAAGGACGTGGAATCGGACTGGTGAACAAGCTCAAGGCATACGAGTTGCAGCGTCAGGGATTTGATACGGTTGAAGCCAATGAGAAACTGGGATTCAAAGCAGATCTGCGTGACTATGGAATCGGTGCGCAAATGCTGGTTGATCTGGGTGTCAGAAAAATGAAACTGATGACAAACAACCCGAAAAAGATGATCGGCCTTGAGGGTTATGGTCTGAAGCTTGTTGAGCAGGTTTCCATTGAGGTGGAACCGAACAAACACAATCTCGGATATCTGCAATGTAAACAACTGAAGATGGGACATCTGTTAAACTTTGATTTTAAGAAAAAAGGGTGCTAGTGTTCATCTGAAAAAAAAGGAACAAAAGAAATGCCGAAAATCATTGAAGCTAGTCTGGTCGCGGAAGGTAAAAAATTTGGTATCATTGTCAGCCGTTTTAACGACTTCATTACAGACCGTCTTGTCGGAGGAGCTGTTGATGCGCTCCTGCGCAGTGGCGCAGCAGATACAGACATCGAAATCGTTAAAGTCCCGGGAGCTTTTGAAATTCCGCTATTGGCATCCAAAATGGCGAAACTGAAAAAATATGACGCCATTATCTGCTTGGGAGCGGTCATCCGTGGTGCAACATCACATTATGATTATGTGTGTGCAGAGGTTTCCAAAGGGATTGCTTCCGTAAGCCTGGAATCATCGATTCCGGTGATCTTTGGAATTGTTACCACCGATACCATTGAACAGGCAATTGAACGGGCGGGAACAAAATCCGGAAACAAAGGCTGGGATGCTGCGATATCGGCAGTCGAGATGGCGAACCTGATGAATTCAGTCGACTGGATATCATAATGGGCAATCGCAGGCAATCCAGAGAGTTCGCAATGCAAGCTCTTTTTGACATGGATATGAGCCATGATAGTTCAGATGAACGGTTTTCCCTTTTTTGTCAGAATTTTGATCCATCTGAAAAAGCCAAGCCGTTTCTCATCAAGCTGTACAAGGGAGTTGTTGAACACAAAACCTATATTGATTCCCTGATTGACCAGTTTTCCAGTAACTGGAAAATCGAACGGATATCCTGTGTGGACAGAAATGTAATGCGGATTGCTATTTATGAAATGCTGCATTGTGATGATATCCCTGCAAAAGTATCCATCAATGAAGCCATTGATATTGGAAAAAGATATGGTACGGATGAATCCGGAGCCTTTATCAACGGGATTCTGGACAGTATCCGAAAAATGATCGATCAAAAAAATTGTTAACCATCAAAAAAATGGAGCGAAAAATGGAAGCCAGAAAAATTTTTCTACGTGAAGATGAAATGCCCCGCCAATGGTATAATATTCTTGCTGATATTAAAATGAATCCTCCTCTCGGACCCGATGGAAAACCGGTCACACCGGATGCGCTTGCACCTGTCTTTCCCATGAATCTGATCGAGCAGGAGGTGAGCACCGAAAGGTGGATCAATATTCCGGAGCCGGTTATGAATATTCTCCGTATCTGGCGGCCATCTCCTCTGGTCAGGGCGCTTTCACTTGAAAAAGCGCTGGGTACCCCTGCTAAAATCTATTTCAAAAATGAGAGCGTAAGCCCTCCCGGAAGTCATAAACCAAATACTGCCGTTCCCCAGGCATACTATAATAAAGAATTTGGAATCAAACGGATCACGACGGAAACCGGTGCAGGACAATGGGGAAGTGCCTTGTCTTTTGCCTGTTCCCAGTTTGGACTTGAATGCAAAGTGTTTATGGTGCGTGTCAGCTTTGACCAGAAACCATATCGGAAATCCATGATGGCTGCATGGGGAGGAAAATGTGTGGCGAGTCCGAGCAATGAAACCAAAGCAGGTCGGGATGCCCTTCAAAAAGATCCCAATACTCCGGGCAGCCTTGGAATCGCGATCAGCGAAGCCATTGAAGCGGCTGTAACCGATGAATCCGGTGAAACCCGTTACTCGCTTGGATCTGTTTTAAACCATGTCATGCTTCACCAGACCATCATCGGCCTTGAGGCCAAAAAACAGTTTGAAAAAATCGGAGTCTATCCGGATATCGTAATCGGATGTGCAGGGGGCGGAAGCAATTTTGCCGGTATTGCCTTCCCGTTTGTATTGGACAAAATTAATGGGAAAAAGATAGAAATATATCCAGTCGAGCCGGCAGCCTGTCCGACCTTGACCAAGGCACCTTTTGTTTACGACCATGGGGATACCGCTCGTTATACTCCGCTTCTGCCCATGCACAGCCTGGGGCATGCCTTTGTTCCGCCGCCCTTCCATGCCGGTGGTCTGCGATATCATGGAATGGCACCGACTGTCAGTCAACTGGTTATGGAAGGTCTGATTGAACCCAAGGCCGTGACACAGCTAGATGCTTACAAAGCCGGAATTATCGTAACAAGATCAGAGGGAATGATCCCTGCTCCTGAGACAAACCACGCTCTTGCATGTGTTATAGACGAAGCTTTGAAAGCCAAGGCAGAGAAAAAAGAAAAAGTGATCCTCTTCAACTGGAGCGGACACGGCCTGCTGGATCTGATGGCTTATGACAAGTATCTGTCCAATCAACTGAGCAATTTTGAGCTGTCTGAAGCTGAAATGCTTGCTTCGGAAAAAGTATTTGCCGATTTCCCGAAACCGGCAATTATCAAAAGCCGGTAATCCGAGAACCGGGAGACTTGCAAATGGTGGCTCCTGGTTTGTTACGTTACGATGGAACCAGAAATCGAAAATCAAAACCGGCGCTACCCAAGGCTGGGTAGCTCGGTTCACCTTTCATACTGCATAACATGCAATGAAAAAAACCGCCCCTGCGGAAAGGTGCTTGACTGCTGGTGGGAATTTTTTGATATCAAAAGTTACTTGGAAAAAACCCTTTCCACAGAAGATTTCCAGGAACTGCTGGCCCAGAAACACAAGGACAAGGTTACCAGTATCCTTGAATTGATTGAACAGGCAAAAAACCGATAATCTTCGGACAACATATTTTCAACAGGAGGTTGATTTGATTATTAAGGAACTGGCCGTTGGACCGATCATGGCAAACTGCTTTATTGTTGGATGTGATGAAACAGGAGAGGCCGTTGTAATCGATCCGGGTGATGAATCGGATAAAATACTGCTCGCGCTGGCAAATTCCCAACTGACAGTCAAGCATATTTTAAACACTCATGGACATTTTGACCATGTGGGTGCAAACGGAAAAATGAAAGAGGTAACCGGAGCGGATCTGATGATCCATCCCCTGGATGCCCCCATGCTCAGTCACCTGTCCATGGCGGCCGCTTCATTCGGCCTTTATGCTCAAAACTCTCCGGATGCAGATAAGGAACTGGCAGACGGGGATATCATCTCCTTTGGGAAACAATCACTAAAAGTGATCCACACGCCCGGACATTCTCCGGGAGGGGTTTCTTTTTATACCCATGGACATGTTTTTGTAGGGGACTCCCTTTTCGCCGGCTCCATCGGACGAACCGATTTACCAGGGGGAAATTATGATACCTTGATTTCAAGTATACAAAAGAAACTTTTCCTGCTGGATGACAATACAAGGGTATACTGCGGTCATGGGCCTCAAACCACTATCGGCAAGGAAAAAAAGTATAATCCGTTTGTCCGGATTTCATAGAGTAAAAGATTGGGATCATATCCGGGGCGGAAGATCGGATGGCGATGACTCATACTCCAGCCGCCGATGCCGCAGAATATCATAATAGATCATGATCTGCCGGACATACTGAATCGGTTCATTTCCCCGGCAATATCCATACCGGGCATCCTTGAAATATTCCCACTCCCTGAGCAAGGGGAGGGTTTTGGTGAGAGATGCCCATTTATTCGGATCCAGGTTTAATTTTTTAGCCAGACGCTGAGCATCCCGGATATGCCCCTGACCGGTATTGTATGCAGCGAAAGAGATGAACAATCGATCTGCCCCCTCTGACTCCTGGAACAGATCATATAATTTTTTTAAATACCGGACACCCGAATGGATATTCTGCTTCGGGTCATAAAGATCTTTCACCTCATAACTGTCTGCGGTTCTTTGGGTAAGCTGCATCAGACCATACGCCCCGGCAGGACTTTTTGCCCACTCCTCGAAATTGGATTCCTGATAAATCAGGGCTGCAATCACACACCAGTCAAAACCATATTTTGATGCTGCCTCTTTAATTGTGGCAATAAACCTGGGAAGCCTGGATTGCAGCCTCCGATGATAGGTTTGCAGGTCAATGTAATCAAACTGTTCAATATCCGTGTAATATCGATTATAAATCTGCTCAAAAATGCCATCTTTCTTTATTTTGATGACAAATTCATTAATTTTCCCACGAAGCTTATCCGCATCTGGACGAACTGCCCAGGCAAGAGATTGTTTTTCACCGATCGCATCCCGCATGACCGCCTGGGGAAAATACCGGCGGTTCAGCATAGCCACATTGCTATCGGCAATGGTGACTTCAAACTCCCTTCTGGCAACCTTTTGAATCAATTCCGCAGTGGGAATATTTTCCAGCGCCTCAATCTCAATCTGCATTCCCTGTTTTTGCAGATCTTCCAGTTGTGCCTGGTACGCGGTTCCTTTGCGGACATGAATTTTTTTCCCGGCCAGATCCTTGATATTTTTAATTTCAGCGTTATCCCGATTCACAATAATCTGCTGCTGAATCGACATGTATTCATCTGAAAACCGGATGATAGTTTCCCATTTTGGATTGATCGGAAAGTTTGCCGCAATAATATGGGCATCCCCCGTCAACAGCTTGGAAACCATTTCATCCCATTCCTGAGCAATAATGATTTTCAGTTTCACGCCCAGATAATCTGAAAACTCCTTTACAAGATCATGCTCAAACCCCATTGCTTGATCCCGGTCGATATAATAACAATGGGCATTGTTCCTTGTGATGACGATAATCTCGCCTTTATCCATTATCCTGTCCAGAACATCCGGCCCGAATAACTGTTCCCTGGATAAAAAAAGCACGGACATCCCGATCAGAAGAACAAATAAAAAAACAGCATACGCAATTGGATTTGTTAAAATCAGATTGCTTTTATGCGAAATAGTCAATTAAAATGCCCCCAATTGGCATGAATTGATTTTAATCGATAAGGTTTCACAGGCATTGCTGACAGCCAATTTTCCGATTCCAAATTCTGAAGCAATCTTCCAAACATCGATGCAGGAAATCCTCTTATCCATGATTTTCTGACATATGGCTTTTTTCAGAGGTTCATCAACCAGCTCTCCTTTGGTAACAATTTTTCCCACCGGATGGTATCCAAAAAGGCCGAGTTGACATTTTACAAGCTTGATCTTCATACGATCCATATACTTCCCGATCTCATCCGCAGACATACTCCTGTTTTCAACCAGTTGAAATGCAACCACACAGGGGAGCTCTCCATCTCTTGAATATTCGAAAATACAATCCCGCATCTTCGGGTCCAACTGATCCTGAGAATGATATTCTTTTTCCTGGGCTTTTGATTTGGGCTCTCTCATCTTCTGTCTCCTCTTTGGTTCACATTCTTGAAATCGTATAATAATATCTTGTTGCGGTTTTTTTTGAAAGGCTGTTTTGATTAAGACATTATGAAATAAATGGCACATGAAGAGATTTTTTTATATAGCAATTTTTAAAAAAATACAACTCTTGATAAAATGGAGATTGGGGTTGAACAAACATTATCTGTTTGTTAGGTTCAAAATAATCCATTTATCCGGAATCAAAAACAGGCAGACCTTCTATGATCGTAGAACCATTTCAAATCAAACGGAAAAAAACCAGACAAATTCTGGTTGGGAATATTCCAATCGGTGGACTGGCTCCCATCGCCATCCAGTCCATGACCAATACCCATACCCAGAATGTGGAGTCGACTGTAGCCCAGATAAGAGGCCTGGAAAAAGCCGGATGTGAAATCATCCGAGTAGCTGTACCAGATCAGGAGGCGGCTCTGGCCATCCGGAGTATCAAAAAACAGATCTCCATACCGATTATCGCAGATATCCACTTTGATCACCGCCTGGCAATCCAGGCAACACAATCCGGTGCAGACGGCTTGAGAATCAATCCCGGGAATATCGGCAGCAAAAAAAAAAATCAAAGCGGGCGTGGATGTTGCCAACGACAACAACATTCCCATCCGGATCGGTGTGAACGCCGGATCTTTGGAAAAAGATCTGTATGAAAAATATGGCGGTGCCTCTGCGGAAGCCATGGTTGAGAGTGCCTTACGAAACATTTCGATACTGGAAACCCTGAACTTTACACAAATTAAAATTTCAATAAAAGCATCGGATGTAATCCGGACGGTAGATGCATATCAGCTTCTTTCTGAAAAAACCGATGTTCCCCTTCATGTGGGTGTAACAGAGGCCGGTGGCCTCTATGCCGGAATTGTAAAATCTTCATTGGGTATTGGAATGATCCTGTCCCGAGGAATCGGAGATACCATCCGGGTTTCTTTGACACGCGATCCAATCGAGGAAATACGGGTGGGATATGAAATTTTAAAAGCCCTGGAGATCCGCCGCCGGGGACCGGAGATTATCTCTTGCCCGACCTGTGGACGATGCAATATCAACCTGTTTGATATAGCTGAAAAAATTGAAAAGGCGGTGATGTTTTCAACCCTGCCCATTAAAATCGCCATCATGGGCTGTGTAGTAAACGGACCGGGCGAAGCAAAAGAAGCGGATATCGGTATTGCCGGTGGCGATGGTATTGGAATTCTTTTTAAAAAAGGAAAAGTCATTAAAAAGTTCCCCCAGGAAAAACTGGTGGAGATCCTTCTGGACGCCTTTTCCGAATATGAAAAAAATCAGACAGAAGAGCCAATTTCAAAACGATTGAAAAGCGTCACACCGGCGAAAGCCGATGTCCAGAAAAGAACTGAAAATACTGGATAGTGTTACGCTTTACTTCGTGTCCGGCTTTCGCCGGAACTACAACAACAGACTTTTGAAATTGGCTCAGAACATAAATTGCCTCAGAGCCTTGAATAACAGTTCTTTTTTAAAAAAAACCATGGTAGTATACATTCGTTTGTGCCATCGGTCATATGGCATTGCTGCTTTTCATTCACAATCAAGAATCCATTCGGCTAATGCCGGTAATGTTACATGAGGAGAAAAATGGGAAATCCAATACAAACCGCAATATCGCCAACCCGAGCTGAGGACTATCCTGAGTGGTATCAGCAAGTTATAAAAGAAGCCGACCTGGCGGACAAATCCCCGGTCCGGGGTTGCATGGTGATCAAACCATGGGGGTATGCTTTATGGGAAAACATCATGAGAACACTGGACGGAATGTTTAAACAAACCGGTGTGAAAAATGCGTATTTCCCTTTGTTTATCCCATTAAGTTTTCTGGAAAAAGAAGCCATGCATGTGGAAGGTTTTGCAAAGGAATGCGCAGTTGTAACCCATCATCGACTGGAAAAGGGAGCTGACGGAGGACTGGTTCCTGCCGGAAAACTGACCGAGCCTCTGGTTGTGCGCCCCACCTCCGAAACAATCATCGGCGACTCTTTTTCCCGATGGATATCCAGCTACAGAGACCTTCCGGTCCTGATCAATCAATGGGCAAATGTGGTTCGATGGGAAATGCGTACGCGAACATTTTTAAGAACCAGTGAATTCTTATGGCAGGAAGGCCATACCGCACATGCGGAAATGAAAGAAGCTCGTGAACGCACCCAATTGATGCTGGATATATATAGCCGGTTTGCCGAAGAATACCTTGCTATGCCGGTCATTAAAGGGGAAAAAACTGCTGCTGAAAGATTTCCGGGAGCGATTCAGACCCTTTGTATTGAAGCCATGATGCAGGATCGCAAGGCTCTTCAAACCGGCACCTCCCATTTCCTTGGACAAAATTTTGCCAAAGCCTCGGGTATCCGGTTTCAATCTGCGCAGGAAATTGAAGAATATGCCTGGACCACTTCATGGGGGGTGTCCACCCGCATGATCGGTGGGGTAATCATGAGCCATGGTGATGATGACGGCATTATCCTTCCACCCAAAATCGCATCCTCCCATATTGTTCTTCTACCGATCATTCGCAAAGATAAGGATCGCCAGTCAGTCATGGAGTATACGGACAATCTGGCAAAGGCACTTCGGGAAAAATCATACGGCGACCGAAAGCTTGATGTGGAGATCGATGCCAGAGACATCGGCGGAGCCAGAGGATGGGAATGGATCAAAAAAGGCATCCCCCTTCGTGTGGAAATCGGTCCCCGGGATATTGCAAACAACTCTGTTTTTGTAGCCAGAAGGGATAAAAGCCCTTCGGAAAAATCATCCATTACAAAAGAACAGTTCCTTGCTCAACTCAATGATATTCTGGATGACATTCAAAAAAATCTGTTTGAACGGGCATTGGAATTTCGAAACAAACACACTGTTCAAATCGATAGTAAAGATGCGTTTCTCGATTTCTATTCTCCTGAAAATCCGGAAAAACCGGAAATTCATGGCGGATTTGCCCTGTCCCACTGGTGTGGTGATGACCCATGTGAATCAACAATTAAAGAAGACCTGAAAGTAACCATTCGGTGCATCCCCTTTGATACAAAAACCGAAGCCGGCAAATGTATCTGGTGCGGAAAACCGAGCCATAAACGGGTTGTATTTGCAAAAGCATATTAATTGATGCCCGTCCAAGGACCCTCTTTCTTTATCAGGAAGGTCTGACAAAATTCATAGCTATGATTCGTATAACCGATATTTTAGAGAAGGTTGCTGAATATTTTCCAGAGGCTGACCTGGATATCATTGATCGGGCATATGTCTACTCTGCTCGTGTCCATGCCGGACAGATGCGGCTTTCCGGAGAGCCTTATCTGTCCCACCCCCTTGAGGTGGCTGGAATTTTATCAGACATGAAGCTGGACAGTGTTAGCGTTGCAGCCGGCCTGCTGCACGATGTTGTGGAAGATACCCATGCCACACCGGAAGAGATTCGTGAAATGTTCGGGCCGGAAACCGAACATATTGTTGCCGGTGTTACCAAAATCAGTACCCTCTCCTTTGACAATTCACAAGCCCGTCAGGCAGAAAACATTCGAAAAATGATCCTGGCCATGGCTGATGATATTCGTGTGATTCTGATCAAACTAGCAGACCGGCTTCATAACATGCGGACACTTCAATATCATACGAATCGTCAGAAGCAGATTGAAATTGCCCAGGAAACGCTGGATATCTATGCACCCATTGCAGCCAGACTCGGAATTTACTGGATTAAACAGGAGCTTGAAAACATCGCCTTTCAGTATGTCATTCCGGAAGAATATGAAAAAATCGAAACCTTTATTAAAAAGGATAAAGAAGAACGGGAAGAGTATATCGAAACCATTCAATCCTATATCCAGCATAAAATGGATACGGCAAACCTGAAATGCGAGGTCAGTGGCCGGTACAAGCAATTCTACAGTATCTACCAGAAAATGATACAACAGAACCTTGAATTTGAAGAGGTCTATGACATCATTGCCTTCCGGATCATACTGGAAACCATTCCCCAATGTTACGAAGCCCTGGGCCTGCTGCACTCGCTGTGGAAACCCATTGCAAAAAAATTCAAGGATTACATTGCTGTTCCCAAACTGAATATGTATCAGTCCCTTCATACAACAGTGATCGGCCCCTTTGGGGAAAGGATGGAGCTTCAGATCCGTACTCAGGAAATGGATAAGGTCGCAAAATCCGGTATTGCTGCTCACTGGAGTTATAAGGAAGGCAGAAGCGTTGATGAAAAAACCGGAAAAACCTTTGCCTGGATTCAGGATCTTGTTGAAAATCAGGAAAATTACAGGGATCCGGATGAATTCATGGAAAACGTAAGAATCGACCTGTTCCCGGATGAGGTTTATGTCTTTACACCCAAGGGAGAGATTAAAACCCTTCCCAAAGGTGCAACGCCTATCGATTTTGCCTATCAAATCCATTCTGAGGTCGGCAGTCAGTGTACAGGAGCAAAGGTGAACGGGCGCATGGTTCCCTTGCAGTATGAACTGAAAACAGGTGACAGCATTGAGGTAATCATATCCAAAGGCCACAACCCAAGCAAAGACTGGCTGAATTTTGTCAAAACAGTAAAAGCCAAGTCCAGAATACGGCAGTGGATCCGGACACAGGAAAAAGGCCGGAGCGTCACTCTTGGACGGGAGATGTGCGAAAAGGCATTTCGAAAATATCGCCTTAATTTTAATAATCTGATGCGGTCTGAAGAGATGAATGATGTTGTAAAAGAGTTTGGTTTCTCATCCATAGACGATCTGATTGCAGAGGTTGGATACGGAAAAATTACTCCGCTGCAGATTGTCCGGAAATTTCAACCGAAAACAGATGAAAATATTGAAAAATCCGATATCTCCATTATCGATAAGATTATTGGAAGGGTTCGAAAAAAGAAAGCCCATGATGGTGTTATCGTTAAAGGACTGGATGATATTCTGGTCAAGTTCGGGAAATGCTGCCAGCCGGTCCCCGGAGACAAGATTACAGGATATATCACCAGAGGCCAGGGCGTAACCGTACATCGGACAACCTGCATCAATGCACTGCAAATGACCCCGGAACGGCAGATCGCTGTTGCCTGGGCAGGTGATATTTCCGACACCTACCCTGTCAGGATCTGTATCCGATCCTATGATCGTTTTGGCCTGCTTGCCGAGATCACTGCTGCGATCAGCAAAAACAGCGCAAACATCCTCCAGGCACATACGGAAACCAAGGAAAATAAAATGGTCGATACCTTTTTCACGATTGCTGTGGAAGGCACCGACCATTTAAAAAAAGTTTTAGCTTCTTTACGGAAGATAAAATTTGTTCAGGATGTTAAGAGGCTGGATGCATTTACGGAGCCTTGACAACCGCTCCTGATTTAATGCAATTGGTACATACACTTATTTTCTTAATACTGCCGTTCTCGATAACCGCTCTCACTTGTTGCAAATTCGGATTGAATTTACGCTTATTCACATTATGAGCATGACTGACATAATTGCCAACCATTGGTTTTTTTCCGCAGATTGCACACATTTTTGACATTGTTTTTATCTCCTTAGCCCATATCCATTAAAAGGCATCTTAAACAAAAAAATTCTTTTTATACCAGGTGATTCAATAAGTAAAGTTGTTTTTCGAAACCGATCTATAATTTTTATACCAAGTTGCAATCAAACAGTAATTAATATATAGTATCTTCAGTTTAACAAAA
>CAYTGW010000051.1:0-7051 GCA_964437395.1 uncultured Desulfocicer sp.
TAGCGCTATCCAGTATTTTCGGCTCTTTTCTGGGCACTGACTTTCGCCGGTGTGATGCTTTATAATCGTTTTGAAATTGGCTCATTTTTTAAAAATTGCCATCATCCAGTTTCTTGCAAAAGTATTCAACCTGCTTTTTAATCGGACCATTTTTTTTCATTTCCTGGTCAATAACCCCGATTGAATGAATTGCTGTGGCATGTTGTCTGTTAAAAGTTTTTCCAATAGCCTGAAGAGGCTGTTGCGTATATTTCCGTGCCAGATACATCGATATTTGTCTGGGGATAACGATGCTCTGTTTTCTGGAACGTGAGATAATATCCTTTTCAGAAACTTTGAAATCTTTACAGACAAGTTTAATTATCACAGAAAGAGTTATTGTTTTACTGAGTCTGGTTATGTTTTGAACAACACTTTTGGCCAGGTTGAGATCGATCTGTTTGCCCAAAAGAGATGATTTCGCCGCAACACCAATCAGGCCGCTTTCAAGCTGTCTGACATTATCTGAAAGTTCATCTGCCAGATAATCTGTAACATCATCCGGAATATGGATGCCTTTTGCCTTGGACTTTTTTTGTAATATCCGCACTCTTGTTGAAAAATTGGGCGGCTCAATATTTGAAATCAGTCCACAGGAAAGCCTTGAACTCAGTTGCTCACTAAGTTTTGGTATATCACCTGGGAGGCAGCAGCTCGTAAAAATTATTTTTTTATTATTCTCATATAGATAGTCTAATGCCAGGGCGAGTTCAATCTGGGTACGTTCTTTTCCGGAAAGAAAGTGTATATCTTCCAGAAGAAGAACATCACAGTTATTGCGGTATTTTTCTTTAAACCGACTTATCGAGTCATGCCGGAAGGCGTGAATCATTTCATTCGTAAAGTCTTCAGCAGTAATATAGTAGACTCTTTCCATTGGTTTTGAAGAAAGAATCTGATGGCCAACAGCTTGTGAAAGATGACTTTTGCCCATACCTGTTTTTGACAATAAGAATAGTGAGTTCTGTGTGCCATATCGATTTGATGCCATAGATAAAGCAGCAGAATATGCAAAATCATTACTTTGACCAACGACAAAATTATCAAAAGTATAGTCTTTTCGGAGAAGTCGGCCTATAGGCGATTGAAATCCTAACTTGGGTAAAAATTTTTGTTTGTCTTCTGATTTTTCAAGATCTTGAAAAGATGCGGTATAAGCGCCACTTTTTTTTCTTTTTGTATTTTCTTTCGTATCTGAAACAGAGAAATCTAATGTAAATGTACTTCCGGAAATAGTTTTGAATTCTGATTCGATAAGAGATTTATAGTTCTCCTGAACTCTTTTTTTTTTTTTTAGATTTGGACAGGCAATAATGATGTTGCCATCTTGAGCATCGCGAAATTCAAGTGGTTCGATCCACATTTTATAGATGTGACCTGGTATCCGGGTCTTAATAACAGTTTTGACTTTTTCCCATATCAATTCCATATTCGCCAACCTATTTCCATGTATTGCCTGGTCAAAAACAGTTAGAATAATATTAATATTTAATTAGTAACGATACTTATACTGAATGATTCGGTTTTTGCAGGGATTACTTCAAATTATTAGAAATCACTTGAAAATCAGTTTGGCAAGCAATAGCCTATAACAGTTTGGCCGTCAAATGTGATGAACACTGTTTAGTATGTATTTGACTATGAATTGTTGTAATCAAATAACATATTGAAAATATTTAAAAATTATTGTAAAAACAGAACAACTATTTTGAAATACAACTATTTTATAAGTGATTTTTTCTATAAGCATTTTAAGGATATAAAAGATTATTCAATGATTTTGAAAAGAAATCATTTCTTTTAAAATCTTTCGATTTCTACGATTTCCTTGAGTTTTTAAAATAATAGAAACTTTTTTTTCAAGGTTTTCCTCCTTAATTTCAACCTGTCTTGCAGAAAAATGATTGGTTAATAAGCATATAGTTATGAACAATTTATCAACAAAGGAGAGATAGCAGTAGTAAGGTTTTCGCTTCAAAGAGACTCATTTTTCCAAAGGGGAATCAAGGATTGCATTTGAAAAAAAAACAAATGCCCGGTAACATGTTATCTTCTTTGATTTCTATTATCCGTTATCATCAGAAAGGACGAATCGTGAATGAATATAAACCAATAGTGGGTATTACCATGGGTGACCCTGTCGGAGTCGGACCTGAAATTCTCTTACTGTCTTTACAAAATGAATCTGTTTATAAATGGTGTCGTCCTGTTGTGATAGGGGATTCGAATGTATTGGAAAGGGTTTCAAAAGCATTGAATGTAAAGGTTGTTTTCAATCCAATAACGGTTCCTGAAGATGGAAATTTTCTTTATGGAACGATTGATCTGATCAGCCGGACAGACGTGGATACCAAAGATATTAAATGGGGATTGCCGAACCGGATTACAGGCCTTGCAATGATTGAATACATCAAAACAGCCGTTGATTTAGCAATTGAAAGGAATATAGACGCATTTGTAACAGGCCCAATCAATAAGCTTGCCATGAAAATGGCTGGAAGCCCATTTTCTGGACATACGGAATTGCTGGCTCAGAGAACCGGCACTGAGAAATATGTGATGATGATGGCGGGAAATCGGTTGCGCGTTGTTCTTGTCACCATACATCAATCCATGAAAGACGCAATTGCATCTCTTTCAGTTGAAAAGATTTTCAATACCATCGAGATTACTCACTTGTCATTGGAATCCCGGTTTGGAATTCAGTTTCCCCGCATTGCCGTTGCCGGTTTAAATCCACATGCCGGAGAGCAGGGCCTTTTTGGTTCAGAGGAGCAAGAGATAATTATTCCTGCTATTCGTCAGGCCCGTAGTCAGGGATGGAACATCTCTGGGCCATTTCCTCCGGATACGGTGTTTTATCAGGCGATAAATGGACAATTTGATACAGTAGTTTGTATGTATCACGATCAGGGTTTGATACCGTTCAAACTGATTCATTTTATGGATGGTGTGAATACTACCCTGGGGTTACCGGTTATTCGAACATCTGTTGACCATGGAACTGCCTATGATATTGCCGGAACCGGTAAAGCAGAACCCGGCAGCATGATTGAAGCAATACGAATGGCTGCAATGCACGCCAACAATGTTATGAAAGGCAGAAGTCGTTAATGAGATCCGATAAAATAACAATTCGAGGTGCACGGCAGCATAACCTTAAAAATATCAATCTGGATTTACCTCGTGAGAAGCTCATCGTTATCACCGGTCTTTCCGGGTCGGGGAAGTCAACCCTTGCTTTTGATACCCTGTATGCAGAGGGACAACGCAGATATGTGGAATCTCTTTCCACATATGCCCGCCAATTTCTAGAAAGAATGGATAAACCGGATGTTGATATGATCGAGGGGCTTTCGCCGGCGATAGCTATCGAACAAAAAACAGCAAGTCATAACCCAAGATCTACTGTTGGAACGGTGACTGAAATTTATGATTATTTTCGTTTGCTTTTTGCCAGAATCGGAACTCCTTATTGTTATCAATGCGGCCTGCCCATAGCTTTTCAGACAATTGATCAGATCATCGAATCCGTGACAAGAATGGAGACCGGGACAAAGATTCTCATCATTGCACCTATCGTAAAAGAACAAAAGGGTACCCATGAAAAGTTGTTGGCCAGACTGAAGATGGACGGATTCGCACGTATTCAAGTGGATGGACAGATCCATGATATTGAAACTGTGCCCAAACTGGATAAGCAAAAGAAACATTCCATTGATGTCGTTGTAGACCGTCTGATTCTGAAAGAAAATATTCGAAATCGATTGGCAGATTCATTGGAACTCGCAATGGCACAGTCTGAAGGTCTAGTGATCGTCAAGGTAATCGATGGGGAATCCGTTTTTTTCAGTGAAAAATCTGCATGTGTGGACTGCGGAGTAAGTTATTCTGAATTCACACCAGCCAGTTTTTCTTTTAATTCACCGCAAGGAGCATGCCCAAAGTGCGACGGGCTTGGAGCAATCACTGAATTCGATCCGGATTTGATTGTACCGAATCCGGAACTATCTCTACGTGAAGGAGCTGTTTTACCTTGGTCAAACAAGAGTTCTGTCCAGTTTGCAGAATTTTTGGATGCATTTACCATCCATTTTGGGGTTGATATTTATACACCATTCAAAGAACTGCCTGAGGGATTTAAAAAAGTGCTTTTTGGGGGATCAGGCGATGAAACCATTCCTTTTTATTTTGAGGAAAATAATCGGCGTATTATTTATCGGAAAAAAGTGGAAGGGATCATACCGCTTCTGGAGCAACGCTATAAGGAGACAGATTCATTTCAGGTCAGGGAAGAGATAAAGAAATATATGAATTTCAAGCTTTGTTCGGATTGTGGCGGAAGTCGTTTAAATCAATCCAGTCGCTCTGTAAAAGTAGGTGGATTAACGATATCCGAAATTTCATCCATGACAGTAGAAAAAGCATTTGAGTTTTTCAACGAATTGGAACTGTCCGGCAAAAAAGCGGTTATTGCTGAAAAAATATTAAAAGAGATCCGGGAGAGGCTTGGATTTTTAATCAATGTCGGTCTACCGTATCTGACCATCCACAGAACTGCATCCACTCTTTCCGGCGGGGAGAGTCAGCGGATCAGGCTTGCCACTCAGATTGGTTCAAAGTTGACTGGTGTTTTATATGTATTAGATGAACCAAGTATCGGGCTTCATCAAAAAGATAACCAGAAGCTTCTTCAGACGCTGATGAATATGCGTGATCTTGGCAACACTGTTCTTGTCGTGGAGCATGATGAGGATACGATCATGGCAGCCGATCATGTTGTTGATATGGGGCCTGAAGCAGGCATGAATGGTGGACAGGTCGTATTTTCAGGACCCCCGAATGAAATTCTTACTCATGCAGAATCATTGACCGGAAAATATTTATCCGGAAGAATGAAAATCCCAACGCCGGTGAAGAGACGCAATGGAAATGGTAAAAAAATTGTTATAAAAGGTGCCTGCGCCAACAACTTGAAACATATTGATGTTGAATTTTTACTTGGATGTTTTAATTGTGTTACCGGTGTATCCGGATCAGGAAAGTCTACCCTGGTATTGGAAACCTTGTATCGCATTCTTTCGCAGAAGCTTTATCAGGCAAAGATTACAGCAGGTTGTTATGAAAAAATCGAGGGTATTGAATATATTGACAGGGTGATTCACATCGACCAATCACCCATTGGCAGAACACCTCGTTCCAACCCTGGAACATACACAGGAATCTTTTCTTTTATCCGTGAGATTTTTGCAAAAACTCCGGAAGCAAGAATGCGGGGATTCAAGCCCGGGCGTTTCAGCTTTAATGTCAAAGGTGGACGATGTGAAGCGTGCAGCGGAGATGGTATTATTAAAATTGAAATGCATTTTTTGCCGGATGTCTATGTAGCATGTGATGTCTGTAAAGGAAGACGGTATAACCGTGAAACGCTTGAGATTAAGTATAAGGGGAAAAATATTACAGAAGTGCTTGACTTAACAGTGAATCAATCACTTATATTTTTGGGAAAAATTGGAAATATCAGATCAAAGTTACAAACACTATTTGATGTAGGGCTTGGATATATAAAGATCGGTCAACCTGCAACAACATTGTCCGGAGGTGAGGCTCAACGTGTAAAACTGGCTAAAGAGCTAAGCAAAAAAGGCACAGGAAAAACAGTATATATTCTTGATGAGCCAACGACAGGGCTTCATACGGATGATATCAGAAAGTTACTCGGGGTTCTTGAAAGATTGGTTGAAGCAGGAAATACGGTAATTGTTATCGAGCATAATCTGGATGTCATCAAATATTCAGATAATATCATTGATTTGGGACCGGATGGCGGAGATAAGGGGGGGGAGGTGATATGTGTTGGAACTCCGGAACAGATTGTTGAAAATCAGAAATCCTATACTGGACAGTATTTAAAGAGGGTTCTGACAGCTTGATTTTATATTTATGATAATATATAATAAATCCATCATACCGAATCATTTAACTCAGAAATCGATTTCAGATAGCATGCATAAAATCGGAAAAGCTTACCTGAACAAGTTTCTTTCCCAAAAGTATAGTAACGATTCCTATTCACTGTATTTGTTATAGGAAGAGCAGATGTTCTTCAACGATTTTTATTGAAAAGAGAATTATGAAAATTAAATGCCCGAATTGTCCTCAAGCTTACAATATTTCAAAGGAAAAGATTCCAGAAGGAAAGAAGAAGATCGCTTTTCCTTGTCCAGCCTGTAAAGCCACGATTCGAATTGATTTAAGCGAGATCGATAAAGCAGTAGTTGCCCTGAACAGGTCGATTATCGAACCAACTGATACTCCCAAAAAGGGAGTAACGGACAGCCAGGCACTGAAAAAAAAAATAATGAGATCTGTCATAGACCTCCCCCCCCTTCCGCAGGTTCTGATAAAAGCAAACGAGATTATGGCAAACCCCTCATCAACATTCAAGGATTTAGGCGGGATTATTGAAACCGATCAGGCGATTGCTGGTCGTGTACTCAAACTGGCGAATTCAGCTTATTATGGATTACGCGGCATGGTATCTTCAATTCATCAGGCTTCTGTCGTTTTAGGATTTGAAGCTCTTGGAGAACTGATCAGTGTTGTCGGAGCTGCGGGTCTGCTTGATAATATTTTAAGTGGATATGGACTTGAAGCTGGTTCACTATGGCAACACTCACTTGCGGTCGCATTTGGTTCAAAAATAATTGCAAGAAAAAAATATTTAACACATGAAAATGATGCGTTTTCAGCGGGATTATTGCATGATTGCGGAAAAATGATTCTGGATGAATATGTGAAAGAACGGGAGGATCAATTCGATTCTTTTCTGAAGGGAGAAGGAAACACCTATCTAACAGCCGAAAAACAGATTTTGGGGTTTGATCATGCTGAAATTGCTTTTGATCTATGTAAGAAATGGAATATTCCGGAGAGTCAAAGCATTGCAATTCGGTATCACCATTTTCCGTCGGAATCAAATCAAAATGAGCTTGCTTATATCATTCATATT
>CAYTGW010000051.1:7061-21167 GCA_964437395.1 uncultured Desulfocicer sp.
CTCGCAATGAAAGGCGGTATAGGCACTGGATTTGACTCGATGTTTTATGAAATTGAAGGGAAAGCTCTTGAATTTATGGGAATACTTGAAAGTGAATTGGAGGACGTCATGCAGGAGATGATTGAATCGGTTGATAAGGTTGCTGAGCAGATTCATCAATAACCGCTCCACTTGAAAAGTAAAAAAAATAAAACCACATATGGGAAACAATGCGAAATCTTTGTTTCTTTATGTGGTTTTTTCTTGTATTTTTTACTTTTACAATTGTAAAAAGTCCTGAAAGATTGAAAAGGAAGAAATGAAAACGAAAACTGTTGCCTCAAAGTTCCGCATTATTATTCTCTGTTCAATATCAATATCTGTGGTTGTATCTTCAATTATCGTCATGATGATTCGGACCAATACATCACTCCCGAGTAATACATTCTGGTTATGTGTGTTTGAATTTTTACTTGCCGGTCTTTCCACTCTAATCCTCTATGGATTGTTTCAGTACCTGTTTAAAAAGAATGTCCTTTTCCCTCTCAAGAAGCTAACCTTGTCCATGCAGATGAATAGTCATCCGTATCAAACAGATGTCAAGTTGGATACCCATGATGAATTTATGTTACTCGCGGAAACATATAACTGTCTGCGAAAAAAACTGGAAGATACAAGCAGTGAATTATTTAAATTAAATGAAGATCTTGAAAAGCGAGTTTTGGAAAGAACAAAAGAGATGGAAGCGGCGAACGACCTTCTCCAAAAAGATATATCCGCTCGTGAAAGCATGGAGAAGGCTCTTCGTGAAAGTGAAGATCGTTATCGGAAAACCTTTGAGGCAGCTCCCGATTCTATCGTGATTATTCGTATGCATGATGGGAAATATCTGGATGTAAATGAAGCATTTTGCCGTTTGACCGATTTCTCAAAAAAGGAAGTCATTGGGAAAACAATTTCTGATATTGATGTTATCGGGGATTCAACTGACAGGGAAATCATAAAAAGAACTCTCCGGAACGACCAAAAGGTTGGCAGTCTTGAGATCAAATGTAGAAAAAAGGATGGAGCGTTTCTGAGTGTATTGGTCTCAGCAAGAATTATAATGTATGGCGATGAAGAGTGTTTGATTACGATTCTTACGGATATTACGGAAAGAAAAAAGATTGAAGCGGCTTTACGGGAATCCGAAGAAAAATATCGGTTGCTGACTGAAAATGCCAATGATGCTATTTTTATTATCCAGGATGGAAAGATTCTGTTCCCAAATCCTAAAGCGAGTGAACTTGGTAGATATCTCGGAGGTCGTCCGGAGACTTCCTCTTACTTTGACTATATACATCCAAGCGATAGAGCCATGATCATTGAAAGGCATCTAAAAAGAATATCCGGAGAAACACTGCCGGAAATTTGCACCTTTCGACTGATTACCGATGCAGGAGAGGAATTATGGGTAGAAATGAATGATGTGTCTATTTTCTGGGGTGGTCGGCCTGCAATTTTAAGTTTTTTGCGTGACATAACCAATCAGAAAAAGCTGGAGTCCAAGATGGAACAAACAGAACGGATGGATGCAATTGGTACTTTGGCTGGTGGTATAGCGCATAATTTCAATAATTTATTGATGGGGATACAGGGCAACCTTTCTCTTATTTTTTTGGATGAGGAATCGAGCAAAAAAAATTTTGATGAATTGAAAAGTATTGAGCGATGTGTTGAAAACGGAGCAAATTTAACAAAACAGTTATTGGGATTTGCAAGAGGCGGGAAATATATAGTGAAGTCTATCAATGCCAACGAGATTGTACAAAACACTTCAAAAATGTTCGGTCAGTCCAAAAAGGAGATTAAAATACATGGGAGTTATCAAAAATCGATCTGGACAATTGAAGCGGATCAGGGCCAAATTGAGCTGGTTTTGTTAAATATATATGTTAATGCCGCACAGGCAATGGAAACCGGCGGAGATATTTATCTGTCAACTGAAAATATAACTTTTTCAGAATCCGATGCTGCATTTTTAGGACTTTTAACCAGAAAATTTGTCAAAATTTCTGTTGTAGATACAGGTACTGGTATTGATGAAAAAATAATGGAAAAAATATTTGAACCATTTTTTACTACAAAGGAAGTGGGGGAGGGGACTGGATTGGGTCTTGCCTCAGCATTTGGTATCGTGAAAAACCATGGTGGCTTTATTGATGTGAAAAGTAAAAAGGGTGAGGGCGCTAGATTTGATATTTACTTTCCTGCGACAGATGAACAAAATTTGTCAGAGGAAATATTGATTGAAGAGCTTGCTACCGGAACGGAGACCATCCTTCTCATTGATGATGAAGATATCGTTGTCGATGTATGCCAGTCCATGCTGAAAAAGCTGGGTTATAAGGTTATTGCTGCAAGGGGCGGAAAGATCGGGATCGATATTTACAAGCAAAAAAAAGATAAAATTTCGCTTGTGATTCTTGATATCATCATGCCGGATATGGAAGGTGGACAAGTATTCAACAGGATAAAAGAGATCAATCCAACAGCAAAGGTTCTTCTCTCAAGTGGCTGCAGCATTAATAATCAAGTTTCAACTATATTAGAGAAGGGTGGAAATGGATTTATTCAAAAGCCATTTAAAATTAAGCAGCTTTCATCATCCATCCGAGACATTATCGGACGATAATGAAGACTGTTTCAATGTTTGACAAATATAACATTTTCAAATATAAGTGTTTATTATAATGGAAATCATGAACCAGAGAGTGCAGAAACGTTATCTTGTATGTGATGGCGTTATTGTGGTTCTGAATCCTGCCAATAGTTTTTCCAAATTAGGCACCATGATTGATATCAGTAAAAGTGGCCTATCCTTTCAATATATCGACACTAAAGATTCGGAACAAACTTACTCAGAGTTGGATATCTTTGTCAGTGGTCATGGGATTAAAATTGGAGATCTTCCGTTTACAGTCATTTCGAGTGTTGCTTATGAAAAAACCATTCCTTTTTGTTCCATCATGATGCGCAGGCTGGGGGTGAAATTCGGACCTTTGCCTGATACCAAAATATCCCAGATACACTCCTTTATACATAATCATGGAATTCATGAAGTTTTGCCGGACAGTCGGGCGTAAATATAATTTTTTCCAATAAATCAATTAATTGTATTTTTTGTCAAGAAATACATTCTCCATCAAAAGAATTCTTAACTGTGTGAAAAATACTTGACGATTGAGTTTCACCTGTTAAAATGCCCTCTTTGTATTATTGACGGATAGTTCAATGCTCTTAAGGTATTTACCTGAAGATATTATTGGCACAATATAAACTAGAAGGAGAATTGGTAAAATGGCACAGGCGATTTCAGATCGAAGGGATGTTGATTTTGTTTTACATGAAATGCTGAATGTTGAAGAATTGAGCAAACATGAAAGATTTGCTGAATTCAATAGGAAAACTGTGGATCTTATTATTTCTGAAGCACGCAATCTGGCAATAAAAGAGATCCTTCCTACAATGAAAATCGGCGATGATGAAGGGTGTAAATTCGAGAATGGGAAAGTAACAGTTCCTGAAGCGTTTAAAAGACCTTTTGATTTGTTTGCAGAAGGTGAGTGGATTGCTATGCCGGATGATCCCGAATTCGGTGGTCAGGGTATGCCCAATACGGTTGCAATGGCATGTGGTGAACATTTTACTGGGGCCAATTGTGCATGGATGATGTATCCGGGATTGGCTCATGGCGCCGCAAAGATGATCGAAGAGTTCGGCACGGATGAACAAAAAAAATTATTCGTGAAAAAGATGTATACCGGTAAATGGGGAGGAAGCATGCTTCTCACTGAACCGGAAGCGGGTTCTGATGTCGGTAATCTATCAACCAGTGCTGTGAAAAATGATGATGGAACTTACTCCATTACCGGGAATAAAATATTTATCTCCGGCGGTGAACAAAATCTTACTGAAAATATTATCCATCCCGTTCTGGCCCGAATTGAAGGAGCACCGGCTGGAACCAAAGGGATCTCTATTTTTATTGTTCCCAAGATTTGGGTTAATAAAGATGGCAGCCTGGGACAAGATAATGATGTGGTTTGCACAGAAAAAAAAAAAAAAATGGGTATCCATGGCAACAGTACCTGTTCCTTAACGCTTGGAGGCAAGGGAAAATGCCGTGGTTTTCTGCTTGGAGAAGAAAATAAGGGAATGAAAGTAATGTTTCTTATGATGAATGAGGCGCGTCTTGGGGTCGGACTTCAAGGATTCGGTTTCGCCACTTCATCCTATATCAATGCTGTAAATTATGCCAAAGAAAGAAAACAGGGTAAAAACCTGCTCCAGATGATGGATGCGAATGCACCCAGTGTTTCCATCATTGAACACCCGGATGTGAAACGTCAGCTTCTTTTTATGAAATCACTGGTTGATGGAATGCGCGGACTTATCTATTTCACCAGCAATTGTTTTGATAAGGCAAAAATTGCTGAAACCGATAGCGATAGAGATAAATATCAGTGCTTGATTGAGATCCTGACTCCGATTGTAAAGTCATACTGTACCGAAAAAGGATTCGATGTATGTGTCCAGGGAATGCAGGTTTATGGTGGTTATGGATATATCCACGAATATCCCCAGGAACAGTTGGCCCGTGACTGCAAAATTACGAGTATCTATGAGGGAACCAATGGTATCCAGGCAATGGATCTCTTGGGAAGAAAACTCGGGATGAAAAAAGGAAAACCATTCATGGATCTGCTTGGTGAAATGAATAAAACAATAGCAGCCGCAAAATCGATCAAGGGCCTTGAAGAGACGGCTACAAAGTTTGAGGCGGCTGTAAACAAACTGGGTAGTGTGGCCATGAACATGGGGGCAACTGCAATGTCTGAAAAGGTTCTGGATGCGTTTGCTTCTGCACTTCCATTTTTGAATGTATGTGGTGATGTCATTATGGCATGGATACTTTTATGGAGAGCTTCTGTTGCTGCCGGCAAAGTAGAGCAAGCAAAGAAAAAGGATGCGGCATTTTATGACGGCCAGATAAAAACAGCTCAATTCTATATAAATTCCATGCTTCCGTCCACAATAGGGACGATGGATTCACTTCTTGCGATTGATCCGTCCATCATGCAGATGCAGAATGATTCTTTCAATGGATAGAATGTAAGCTTACATAAAGGAGCGGTAATGGAAGGTAAAAAGGAAACTCTTCAATTTAAAACAGAGGTTCAGCAACTTCTCAGTCTTATAATTAATTCTTTATATTCCAATCAGGAAATCTTTTTAAGAGAGCTAATTTCAAATGCTTCTGATGCAATTGACAAACTCCGTTTTCATTCACAGACAAATTCTGAAGCTTTGGGTGTTGATGCGGAATTTAAAATTCAGATCATTCCAGATAAAGAAAAACAGACACTCACAATTTCCGATAATGGGATTGGAATGACTTATGACGAGGTTATGGAAAATATCGGTACAATTGCAAAGAGCGGTTCAGCTGCATTTATGAAGGCTCTTGAGAAATCGAAAAAAAATGAAATTTCTACCCCTGAATTGATCGGTCAATTTGGAGTCGGCTTTTACAGCTCTTTTATTGTAGCAGAAAAAGTTACAATCCTAACCCGATCCGTTGAGGCTGCTAAAGGCGTTCAATGGGAATCAACCGGCGATGGCTCCTATACCATAGAAGAAATTGAGAAAAAAGGACACGGTACGGATATTATCCTGAAATTGAAGAAAGCCGAGGAAGATGAGCAGGATTTTACGGAAGAGTGGACAATTCGAGGGATTATCAAGAAACATTCTGATTTTGTTAACTATCCAGTCGTCATGAATGTTGAAAGAGATGAACCTGTTCCGGAAAAAGAGCAGGTTGTTGACAAGGATGGGAAACCGATTGGTGGCAAGACACGAAAGGTTGTAAAAGAAGAAACACTTAACTCCATGAAGGCTATCTGGTTAAAAAATAAAGACGAAATTACAGAGGAAGAGTACACAGAATTTTATAAACATGTAAGTCATGACTGGAATCCACCATTATCAAGACTTCATCTTAAAATGGAAGGGACAACAGAATACAGTGTCCTGTTATATGTGCCTTCCAAGGCCCCCATGGATCTGTTTGCTCCGGATCGGAAACACGGGCTCCAGCTATATTGTAAACGGGTGTTTATCATGGAAAACTGTAAAGAATTAATTCCGGATTATTTTGGATTTGTGAAGGGAGTTGTGGATGCACCTGATCTGAATCTGAATGTAAGCCGTGAAATTTTACAGCATGACCGACTGGTGCGGAATATCAGAAAGAATCTGATCAGCAGGCTTTTTAAACTTTTTTCAGATATGGAAAAAGAAAAGTATGATGATCTTTACAAAGAATTCGGTCAGGTTATCAAGTCGGGAATTCATACTGACTTTGAAAATAAAGATAAGATTTCTGAACTTGTCCGGTTTAAAACAACCAAATCAGATGATAAGTTGGTCTCCCTGAAAGAATACGTGTCTAAAATGCAACCAGACCAGAAAGAAATATATTATATTACCGGAGACAGTTTTTCTTCAATCCTGAACAGTCCGCACTTGGAAGCCCTGAAAGAAAAAGATTATGAAGTTCTGTTGATGACAGACCCGGTGGATGAGTGGGTTGTCATGTCCCTCACAGAATATGATGGGAAAAAGTTAAAAAGCGCTGAAAAGGGTGATCTGGAGCTGAATAAAGTGGATGAGAAAAAGAAAAATGAATTTACATCTCTTTTTGATCATATAAAAGCTCGGCTTGAAAAGCAGATAAAAGAAGTTAAAGCCTCAACCCGCCTGAAAGGATCTGTGGCCTGCCTTTCCGGGGATAATTACGATATGAGCGCCTACATGGAGAAGATCTTGAAATCAACAGGGCAAAGCATTGAGAAAACCAAGAGGGTGTTGGAACTGAATGTTGAGCATCCGGTTGTTATCGGGATTAAAAATCTGTTTGAAAAAGATAAGGAAAGCGAACGGATCAATGATTTCTGTGACTTGCTTTATGACATAGCCATCATCGGGGAAGGGGGGAAAGTGGAAAATCCATCCCGTTTTTCTCAAAAGATCGGGGAGTTGATGAGTGAGGCATTAACAAAATGATCTTGATGTAATTGACTTTTTTTCCTATAAAGGCACTTTTTGAAAATGCAGGGGGTAGCCCCTGCATTTTTTTTTAAAGCATCAAATCAGCCGAGAAATGAGAATACACTTCAGCAGAATTGAATTTTATGATATAGAGAATTGATATATTGGAAAATTTAAGTTATAAATAGTATTATGTATTTCAAAAAGGGTCTTTGCACTCTTTATTAATCTATTGATCCAAATGATCTGTTCTGTTAGTTGAAGTGTCTTCTGATAACAGCCAGCGGTTTCAGAAATGTAAGTCCCATCCAAATATCATTCAGATTGGGGTATGCCATGGAACAGAAAAACTCCACAGAGCAAAAGAACTGTAATAGATCTGAGCCGAGAACAATTGTTGATAAGTACTACAGTGTAGAATTCTCTTTTACCGGATTGGACACGGTTTACCAATTCAGAATACGGGATTTGTCGGAAAGCGGGATGTGTGTTCTTGTTCGAGAGGATTCTGTCGTGCTTGAATATTTGAAAGAGGGGGAGATTTTTAACATGAAATACTATTCAACGGATCTGCCTGGTAAAATTGAGGAATTGGAAACGGAAGTAAAACATATTTCCAAAGACAAGCAGGGACGTTTTAAAGGCCATGTTATGGTGGGCTTGCAGATTTTAGACAAAGAAAAATGATTCATTGAATTAAAAACCAGAAAGGGCAGTTTCCCGATATGACCGAATTTGTATACCAGGATATATTCCCCCTTGAGGAAGATCAAACTGAATACCGTCTCTTAACAAAATCCCATATTTCATTTTCAAAATTTGAAGGTGAAGAGATTGTGAAAATATCTCCGGATGGATTGACTGAGTTGTCTGAAAAAGCTTTTACTGATGTCTCTCATATTCTCCGATCCTCTCATTTGACATTTTTAAAAAGAATCCTGGATGACCCTGAAAGCTCCGGCAACGACCGGTATGTGGCTCTTGAAATGATCAAAAATGCTGTGATTTCTTCGGATTTTATTTTTCCAATGTGTCAGGATACAGGTACTGCAATTATTATGGGTAAAAAAGGGCAGAATATCTGGACTGGATTTCAAGATGAGGAAGCCCTTTCCAGGGGGGTGTTTAATGCATATCAAACTTGCAACCTGAGGTATTCCCAAAACGCCCCGCTTGATATGTATGAAGAAGTGAATACAAAATCAAATCTGCCGGCTCAGATTGATATCTTTTCAGTGCCGGGTAAGGATTATCGTTTTCTGTTTATGGCAAAAGGTGGCGGGTCTGCAAATAAAACCTATCTATTTCAGGAAACAAAAACAATTCTGAATCAAGGCACACTGGAAGCATTTTTAGAAAAAAAAATGAAGTCTCTGGGTACATCTGCCTGTCCTCCCTATCATCTAGCGATTGTGATCGGAGGGCTTTCTGCTGAGTTGAACTTAAAAACCGTCAAGCTCGCATCCGCAGGCTATTTAGATGGATTACCCAGATCAGGGAATCCTTACGGCCGAGCATTCCGGGATTTTGATCTTGAGAAAAGAATGCTTGAAAGGTCTAATCGTTTTGGGATCGGTGCACAATTTGGGGGGAAATATTTTTGTCATGATATCCGGATTATCCGTATGCCAAGGCATGGTGCGTCATGTCCTGTCGGGATCGGTGTAAGCTGCAGTGCGGATCGAAACATTAAAGGGAAAATCAACAATCAAGGGATTTTTTTGGAACAACTGGAAACAGATCCGGCGCAATATCTGCCCCAATCGCAAGAACCCGACTCCCGGGCAATCCAGATTGATCTGAATCATTCCATGGATGAGATTCGCAATTTATTAACCCGTTATCCTGTCGCAACCAGATTGGAATTGACAGGAAAAATTGTGGTTGCTAGAGATATCGCACATGCAAAGATCAAGGAAAGACTGGATCGCGGAGAAGCGCTTCCGGATTATTTTAAAAATCATATTATTTACTATGCCGGGCCAGCCAAGACACCAAAAGGATATCCATCCGGATCTTTTGGCCCTACGACTGCAGGGCGTATGGATGCATATGTCTCCTTGTTTCAGAAAAACGGTGGATCCATGGTGATGCTCGCCAAAGGTAACCGTTCAAAAGCAGTTACGGATTCCTGTAAAACCCATGGGGGATTTTATTTGGGATCCATTGGAGGGCCGGCAGCCAGACTTGCAAAAGACTGTATAACCAATGTTGAGACAATAGAATATCCTGAGCTCGGAATGGAAGCTGTGTTTATGATATCGGTAAAAAATTTTTCTGCCTTTATTATCATTGATGACAAGGGTAATGATTTTTTTGAAACCCTTCTGGATTGAACACATTCTTAACGAGAAAAATAGAGATCGAACGACATGTGTATCTTACACTTGTTTTAGGATTAAAAGTTTCGTCACAGTTCAATTAAACCATAATTTAATTGTATTTATTAACAAAGGAGAGGTTTTATGGCTAAAAAAATGCAAACAATCGACGGTAATACCGCAGCCGCTCATGTCGCTTATGCCTTGAGTGATGTGGCAAACATCTATCCAATTACTCCTTCTTCGCCGATTGGAGAGATCGCCGATGAATGGGCCGCAAGTGGTCGGAAGAATATTTTTGGGCAGACGCTTCTGGTAAGACAGCTTCAATCTGAAGCCGGCGCATCTGCATCAGTTCATGGCGCACTTGCTGCTGGTGCATTAACATCCACTTTTACGGCATCCCAGGGACTTCTCCTCATGATCCCGAACATGTATAAAATGTCCGGTGAACTCTTGCCGGCTGTTTTGCATGTAACTGCCCGTGCTATTGCCGCCCATGCGCTTTCCATTTTTGGTGACCATCAGGATGTCATGGCTGTTCGTCAGACAGGGTTTGCACTTCTTGCCTCCGCCTCTGTTCAGGAAGTAATGGATCTTGGACTGGTTTCGCATCTGGCTGCAATTGAGGGGAGCGTGCCATTTCTACACTTCTTCGATGGATTCAGGACCTCCCATGAGATTCAGAAAATCGAACTCATCGATTATGATGATATGGCCAATCTGGTTAACTGGGAAGCTGTAAGGAGATTCCGGAATAGAGCAGCGAATCCGGAAAGACCTGAATTAAGAGGCACGGCACAAAATCCGGATGTATACTTTCAGGGAAGAGAGGCAGCCAATCCTTATTATGTAAAAATACCCGGGATTGTTGAATCCTACATGGCCAAAGTTGGAAAGATTACCGGCCGGTATTATCATCTTTTCGATTATGTCGGAGATCCGAAAGCGGAAAGAATCATCATCTCTATGGGGTCATCCTGTGAAACCATCGAGGAAACCGTAAATCATTTGATTGGAAAAGGGGAGAAGGTCGGCCTTGTCAAGGTAAGACTGTTCCGGCCATTTTCACCGGATCATCTTTTGAATGCAATTCCCGAATCGGTTTCAACCATAACGGTTCTGGATCGAACAAAAGAACCTGGAGCGATTGGTGATCCATTATACATGGATATAATGACTTCCTTCATGGAAAAAGGTAGAAAAGCAAAGATTGTGAACGGGCGCTATGGCCTTGGGTCAAAGGAATTTAATCCCAGCATGGTCAAAGCTGTTTTCGACAACATGAAAAAGGCAAGCCCCAAAAATCATTTTACAGTTGGTATAACCGACGATGTCACCAACACATCCATACCGGTTGAGGGCGGTTTCGATGTTGCACCTGAGGGAACCGTACAATGCAAATTCTGGGGACTTGGAGCAGATGGAACGGTAGGTGCAAATAAAAGCGCAATCAAGATCATCGGCGACAATACGGATTTATACGCACAAGCCTATTTTGCTTATGATTCAAAAAAATCAGGTGGTGTAACCATATCCCATCTGCGATTTGGAAAAACACCGATTCAATCAACATACCTGATCGACTCTGCGGATTATATCGCCTGTCACAAATCTGGTTATGTTGATATGTATGATGTTCTGGAAGGGATTAAAGATGGCGGTACATTCATGCTGAATTCCAACTGGACCTCTGATCAGATGGAAGAAAAGCTTTCTTCCCGGATGCGTAAAACCATAGCTGATAAAAAATTAAAATTTTTCAACATCGATGCTGTAAAAATTGCATCCGAAATTGGGCTTGGCGGCCGTATTAATATGATTATGCAAACCGCTTTTTTTAAACTGGCAAACGTGGTTCCGGTTGACGATGCGATTTCCTATCTGAAGGGTCAGATCAAAAAGATGTTTGGCAACAAAGGGGATGAGATTGTTAACATGAACTATGCTGCTGTTGATAAAACCCTTGAAAATATGGTTCAGATCAACTATCCAAAATCATGGAGCAGCCTGACGGAAACGAAAATTTCACAAAAGGATGAACCTGCTTTTGTGAAGAACGTTATGCGTCCGATGCTGGCAGTTCAAGGTGATACACTTCCGGTGAGCGCATTCAATCCAGATGGCCTTTTCCCGGTTGCAACAACCCAATATGAGAAAAGAGGGGTTGCCATTAATGTACCGGAGTGGATCAGTGAAAATTGTATTCAGTGTAACCAGTGCGCCATGGTATGTCCTCATGCAGCCATTCGACCGGTTCTCTTGACGGATGAGGAGCTATCCGGAGCGGGTTCTTCTTTTACGGCACTCAAGGCCATTGGAAAAGAGTTGGCCGGGTATCATTTCCGGATGCAGGTGAACACCCTGGATTGCATGGGCTGCGGAAATTGCGCAGATATCTGCCCGGCCAAAAAACCGGCACTGGTTATGAAGCCAATTGAGACACAGACTGCAATCCAAATCCAAAATCATGAATATTCATTGAAAATACCGGTTCGTGACAACCTGGTACCTCGTACATCGGTTAAAGGAAGCCAATTCTGTCAGCCCCTTCTTGAATTTTCCGGGGCCTGTGCCGGATGCGGAGAGACTCCTTATGCAAAATTGGTAACACAACTTTTCGGAGAAAGGATGATCATTGGCAATGCTACAGGGTGCACATCTATCTGGGGCGGTTCAGCTCCCTCAATTCCGTATTGCGTTAACAAGGACGGCTTCGGCCCTGCATGGGGAAATTCATTGTTTGAAGATCCGGCAGAGTTCACTTATGGAATGTTTCTCGGAGTATTGCAGCAGCGATCCAGACTTACCGATCTGATCCGGCAGGCGATTACTATAGGTATTCCACAGGACATAAAAGATGCAATGAATGGATGGCTTGCAAACATGAAAGATCCGGAGTTGTCCAGAAAATATGGGGATCAGTTAAAGAAACTTCTTCCTGCTCAAAAAGACAATAAACTGCTGTCTGAAATCAACAGCTATTCAAAACTGTTTACAAAGAAATCCTTCTGGGTGTTTGTAGGAGACGGTTCTGCATATGATATTTCTTTTGGCGGTATTGATCACATTCTGGCAACCGGTGAAGACATGAATGTTATTGTCTATGATACAGAAGTTTACTCCAATACAGGCGGTCAGTCTTCAAAAGCGACTCCTACCGGTTCGGTTGCAAAGTTTGCCGCATCCGGTAAAAAGACTTCGAAAAAGGATTTGGGCGGTATGGCCATGACCTATGGATATGTTTATGTGGCAAACATCGGAATGGGTGCAAACAAGCAGCAGACTATTAAAGCGCTGATTGAAGCAGAAAGTTATGATGGCCCGTCTTTGATCATGGCATATTCCCCCTGTATAAACCATGGTATCCGAAAAGGAATGGGAAAAACGCAGGAGGAAACAAAGCTGGCTGTTCAAACCGGTTATTGGCCGCTTTATCGATACAATCCCATGTTAAAGGCAGAAGGTAAAAATCCTTTTATGCTGGACTCCAAAGCTCCTGACGGAAAACTTAAAGAATTTCTTTCAGGAGAAGTGCGATATGCATCGCTAAAGAAAATGTTCCCTGAGGAGGCGGAAAGGCTGCATAAGAGACTCGAAGAAGAGTTTGCAGAACGATATGAATCTTTAAAACGCATGGCTGAAGCAGGACAACCTGCTAAAACAGATAAATAAGAAAGCATTCTGTTGATTGCCGTAGAAGTGGAAGAAGGTCGTTCGCCTAGTGCAGATGGCCTTCTTCTTTACAGAAATCAGTAAAAGCATAATTGTTCTTGTTATTTGAGACTTTCCGTGCATTGATGATATATCTTTTCATTGCAGCAATTCCGTATGAAAAAGGAGGAACGATATGATATCGGATGAAACTCAGGTTGATAAAGATACGATCACGGTATTATTGATAAAAAAAATCCTTGAAATGTCTACAGAACAGCAATTAACTCTTTTCAAACAACTGAGCGATCCTTCATTTTTTTCAAAAAGCTATGGTGAGAGAAATGAAATTCGAAAGTCCTATGTCAATACAATCGAGTTTGAAGCAAAAGGAAGTAAATATCAGGGTATCAGTCAAGACATCAGCGGTAGCGGGATGTTTATAAAAACAAATGAGTCCATGACAGCGGGAAGCACGATTATTTTACATATTCCATACAAAGACAATGATCAGTGCATAAGGGTTCCTGCAGAAATCGTCAGAAAGGATTCAAATGGCATTGGCGTAGAGTTTTTAAAAAAAGTGGAGTAATCTGTTTTCCCGGTTTTGTTTCGTATCTAGCTTCAGATAACAGATTGTGAGGGGTATTATTAAATACTTAATCACCGGTATCTGCGATGATCTGTTTTAATTTTTCCGCGATTCTTTCCTTATCTTCGGCAGCCTCCATTTCTTTTGTAACAATGGTCATGCATCCCAGCGAAAGATAGATTTGATCGGTCTGAAAAGATTCAATGGATGCCTGATCTTTCAGACATACTGACCGATTATGAGAAACCCCATATTGATTGACCATGACACGCTGTTCATCCGTCCAAGGGGATCACAAGCCGTATCCGGTTGCATAGAGGATGATCCCAGGGTGACGCCGGAGGACATGTCCGCTGTCCTGGTAGTTCCGGGCAATGGCGCAGGAATAGAAGCCGGTGATGGTTGCAGACCGTAGGCTGGGTAGAGCTTCGCGAAACCCGGCAAACAAGGGATGGCGTATCCGAA
>CAYTGW010000052.1:0-20997 GCA_964437395.1 uncultured Desulfocicer sp.
CTGGATCTTGTTCCTTCCGGAAAAATCATCAGATTCTGATTATGTTTTAATATCGCCTTACATCGGCTCAAGGTCTCATTCACGCTGTCCCGGTTTCCACCTCTGCTGACCGGTATACACTTCAAGGCATAACAGATTATTCTGCTGAAAAAATTCCGCTGAAAATTTTTCTTTTCCGGCACATTCCACGGCATCAGATCGAACCGGAATATATATCGGTACAGCGGCATCATGGCATAGGCAAGAATCAGGGAATCAATCATCGTAAGATGGTTGGCACAGATCAGCCATGGCCCTTGATGATCCTTAAAGTATTTTCTACATTCACGTCGGGTTTTCTCAAGATCCCGGATACGATACCCGGACAGTTGAATAAAACAGAATACCATGGGGGCGAGAATCCATATCAGAACCCGCCCTACCATGGTTTGAATCAACAACCACTGATGATCAGAAACCTGCATAAACCAACCTCATTTAGGCAGCTTTCTTTTTCAGACTCAGAACCACATCAATGGCATCACCGATTGTCCTTATGCGGTCTGCATCTTCGTCATTGATCTCGATTCCAAAAACATCTTCTGATTTGATGATAATATCTACCAGACGTGCAGAGTTCACGCGAAGGTCATGAATGATATCGGTCTGGTTCGTTACATTTTTCAACAGATCCGGATCTCTTACATACTCTCTGATGATTTCAACCATTTCCGTAAAAACTGTTTCTCTATCCATTTGTATCTCCTTTACAATTCTCATTAGTGTCCCACTTCCTCAGAATCAAACAGCTATTCACATCTCCAAACCCGAAACTGGCCTTTGCCATGGTTTTCAATTCCGGATAGTCCATACCCGTATGTACGACATGATCGGAAAAGGCTTTGATTTCCGGGTGTAAATCCTCACAATTCAAAGAAGGATGCAGAAATCCTTTAGATAACTGAATCAAAGCGGCAATTGTTTCAATGGCGCCGGCTCCACCAAGACAGTGCCCGATCATTGATTTTGTTGAGTTGATATAGGGAAAATTGCCAGGCCCCCTTCCCAGGGCTTTTGACCAGTTCATAATTTCATATGGATCTGCAAATGTCGCGGTCAGATGCCCGTTTATGGCGTCGATCTCATTTGGAGAAATATTTGCATCTGCAATGGTTTCCCGGATACAGCGCTGGACGCCTTCCGGATTGGGCGCGGTCATGGAGCCTCCGCTCCTCTGGCCACCGCAGTTCACTTGCCCGCCGATAATCTCCGCATAAATTCGGACCTTTCTTTGGATGGCTGTTTGCAGATCTTCCAGTACAATCACTCCCGCACCTGAACCCGGAACGAATCCGGATGCTGTCTCACTCATCGGCCTTGATCCTTTTTCCGGCTGGTCATTGAACTTTCTGGACAAAACGCGCATGGAGTCAAATCCTCCCCATGTATAGGGGGAAGCGCCTTCTGCCCCGCCTGCGATCATTCGCTTTGCTAGTCCTGTCCGGATTCTCCAGAATGCCTCAACAATTGCCTCTGTTCCGGTGCTGCATGCCGAAGAGTTGGAAGTGACCTGATTGCCAAGCCCCAGAAGCCCTGCAATGCGGGCACTCATACCGCTTCCCATGACCTGCTCAACAATTCTGGAACCCAGCTTCCGTACCTTTCCGCTGTTGACAGCCGGGACAATGGTTGATGCAATCAGTTCCATATCGCCGATTCCACACCCGACAATCGCTCCGGTTTCCCAATCCGCAGGGGAATCCTCACCCGGCAGGGGTAATCCTGCATCCTTCCAGGCGTCTATTGCTGCAACAGAAGCATAGCTGATCGCTCCATTCATCCGGGAGTTCTGTTTTTCAGAAAAATAGAAATGACTGATTTCCTCGAAATTTTCCGGAACCCCGCCAATGCAGCATGAAAAATTCAGCTCCTGAAGTTTCGGGATAAACCGTATCCCGGAACGTCCCTGTTTCAATGCTTTCTGAAAAGAATCAATCCCATGGGCATTTGGGCTGACAACTCCCATGCCGGTTACGACTACTCTACCTTCCATGTAATTTTACTCCTGATCCGGTCAATGTTCCGGAACAAATTTTTACTCCATTGTCTCGTTCTATAAAGACCTTTGATTTCAAACTTCCTCTTCGAAAATAGATCATCTCTCCCTGAATCCTGACAGTCTGATCCGGAGAAACAATTCCGCTGAACTCGATCTCTTCTGCAAAAGCAAACAACGTGGTCATCTGGTTGACCTCTTCCGGAGATCTGCCCTGAGACAGAAGCTTTGAAATTCCAAACGCGACTACCCCGGTCTGTGCCATGGCCTCGATCAGAATCACTCCCGGGGTAATCGGATTTCCGGGAAAATGTCCCTGGTAAAAAAATTCATTTTCACGGAAACGATAGCGTGCGGTAATAGAGGTCTCATCCAGATTCAAAATCGTATCGATAAATCGAAATGGATGTTTCTGGGGTATCAGATCCAGTATGGTTCTGTTCAGTTCCGGATCAACCACCGTACATGCCTCCGTTGACATGAATGACACTCCCCGTGATATAATTTCCCCTTTTTGCGAGAAAGGAAATCACATCCGCCACCTCTTCCGGTTTCCCCATGCGGTTCAGCGGTACCTGAAACAGGACCTGCTGCTTAATGGTTTCCGGCAGACCGCTGGTCATATGGGTTTCAATGAAACCAGGAGACACGGAATTCACAAGGATATTCCTTCCCCATAGTTCTTTAGACAGGGATTTGGTCATGGCATCCATCCCTGCTTTTTCCATGGTATAGGGAATCTGATTAGCATTGCCGGTATGTCCTACTACACTGGAGATGTTGATAATACGTCCGGATGAGGTTCGCATCATGAAAACCCGAAGAACCCTTTTCGTAAGGTACCATACACCCCGGAGAATGGCGCGCTGGAAGTCAAACGATTCAACCTTCATCCGGCCAATGGGTTCATTGATACTCATCCCGGCATTGTTCACCAGCACATCCACCCGGCCTGCCTTTTCCTTGATCCGGCTGACCATGGATTCCACCTGTTCAATATCGGTCATATCCGCCTGCAATAAAAATCCCTGCCCCTTGATTTCAGATAAAACCTGCTCCGCAGACTTCATGCTTTCCCGGAAATGAATCCCGACCGTAAAACCTTCCTTGGATAATGCCCGGCAACATGCCGCACCAATCCCTTTACCTCCGCCGGTTACAATGGCAATCGGCCTGTCCGAAACAACCGGATTCTCCACACCTGTATTGCTGCTGATCATATTTCCTTCTTTTCCTTATTTGATCCTCCCAAAGAATGGGGTGATGGATTCGGGTAATCCTTATAGGCAATCCCCTGAAATATTCCAACCCGGGCTCCACGAACAGACGCGATTGGCTCATCATCAATAAAAACATTTCCATCCGCAACAGCAACGCTTGATCCGGTCTTTTTCAGATCTTGAAAACGGGTGATCATCACCTCGAATCGGGCGACCTTGTTGTGAGGGCGGATCTGGCCGTAAAACGAGATTTCATTGCTTCCAAGAGCTCTTCCCGCTCCCAGCGCTCCCTGCCATACACAATAAAAACCAAGAAGCTGCCAGATGGCATCTACGCAAAGACAGCCGGGCTGAACCGGGTCACCGGAAAAATGGGATTGAAAATACCATGCATCCAGCCGGATATCCTGCTCTGCAACCATCGACCCTCTGCTGCCCTCTTTGGTCAAGGACAGGATACGGTCAATCATCAAAAAAGGAGGTGCCGGCAGACGCGCATCAAAATTTTCCGGAGGATCTTCCACCAGTCTCCCATAGGCAAAAGAGATCAGGTGATTCAGATCAAAGCTTTTCCGGCTTTTAAACTGTTCATATTTCATCCAATGCTCTCTCCGCCATCCACACAGATCAGGGAACCATTGACCCATGATGCTTCATCCATGCATAAAAGAAAAATAAAATTGGCCACATCCTCCGGCACGGTCAAACGTTTAAAAGGGTTCCTCGCAATTGCATTGGATTTCATTCTGAGGTTTCCGGGTATGACCTGTAAAGCTGCCGTGTCGGTAATACCTGCCTGAATCACATTGGAACGGATTCCAAAGGGCGCAAACTCCACTGCCATGGCACGAGACACGGACTCCAGAACGGCTTTGGCCGCAGATACCGCAGCATACCCTCTCCAGGCAATCCGGTTTCCTTCACTGGTCAGACTGAGTACGCGGGCATCTTCTGCAAAAAGTTGACGCTGAAAGATATCCTGAACCCACTCCACAATATTGGAGCCCATAGCATGAATGGTTCCGGAAAAATCTTCTTTATCCAGCAATGATTGATGATGATAAATCTGTCCGGGATCATCACAAGGTGCAAGAAGTTTCAGGTTTCCCAGGGCAATGGAATGCAGAACCATACGAATTTTTCCTTCTTTCGCCATCTCCTGTTTCAGCGCATCCAAAACCTTTGTCCGTCCTTCATCGGATATCGCATCCACATTGATAGCTGCCAGCTTGACTCCTTCTACCCGGATCTGATCAAAAAGAGGTTCAATTTTCTTCATGGCCCCCTTCCGATCCCGGTGAACAATGCAGATATTCATGCCATGACGAGCCAGTTTTTGAGCCGTAGCCAGACCAAATCCGCTCGAACCGCCAAGAATCAATGCCCAGTAAAGATTGCTAAATCGTATCATCCGGTTTCCTGTTCTGAAATTCCCTCAGTGCACTCGAATAAGAGGTGATGGAAAAACAATAGACGCCAATGCTTTGAAAAAATTTCCGCAGAGGCCGATTCGGCCCGATTTCACAGATCTGCGATGCTTGCTGAGAGATCAGGCTCATGTTATCCTTCCACTTCACTGTATGGCTCAACTGTTCTACCAGCTTTTGGATGATTTCCCAGCTGGAGCTTGTGTGAAAAACACCTGTATAATTGGACGTGACCTTTTCTGCGTTTTCCGGATGCATTCTTTCAATGACTTGATTCAGCACCTCCTGAAAACGATCCTTGATGGTATCCATAAAACGGCTGTGAAAGGGCGCGCTGACGTTTAACGGAACAAACCGCAGCGCATCCGGAGATGGTACTGTTTTTTGAATATTTAAAACCGCTGTATCCATACTGTCTGAACGACCACTGATCACGATCTGCTGCAAGGAATTGATATTGGCAATATCTACCGGAAGACCATCTAGTGCTTTTTGAATCAGATTTACAGGCAGATTTTCTCCGATCACTGCGGTCATGCTTCCGGTTCCAACCGGCGATGCTTCCTGCATCAGCCTACCCCGTTCCCGGACAACCCCCAAAGCATCTTTGTAGGATAAAACACCCGCGGCCACCAAAGCTGTATACTCCCCAAGACTGTGACCTCCGAAAAAAGAGGGTGAAATCTGAAATTCACTCTGGATTGTCCGATACATGGCAATCTCCGTCGCCAGGATACAAGGTTGTGCATATTCGGTCAGATGGAGTTTTTCGTTTTCATGGAAGCAAATCGCAGGCAGATCCCAACCCAGAACATCGGATGCCTCTTTAAAAGTATCTTTTGCAATGACTGAGCTGTCATAGAAGTCCTTCCCCATTCCTGCACGCTGGGAACCCTGCCCCGGGAATACAACTGCAAATTTTTTTTCATTCATCTCTTATCCTCCTCCATTGTCAAATAACTTTCCAAATATGGTTACTCTGAATTAATCCGTAAATCGACTTGACGGATTCAAAATACTTCCTTATTTTTTATAGCATGTTATTCGACGGACCGAAAACACCCAACCAAGAAGTGGGGCCGATGATTGTTATGAGATGGTCTACAAAACACATGCCAATCGATCGAACAAATTGTAACTGCTTGAACTCAGTTTGAATTTTTATTTTTACTTTTATTGTCTTTTTATGATATCTGAATTCATCGACAATACCTGCACATGGATTGTACATGGAATGTACAAATGGACTGAACATTCACAAGCAAAGAGAAACCAATGTTTGAACAAAAACAATTAAACAGTGAAGACAGAAATTTTTTCTCCACTGTGAAAACAGCATCCCTCAGCAACCCGTTCAGTGACCAACGGATCGAACTGGATCAGATCATTTCAAGAACCGGCTCCCATCAGATTGAAGAAACCGTTAATGCTGTTCAACATCGAATCGGGATAGTAGAGAGCAACAAACAGATTGATCTCAAATCCCTTCCGGATGCAGATAAAAATCTGATCGAGGCAGCCCATCTTTTTATCTTTTTCTACTTCTTTCGAAAACAATTCGATCAATTTATTGAAGATCAGCTTACAGCAGAAGACAAATCCTTTATGGTCCCTTTTACAGGAGAAGGAATTTCCGTTCCGTTTGCAGGAGAAGGAATTTCATTTCTTCAAAAAAGGGGATTCAAAACCGAAAGCATCCAAAAGGCGTTTGAAGAAAGCTATCAGTTAAGACGGGCTTTTTTCTTTATCAACCGGAACCTGATCGGCAGAAGTCGTGCAATGAAAAAGCTACGGCATGATCTCTGGAATAATATCTTTACCCACGATATTGATCTTTACAGACGATACTTATGGAATAAGATGGAAGACTTTTCCACCCTGATATTGGGAGAAACCGGAACCGGAAAAGGAGCTGCAGCAGCGGCCATTGGCCGATCCGGCTTTATCCCCTTTGACCTCAAAAAGCAAAAATTTGCTCAAAATTTTACCAAATCCTTTATCTCCATCAACCTTTCCCAGTTTCCGGAAACATTGATTGAATCGGAGCTTTTCGGTCATAAAAAAGGTTCCTTTACCGGAGCTACCGAAAATCACAAGGGTGTTTTTGAAAGATGCAGCCCTCTTGGATCCATTTTGCTGGATGAGATCGGCGAAGTCTCCCTTCCGGTTCAGATCAAACTGCTTCAAGTTCTTCAGGAGAGGATCTTTTATCCTGTCGGAAGCCATAAAGCTGAAAAATTCAATGGAAGGGTGATTGCCGCAACCAATCGATCCCTGAATGAACTTCGCAAATTGAAAATTTTTCGGGATGATTTTTACTATCGCCTCTGTTCCGATATTATCCTGATCCCTTCCCTGCAGCAGCGAATTCAGGAAGATCCCGGAGAACTTGATGAGCTTCTTGACCTGATTGTGGAGCGTACTGTCGGACAAAAATCACAAGAACTTATCAGCATGGTGCGGGCGGTCATCGACAAAAAGCTGGGTATGGATTATCCCTGGCCGGGAAATGTCCGTGAACTGGAGCAGTGTGTCAGAAGGGTTCTTTTAAAAAAGGAATACTGCGGCGATCTTCTGCCGGATTCCATGGATTTAGAGGCATGCATTACCCAGGGGATTGAACGGGGGGATATCTCTGCCCAGAACCTTCTCTCCGGATACTGCAAAATTCTGTATACCCGCTATGGTACCTTTGAGGAGGTTTCCAGGAGAACAAAACTGGACCGGAGAACCGTGAATAAATACATCAAGGAATGGCCTGAAAATACGGAGTAGAAAACCGCTACTCTCTTATCCGTTTCTTGATCTCACGGATCAGGGCCGAACAAACCTGATTGGCATCTGCAACAATCGCGATGTCCGCCATTTTCATCATCGGTGCATCCGGATTTTTATTGACGGCAATGATGAACTTTGCATCAATCAATGCTGCTGTATGCTGAATTGCGCCGCTGATTCCAAAGGACAACAGAAGAAGTGGTTTTATCTGTCTTCCGGCCTGACCGATCAAAGAATCATGATCCGCCCAGTTTGAATAGACCACCGGCCGTGTGGCACCGACCTCTCCTCCCAGCAGCTCAGCCAATGCGTACAATTTCCTGAATTTCTGTTTGCTTCCCATCCCCCGGCCGCCGCAAACAACAATTTTTGCATCCTCAATTTTGTTGATACGTGCAGATTCATGTCTTGAGCTAATCAGCCGTACCCGGTTTTCCGGCAATTTTTTCGGGATCGGAACAATAATGACTTCCCCGGTTGCATGATAATCATGGGGTAATTCCTTAAATACCCCTGGCCGGACCGTTGCCATCTGAGGTTTGTGGATCGGCGTTATGATTTTTGCAAGAAGGTTCCCTCCAAAAGCAGGTGCTGTCTGCACAAGCAGGTTATCATCATTCATTTCAAGATCCACGCAGTCAGCCGTCAGACCGGTAGCAAGCCTTTTGGCCACTCGTGGAGCAAACTCCCTGCCGAAGCAGGTTGCTCCCACAAGTATTATTTCAGGCTTGTACTTTTTTACAAGCATCTCCATCAGGATAACATATGTTTCCACATTATATCCCTTGAGGGAAATGTGGTCCATGACATATACTTTTTCAGCGCCGTGCGCGATATACTCATTTACATACTCGGTAACATTACTGCCAAAAATCACAGCGCAAACCGGGTTACCGGCTTTTTTCGCTAGATCGGTCGCCTTTGCCAGCAATTGGAGCGTAACCCGGTTTCGAAAATAGTTACGGTAATCACCAAATACCCAGATCTCTTTTCCTGTTTTCTTCATTTTCAATCGCTGTGCTCGTGTGTTTTTAAATCTTTTCCCATGGCGCTGCTGATTCTGTCTCCAAATTTTTCAAAAACCTCTTCCAGGATTTTTTTTACCGCACCTTTCATGACATAATTCTCTTTCTCCGCAGTTATGGAGAACACATCCAATATCCTGGTTGGCGAGGCTTTCATGCCAATGCAATCCGGGGAAAGCCCCAGGTCTTCTGCCGACAATATCGTGATATCTGAAAACTGGAATGCCTCCTCCAACCCGGAAAGCGTTGCATATCGTGGATGAAAATGTCTTGTGGTTATGGTAACTAGCCCTGGAAGATCCATTTCCAGCGTCTCCAGAAAGTCATCGGAAAGACGCTTCATTCGAATGGTCTCACCCCTTAACTCCAGATTTTCAATATATGCCGCACTGGGGATCTTCAACTCTTCGGCAAGTTGAGGGCCCACCTGGGCTGTCTCACTGTCACTTGTCTGACTGCCGCATATCACCAGATCAAATTCCGGACATTCTTTTTCAATTGCACGCGCGATTGTGAACGAGGTAATCAACGTATCCGCGCCTGCCATCTTTTTATCGGTCAGCAGTATACCCCGGTCCGCACCCAGCGTTAAGGCCTCGTATAAAACCTCCGCAGCCATGGGCGGGCCCATTGTAATGACCGTTATGTGCCCTCCATGCTCGTGCTTGATTCTCAGAGCAGATTCAAGCGCATGTTTACAAGCCGGGTTCATCATTCCTTCTGCAATTTCCCGTTTTAACGTTCCTGTACGGGAATCCCATGGCAGTTCAGAAACCATGGGAACCTGCTTGATACAAACAACCATTTTCAGCATGGTCATATCACTTCCTCGTTTCCGGAGCCGTAGATCTCCTCTCCATCATACCGGTGCGGATAGCAGATGACGTGCAACCACCATTCGCTGTACCTCACTGGTTCCTTCATAAATTTCCGTGACTTTGGCATCACGGAAATACCGTTCCACGTCATATTCCTTGCTGTAGCCATATCCGCCATGAATCTGGACTGCAAGACCCGTTACCCGGGAAGCGATCGTACTGCAAAACAGCTTTGCCTTGGCAGCCTCGGGGCCGAAATTTTTTCCTGCATCTTTGTATGCACACGCCTTATAAAGCAAAAGACGGGCTGCATCTATTTCAATTGCCATATCTGCCAGATAATTCTGAATGGTCTGAAAGGAAGAGATGGGACGTTTAAACTGCTGCCGTTCTTTTGAGTATTTTACAGATGCCTCAAATGCAGCTTGTGCAATCCCGAGTGCCTGAGCTGCAATCCCGATCCGGCCGGTATCGAGTGCCGCCAGTCCCACTTTGAGACCATCCCCCCTTCTGCCCAGAAGATTTTTTTCCGAAACCCTGCAATCCTCAAAGAATAAGGAAGATACCGGATTTGCCCGCATTCCGCACAAATCCTCTATCTCTCCCACGGAAAAACCCGGAGTCTGTTTTTCAACCATAAAAACACTGGCTGCCTTCCGGGGATTCTGGGCATCCGTAACCGCAAAGATAAGCGCACACCCGCATACTCCCCCATTTGTAACAAATATTTTGGTTCCATTGATTACATAATCCGAACCATCCTTCACCGCATTGGTCTCAACCCCGCCGGCATCGGAACCGGCGTTCGCTTCGGTTAGACAAAAAGCGCCGATCTGTTCGCCACTGGCCAGCTTCGGCAGAAATCGTCTTTTCTGTTCCTCTGTGCCGAAAAGAACAATGGGATATGCCCCCACACTATTATGAACAGTTATACAGAGCCCCATTGCAGCGCTGACCCGGGATATCTCTTCAATACTGATTGCATAACTGATGCTGTCCAGGCCTGCGCCCCCGTATTCCTTGGGAATCTGGAGCCCGAAATAATTCAAGGGTCTCATTTTTTCCGCAACCTCCCACGGAAAACGGGCATCCTTATCCATCTCATGGGCAATCGGGCCAAGTTCTGTTTCCACAAACTCACGGACGGTTTTCCGTACCAGTTTATGCTTCATACATGGATTAAAATCCAACGCAGCACTCCCATTTTTATCTGTTTTCCATGGCGATGATACGTACCATGGTTGTGTTTAATAAGATGTTTTTAATTACAAGGGGCAAACCATCCTGTCAAGGAGAAGATATACGCCGCAGCAACAGAAGTGCTCTCAACGGTTGCTCCTGCGAAATTTTTATATTGAACATTCCCATTTGATCATGTATCAATGACGGAGACAATTTTTCTCCAAATGATTCAATTACCTATCACATTAATTCCCGACAATATCCGGGGCTTGGAGATGGTTATGCCAAAAGAAAAAACAAACGAGATTGCTGCTACAGGGAAAAAAATCAAAACCGCCCGAACCCAGAAGAAAATATCCCTGGATCAGGTGGCAAATAAAACCGGATATAAAAAAGAATATATCCAGAAGATCGAAGAAGGCAAGATTATCCCGTCGGTGGGAGCGATTCTGCAAATTTCAAGAGCCCTTGAGATCGATTCCGCATTCCTGCTAAAAGATCCGGAAGAAAACCTGAAAAAACGGGCAAAGGCATATGCCAAACGAACCGATAATTATGCATACACCACACTCACGCCGGATGCGGAAAACAAACATTTAAAAGCCTTCCGGGTAAAAATCAAAGCTATGATGGAGCACAAAAAGGTTGCCTATCAACATGAAGGTGAGGAATTTGTGTATGTTCTTACCGGCAATATCGAGATCGAGGTCGGTGAAAATCTCAACAAGCTGAAGAAAGGCGATTCGCTTCATTTTAATTCTTCAATCAAGCACAAGCTGCGGAATATCGGCAAAACCGATGCGGATTTGTTGGTCGTAATATACAGCCCATAAAAGAAAAGAGGAAATTCATTGTGTTCATAAGGATTATTGAAAAGGAGGGGCATGTTACATAAACTGACAAATGAACAGCTCATGATTCAATCCATGGTGCGGGATTTTTCACGAAAAGTTGTGGCCGTAACGGCTGCAGAGCGTGATCAAACCAAAGAGTTTCCGTGGGATAACCTGAAAAAAATGGGCGAACTCGGACTGATGGGCATGATGATCCCGCCGGAATATGAAGGCCAGGGAGCGGATACAATAAGCTATGTGCTTGCACTTTCTGAAATTGCCTACTCATGTGCATCCACTGCTGTTGTCATGTCTGTACAAAACTCGATTGTCTGCAACAGTATTTATCAATTCGGAACCGAGATTCAACGGGAAAAATTCTTAAAACCGCTTGCATCCGGAAAAATCATCGGCGCTTTTGCCCTGACCGAACCGGATGCCGGGTCTGATCCGGTGAGACAATCCACATCTGCTGTAAAGAATGGAGATAATTATATTATCAATGGACAGAAGCGGTTTATCACATCCGGGAAAAATGCGGAAACCATCATCGTTACGGCCAAAACCGACGAATCCAAAATGCACAAGGGCATCAGCGCCTTCATCGTAAAAAAAGGGACACCGGGTCTGGTTGTCGGAAATATTGAAGACAAAATGGGGTTGCGTGCATCCGATACCACAGACCTTATTTTTGAAAACTGCCGGGTTCCCGGAGAAAACCTTCTGGGAAAAGAAGGCGATGGTTTTAAAATCGCCATGACCGGACTGGACAGCGGCCGGATCGGAATTGCAGCCCAATCCATCGGGGTTGCCCAAGCAGCCTTGGATGCTGCCGTAAAATATGCAAAAAAAAGAAAGCAATTTGGCCAGTCCATTTCCAAATTTCAGGGACTTCGCTGGATCATTGCAGACATGGCGACAGAACTCGAAGCTGCCCGGCAGTTGATGTTTTTGGCTGCCTCCATGAAAGACAGAGGCGAAAAATACACCACCCAGGCGTCCATGGCAAAACTGTTCGCATCGGAGATGGTCAACCGGTTGACGGCCAAAGCGCTTCAGATTCATGGAGGATACGGTTTTATAAAGGATTATCCCGTAGAGCGTTTTTACAGGGATGCAAGGGTATTTACAATTTATGAAGGCACATCGGAAATTCAACGAATTGTGATCTCCAATAACATACTGAAGGACAATCGCTCACCCAGATAATCTGTTCCAGGCGTCTGTCCTTTAAAAAAATATCGGTAATGACTCAACTACCGGCTGCAAGTGGGTTCAGCATTGTGTCTTTTGTTTTTATATATTGACCTGTATCATTCCCGTATGATAACGTTTCAGCTTTCGTTTTTCGGTTCGGCATCCCAATTGTTTTTACGGATGATTCATCCTAATTTTTCACGAGGCAAAGAGAGGTTATCGCATGCCCGGTAACAGGAAAAAAGCAGATCATGAAATTACATTTTTCAGCAGAGGCGGTCAGGGGGGTATAACCTCATGCCAGCTCCTGGCACAAATGGCCTTTGTTGAGGGATTCAAGGATGTCATGTCCATCCCTCAAATCGGTGCAGAACGAAGAGGGGCTGCCATCCGGGCTTTTCTGATCATATCCGATCAAGAGATCAGAAGAGTCAGTGCGGTTACAAATCCGGATATTGTTATGGTTTTTGACGAATCCCTGCTGAATCTTCCACCCATTATCAATGCCATCCCCAGGGCGAAATGCAAAGTTCTCGTTAATGCGGAAAAACTGGAAAATGATACCCGGCTGTCAAAAGATATTGAGCTGTATACATTTCCAGGAACCTCCATTGCCCTGGGGCTTGACCTGCTGCTGGAAGGTTCCCCTCTGGTCAATGTACCCATACTTGGAGCATTTTCTAAGGTTTCCGGTCTGGTCTCCATGAAGTCCATTAAATCGGTTTTAAAAGAAAAATGGGGTAGCAGAGCTGACAAAAATATCAAAGCGGTCGAGTTATCCTATGACCAGACAAAAAGGGTTTACTAACCGTCATCAGCCTACAGCAACTATTTTTCAGTTAACCGGATATACGAAGGAACAGATAGAAATGAAAAAGGATGATTCCAAATCTACGGAAACAAAATGTCCCATTTACAAATCATGGCGCGAGCTGCCCCTTGTTCCGATTTCGAGGGGCATGAAAGGCAGTATCGGTGAAACAGGAGACTGGCGGACTTATCGACCCAGCATTGATGAAAAAGAATGCAACAGATGCGGCATCTGTTATGTTTACTGCCCGGATGGGGTCATTCAATTCAAAGAAGGATCTGTGCCGGAAATCGATTACAAATACTGTAAGGGCTGTGGCATCTGTAAGGTAAAGTGCCCTAAAAAAGCGATCGAAATGATACGGGAACGAGAATAGATCAATTTATCAAGACAAGGTTAATCATGAGTAAAATGAAAAAATCAGAAATGGACAAGGAACAGACGATTATCATGTCCGGCAACTATGCTTCTGCATGGGGTGCGAAATGCTCTCGAGTGAAGGTTATCAGCGCATACCCGATCACACCCCAGACAACCGTTGTGGAGAAACTGGCTGATTTTGTTGACGGCGGAGAGCTGGATGCCCGGTACATCAAGGTCGAATCTGAGCACTCCGTGATGGCATCCCTGGTGGGAAGCTCCATGACCGGCGCTCGTTCTTTTACTGCCACATCCGGACAGGGTTTGCTGTATATGGCAGAAATGCTTCACTGGGTTTCTTCTTCACGCCTGCCCATCGTTACCACCATTGCCAGCCGGGGCATTGCCCCGCCTTGGAATATCTGGGCGGAATACACCGACATCCTCTCTATTCGGGATTGCGGATGGATTATCCAGTTTGCATCCACCCATCAGGAAATTTTCGACTCCGTGCTGATGAGCTATAAGATTGCTGAAAACCAAGGGGTGATGCTGCCCTATTTCATTGTTTATGGCGGATTTACACAAAGTCATACCAGTAAGCCCGTCCGTATTCCTCCCCAGAAAGAGATTGATGCTTTTCTGCCTCCTCCTCCTGAAAAGGGATGGAGTCATCTGAACCTGGATCCGGATAACCCGATCACATTCGGCAACCTGTTGATGCCTCAGCAGGAATATCTGGACTTCCGTTTTCTGATCCATGACTCTATGGTGAAATCGAAAAAGATCATTCAAAAAACCATCAAGGAATTTAAAAAATCGTTTAAACGGGATTACAGCGGTCTTACGGAAAGTTACAAATGCAACGATGCGGATGTTGTGTTGATTTCATATGGTGCACTGGCTGAACAGAGCAAGATTGCAGTGGATGAACTCCGCAAAGATGGCAAAAAAGTCGGATTGTGTAAACTCAGATATATTCGTCCGTTTCCAAATGAGGAACTGCTGAATCTGTTTAACTCTGATGTAAAAGTGATCGGGATAGCAGATCAGGGTACGGCATTCGGGAATCCGACCGGTGGTCCCATTTCCACAGAGGTGATGTCTCTTTTGAGGCAGTCCAATCGAAAAATCAAGGTTTTACCTTATGTCTGGGGACTGGGAGGACGTGATGTCACAGTGGATGAACAGATTCATGTTTTTCATCAACTCATGCAACTCAAGAATAAAAATGAATACCCCACAGACGATACCTTTCAGCACGGTACGGTATGGATGGGATTAAAGACAGGAGCATAAAAATGGTAACCGTTAACGAGCTGATCAAAACAGAATCGAATAAGCCGGAACTGTTTCAGTCCGGCAGTTCAGCCTGCGCCGGATGCGCATCAATCCTGGCATTGAGATGGGCCCTAAAAGCCCTTGGCCCGAAAACCGTTGTTATCGCGCCTGCATCATGTGCAAATGTGTATATCGGCCTCTGGCCAAAAGCCTCATCAGCCGTACCCTATATCAACATGGCCTTTGCAGCAGGCGCTTCAGCCGCATCAGGTGTTGTTGCCGGATATGAAGCCCTGGGGAAAAAAGGCATCAATGTCCTTACCTGGGCCGGAGATGGCGGAACCGTGGATATCGGCATTCAGGCTCTCAGCGGCGCCATTGAACGAAGCACCAATTTTATCTATGCCTGCTATGATAATGAAGGATATATGAATACCGGAACCCAGCGGAGCTCCTCTACCCCCAAGCATACCAAAACAACAACAACCCCTTTTGGAAAAGGGATGCATAAAAAGGATATTGCCCAGATCGTTGCAGCCCACGATATACCCTATGTTGCAACCTGCGTGGCAACCGACCCCCAGGAGATTTATAATACTTTTTCAGAGGCAAAAGAGATCCAGGGATCCAAATTTATCCATATCCTTTCCCCCTGTGCACCCGGCTGGCGTTTTGCCGCTTCCAAAACAACAGAAATAGGTGACCTTGCGGTGAAAACCGGTTTTTTCCTCCTGTGGAAACAGGTGAACGGAGAATTGATCGTACACAAACGCACCCGGAAATATCTGGACAAGAAAAAAAGATTGCCGGTTGAAACCTATCTGAATGAGCAAGGCCGATTCGGAGATCTGAACCAGGAACAGATACAGGATTTGCAGAACTGGGTGGATCGTCGATGTGAAAAACTGGCCAGGCAGTTATAATAAATTTGATGCTTGACAGTTAAAAACAATTAAATTAGACTGGTTTCAGACTAGATAATGTGAACTTGGGGTGTGATATGAAAACAATTGGCGCATATGAAGCAAAAACCCATCTCCCGAAGTTGCTTGAACGAGTAATCAAAGGAGAGCGGATAACCATTACCAAACATGGTGTACCCGTAGCTGTCTTGCAGCCACCACCAACCATAAGAAAAGCAGAAACCAAAACAATTATTGCTGAATTACGCAAATTCCGAGAAAAAAATACACATAAGGGACCTTCCATCCGGGATATGATTGAAGAAGGAAGACGTTAAATGGGCAGTGATTTTATCATTGACAATTCTGTGGTTATGGCATGGTGTTTCAAGGACGAAACAAACCAATATGCTGACCATATTCTGGACAGGCTTGAACTCTCCACCGGATTTGTTCCATCTATCTGGCCTTTGGAAGTCAGCAATGTTTTATTGGTGGCTGAGCGTAAAAAGAGAATTGGAGAGGCTGACAGTGCGCGTTTCATTGCTTTACTTTCCGAACTTCCAATAAACGTTGAGCAGGAGACGCCGGAAAGAATGATGAAAGAAATTTTTGCACTGGCCCGTAAACACAACCTTTCAAGCTACGATGCCTCATATCTGGATCTTGCAATGAGAAAAGGATTGCCAATTGCTACACTAGATAAAAATGTATTGGCTGCCGCAAAGCAAAGCAAAGTTCCTGTCTTGCATGGTAAATGAAAATTTCAGGAAGTTTTGTTCTTTATTTGAGATTCTTTTTGAAAAGCTTCATAAATAAAGGATGGTGTAAACATGATATATTTTTTGGGGTTTACCGGGATGCCATGTAAACGGACCTCATAATGAAGATGCGGTCCGAAGCATTTTCCGGTGTTTCCGACATAGGCAATTGTTTCGCCTCTCCTTACCTGTGAACCTTCTGATTTTTTCACTTTTGATAAATGACAATACCGGGTTACCAGGCCATGTCCATGTTCCACGATCAGCGTTATCCCCCAGACACCTTTCGGGCCGGCAAAGGTTATGATTCCGTTGGCCGGGGCAACCACGGATGTCCCGGTTGCTGCTGCAATATCCAGTCCTTTATGAAACACCCGTTGACCGGCAAAAGGAGAACGCTGGTATCCGAATCCAGACGTTTCCCACCCAATGGAAGGACAGATAACCGGTGTTGAAGCCAGCAGGTTCCGCCTTCTGCCCAATTTTCTTTCCAAGTCTGTCACATCCCCTGGCTGTATGCTTCTCCTGTTATTAAAGAACTTATTTTCCTGAAACATTTTTCGTCCCATCATCGGATCAATCTGTTCAGATCCAAGGATCGAATCTGAATCTCCTCCAATACTTCCCCCTATTCCGAAAATACTGCTTGCATGATCCACCTCACCTATGTTTGCGATCAATCGAACCTCTTTTTCAGATTTCTGAACCATCGCCAGAGATGTTTTCAGTTTCCGGATCTCGGAAGTAAAATGGTTGATCTGGATATCCTGCTGCTGTATCTCTTTTTTTTGAAACTTCTCAATATTCGTTAGCTCCCCGATATTTGGCGGCCGATTTTTTTTAAGCTGGTAGTGGTTTGTAATCAAGAAGGGGAAAGCCATCATTCCGATCATGAAGACTCCGAAAAAAATAATCAGAATCCGTCTTGAAAAAGTAATTTGATGGATTTCCTGACTGGCTTCTCCGAGCAATGAAATTGTATAATATCGTCGCATATGAATCTTTTCTCCATAAAACAGATTTCAGCACTACCTTACCTGTGGTATGCCAAATCCAACAAGAATGACTCGTCCTCCGAACTTCTTTAACGTTTTCAATGAATTGAAACCAAACAGGCTTGTGTGGTTAATGTGATGATTTCCTGACAAAAATATGCAAAGATTATGCAAAATTGTACCATAATGATTATCCACATTTTCAGCCAATTATGAGCCACGCCTGAAAATTTTCTGGCGGGTTGGCAATATTTACCGTGAATTCAAATAGATTTTCCAGGAATCATATGGATCTTGATGATATTTTATGATATTTTATGATCACAATTCTCACTGTAAAACAAAAAGGCAACCATTCCCCATGAATAATAATCATGTCAAATTATGCAGATGATATATCAAAATTTGACAGCCGCTCAGACAAACCAGTATGGGCTGATTCTCACTGCGTGCGGCATATCCTTTCACACACAAAAGGCAGGCAAATCCTGGAATATCCTTGTGGATGAAGCCAATATGGAAAAAGCCTTCAGAGTTATTGAAAAATCGATCGCTGAAAACCAGACTGCATCCCCATCCCTTACCGCAGATGACCATCACTACCCCGGCGGATATACCGGATTATGGATCGCAATTGTGATCATCTCAGTTTATGTCGCCATGATGCTGTCAGGTGAAAGCAAGCTGTTTATGGATCAGTATCAATCGTCTGCCATGCGAATTGTGGCTGGCGATTATTATCGAACCGTGACCTCTTTATTTATCCATGCCAATGCCGGGCATCTTGCCGGCAATGCAATCGGTATTGCAATATTTGGCACCTTTCTCTGCCGTATTACAGGATGGGGAGTGGGGATGCTCATGGTGCTTCTTTCCGGTGGCCTCGGAAACCTGCTGAACGCTTTTATGTATAGAACCGGTCATATTTCTGTTGGGGCATCCACTGCTGTTTTCGGTTCAATCGGAATTTTAGCCGGCTACCTTTTTTATATAAAATTCAGACAGATCAACATCAAACGGCCTTCCTGGCTTCCGATCGGTGGAAGCGTTGCCCTGCTTTCATTTCTGGGTTCAGGAGAATATACAGATGTGACCGCCCATTTTTATGGAATGACCGTCGGCATCTTTTTAGGCGTGCTGTATGCAGCCTGGGGAACGCATCTGCTAAAACCGCTTTATCAAGTAATCGGTATGTCCACTGCTCTTTGTGTTATTGCGGGTTCCTTTTTTCAGGGATATTAAAAAATAAAAACTGTCCATTTCTTATTGAACAATCTGCATCGGGTGAAAAACAGCCTGAAACATCCATACCATCAGACTGTATACGGTTGCAGTACCTTTTATATTGACAAAAGACTGCATGGTCTCATCCAATTCTTCCATCTCGATCTTGAATATTTCAAGCTTTTTCAGACATGCCATTTTTTTGACCTGCCCGGGATTTTCCGAATCATCCATTTTTCTGCGGAACCCGATGATCTGTTTTGCCGAAGCTTTCAGAAGCTGCTCCCTGTTCTTCTCGGATTCAAAAACCGATTGACCCAGTACTTGATCCTTGATCATTTCAAGAAGCATTACTCTCCTGCCCTTCATATTCTGAAGAAACATCCTTTTTGCAGTTTCCGGCATGGAAACCTGTATTGTCTTTAAAAGCGCTTCCTTATTTTTGATATTGGTCTGAAACTCCGAAGCAGCACTTTGCCAAAAAGCAGTGTTTGTTTTCTTCAGCACATCAATAATGCTGCCTTTCTCCAGGCGTGTTTTTTCAATTATTCTGATGATACCCGGTAATTTCATGGCTGTTTTTTCAAACAGCCGCCCTCCGGTGACAACAAAATAGATCATGGCAACCGTTGCGTACCAATCCTGAAGATACAGGATTGTCGGCAGGTCTTCATAGACTTCCTGCAGGACTGCATTCTGGAATAGCTGTGAAGGTGTTGCAAAAAATGGAGTTCCTCCCAGTTGTGGTTGCTCAATTTTTCCATCGCCTTGAATTTTATAAATCACGGCGGTTTCAACATCGATTAAGCCAAGTTGGTATTGATCCGGCGAGGAGAGAAAATTGGGATTCTTTTCCGGATCTCCTGTTACCAGTATATTATCCGGTTTAAAATCTCTCATCGCAACGCCTTTCTCGCGAAGCCATGCCAGAAGATCCAGAATATTCGTAATGATTCCTTCTATCCGGGATTTGCTTTTTGCAAAATATTTTTTATGAAGATATTCTTTTACGGTTGCCCGATATGCAGCAACTATCTCCTCTCTTTCACTCGTCACAGCATGAAAAATACCATTTATCTCTTCAACAATCTCCGAAGAGACATGCTTTTCAGACGCTTCTGCTTTTTTTCCGGCAAGGTTCCATAAAAACCAGTCCTCAATTTTATACTGAACTGTGGATGGCTGGATCTTATTGCGGCTGAGCGCTTCCTGTACACTGGTCTCAAATGCTGAATACAGTTTATTCAGATCAAACCCCAAGCTTCCTTTTGCATGACCATATCTTCCTTCAAAAAAATGATACTCTGTAATAATCCCCTTATTTGCCGTTATTTCTTCGAAAAACCGGCTTTCATCACCCTCATGCAGTTTATTCAGAACATCGCCCAGGATACCGAATCGTGAAAGATCCATGAAAAAGACAAAAGAATCGTCTATCTTTAAAAATTCCTGAAACTCAATATTTTTCTTAAGCCAACTGATATATTTGCCTTCCATTTTTTCAGTATTGACCCTGTCCCCGGGAAAAGAATATATCCGTTTCAGAATCACCGATACACCCGGGACAACGCATGCCCTTGGCTCCAGTCGAAAGACAATTCGCTGGTCTGCATAAATACTGTCCAAATACCGGTTCAGGTCTGTTATGGGTGATGGTGGAATTTTGACCACCAGATGATCATCATAGATGACATAGAAGCATATGCTTTTGCTACCGCTTTCTTCACCCAATGGCGCAATGGTCATACGCCTTGATATCCACTCACCATTGTGTTCAATTCTCAATTCAAAAGTGGCAAATTTCGCACCAAGAGCGGAGACCTCCAGACGCTTTACTTCAAAAGGCGCCTGCGGTGAAGCATTGATTTGATGTTTGAATAGTTTGATGAAGTACCGGAGAATGGCTGCCCTGTTCTTTGAATAATCTTTTGAGCTGATCGTGGGAGGCCCTTTTTTTTCGATCATTTTCCTTGATCCATGAACATTTTGCAATGAATAGGAGGTTATTATGTTTTTTGAAGCTGATCTTCTCTATTTTTTCAAAACATCACGAAATATTCAAGACTTATTTGGATGCTTTCTTTTCAGGTAAAAATTTTTCACGATATTCCGGGATATCGATCATGGGGGGGCGTTCCTGCTCCACCA
>CAYTGW010000053.1:0-12830 GCA_964437395.1 uncultured Desulfocicer sp.
CATGGAAAATAGAGAGGCTTGCAGGATATTGATCTGGTCGATTTCAGCAGAATCGATAATGCCGATACCAATTGTTACAGCATGATCACAGATATGGGAGAAAAAATAGTCTCTTTTTTTTGGGCTCAGTTTTTTCGAGTCTGTAATACCGGAGTCCGGGAAGGATTCGGGTAAAATCACTGCTGCGGAAACAACAGGGCCTGCCAAGGGGCCTCGCCCAACCTCATCAACACCGGCAATGAAAAAAAAACCTTTGTGCCGGGCCTTTTTTTCAAAATACCACATGTCTGGTTCAGGAGTGATTTCCATTCAGAATCATCAAGGGGTGATCGGCATTTTTTTACGATCTACGCTTTCCCGTTAGTCTGTTTCCGGATTTGTTTTTTTTCAGGGTAACAGGCTAACGGAAGAACGAGTTTGTTGAGCAGGGAAAAAAAGGCGAATTATCGATAACGGCGCTCTTTAATCCTGGCGGCCTTTCCTCTCAACTTTCTCAGATAGTAAATTTTCGATCGTCGAACCCGACCCAGGGTACTGACTTCAATTCGATCAATAATCGGAGAGTTCAGTGGAAAAATTCTTTCTACACCCACACCGTAGGAAACCTTGCGGACCGTGAAAGATGCGTTTGTTGTTCCCTTGCGTCTGCTGATGACAACACCCTGGAAAGCCTGGATACGTTCTTTTTCCCCTTCTTTGATTTTAACGTAAACGGTAACCGTATCTCCTGACGTAAATTCAGGGTAATCAAGACGAATCTGCTCTTTTTCAATTTTTTCTATAATCTGCATATTATCCCCCAAGATTATTCATCTGCCGGTGTTCAGTTACTTTGGCCGGGCTGATGTTGAATACCATATATACTCAAACCTGCCTTTCTTATTCCATTTTTGAGGCAATGTCCAGAAGAATTTATAAAGAAATAGGTTCATCATAAATCAGACGATCCAGAATGATGGATACGGCAGATCGAACCGAGAGATGGTTATACTCTGAATCAGCCATTATCGGTTCAAGAATATAATCCGCTTTCTCCACAATTTCTGCGGCAAGCCCCCAGGCGGTTCCAAACAAAAGCAAATGGGGATGATTGGATTCCAGCTTTTTTCTGAGGGCTTGAAAACCAATAGACCGGGAATTTTTTTTGGCACTGGTTACAACTGTTTTTGCCGGCCTTCCACTTTTGATTTCTATCTCATCCAGAACGTCTCGGATGGTATCCCTGATTCTGACAATTTCAAGGGCATCTCCCCGGATATGGTTATAGGCAGCCCCGCTTCCTGTAATCCAGTGAGACAGGATTTTTTGGGTAAGTTCTTTTTGATCCGTCAAAGGGGTTATAACGTAAAACTGTCTGATACCATAGGTTTTGGAAGCTCTTGCAATATCGTGAAGGTCAAGATTCGTAACAGCGGATGTTACGATTTCACCATTTTTATTGACCACTGGATAATGCACCAGTGCTACGTACAGTTCAGGACTGGATGATGTTGTCAATTTCACGGCCCCATTTTTTGAGGATATTTGCTTCATGATCAGTCAGGGGCTTCTTCCGCAAAAGATCAGGTCTTTTCAACAGCGTTCTCATCAGAGACGATTCAAGCCGCCATTGATCAATCTCCTTATGATTACCGGATAACAATACATCCGGAACTTCCTCCCCGTTGAAAATTCTGGGTCTTGTATATTGAGCATGCTCCAGCAATCCATTTTCAAAAGAATCTTTTTCTGCGGACTCTTCTCCGCCAAGAATTCCGGGAATCAGTCTTGTAACCGTATCAACGATGATCAGAGCTGCCAGTTCACCGCCGGTCATGATAAAATCACCGATTGAAATCTCGTCATCAATGGAATGACTGCAAATTCTTTCATCCACCCCTTCATAGCGTCCGCAAATCAGGATGAGTCCTTTTCCGCCTGCCAATTCACGGGCCAGTTTTTGATCAAACGGCCTTCCCTGAGGAGAAAGCAGGATGGTTTTTGATCCCGGGGATTTTTCTTTTGCCCATTGGATTGCGCCGCTAATTGGCTCGGGCTTCATTACCATTCCGCACCCTCCCCCATAAGGTCTGTCATCTGTAACGCGGTGCCTACCATCGGCAAAATCTCGAATGTCGATACTTGAAATCGATATCTGCGCACGTTCAATAGCCAGGCGAATGATACCGTGTTGCAGAAACGGATGGATCATTTCAGGAAAGATCGTCAGGATTGAAAAATTCATTTTTTGGGCACCATTGTTTTCTTTCAATTCCTGCCTTTAAAGACCCTCCGGAAGATCAACAATCATCCGGTTGTTTTGTAAATCGATTTCCACTACAACGGATTGTAATGCTGGAATCAGTTTTTCATTCTCTGAGTCCCTAACCACATAAACGTCATTGCTTTTGGTTTGAAAAATCGAAACGACCTTGCCCAGAGGAACACCATCTGTCTGAAATACTTCCAATCCAATGATGTCAAACCAGTAATGTTCATTTGTTTCCAGATCAGGCAAGAGGGATTTCTCGATAAAAATTTCAGATCCGATCAGTCTCTCGGCAGCGTCACGGCTATCGATTCTTGCAAGAATCAAACGAAGGATGTTTTTATAGGGATGTCCCTCCTGTATTACGTAGCTTTCCTCTTTACCATCTGGATCTCGCAATACAACTCGGTGACCGGATTTGAAGATTGATAGGGATTCTACATAAGGGTATAGCTTGAGGGCGCCTTGAATTCCATGCACGCCTGTAATTTTACCCACGGACAAAAGATTGTCTTTGGTCATTCGGTCATTCGATAATTTCCAGTACCGTCCGTTTTTTAACCTTGGCAGAGGCGGCACTTAAAATTGTACGCATGGCGCGAGCCGTCCTGCCCTGTTTCCCGATTACCTTCCCTAAATCCTCTTTTGCCACTTTCAGCTCCAGTACCGAAGTCTGATTACCTTCAACCTCTGAAACCCGGACCTCCTGAGGGTTATCAACGAGTGCCTGTGCAATATACTCGATCAGATCTTTCATAGCTCATCTCCTTTGTTGGCGGTTGAGTAATTAGGAGTATCCAATGTTATACTGTTTCTGCGGCAACACCCTTTGTTTTGATTAAGCTTTTTACTGTGTCCGTTGGAATGGCACCCTGAGCGACCCAATATTTTATACGGTCTTCCTTCAGGTTAACTTCTGCCGGACTGATCAATGGGTTATAGGTACCTACTATTTCCGTAAATCGTCCATCTCTGGGTGACTCACTATCTGTCACAACGATTCTGTAAAAAGGTTTTTTCTTTGCACCGTGTCTGGCCAATCTGATTTTAACTGCCATTTGAATTTTTTTCATTTTAAAATGGAAGCATGCCCCGGCCAAACGACCGCATGCCGCCTGTATTTAACTTTTTAATCATTTTAATCATCTGTGCATAATTTTTTAAAAGCTTGTTTACGTCCTGAACTTGGGTTCCACTCCCTTTTGCGATTCGTTTCCGTCTGCTGCCATTAATGATTGTATGCTTCTCCCGTTCCTGGAGAGTCATGGAATTTATGATGGCCTCAATTCGAACAAATTCCCTTTCATCCACATCCAGTTTTTTAAATTGCTTGTTGTTTGCCACACCAGGTATCATTTTAAGCAGATCTTTGATGGAACCCATTTTTCGAATCTGTACCATCTGGTCTTTAAAATCTTCAAGGGAGAATTGATTTTTTTTCAGCTTTTTTTCAAGTTCAATCGCCTTTTTTTCATCCACCATATCCTGGGCTTTTTCAATCAGGGTAAGAACATCCCCCATCCCCAGAATTCTTGAAGACATTCGATCCGGGTGAAACGGCTCCAGATCTTTAAGCTTTTCACCGACACCTACAAATTTAACCGGTTTACCTGTTACTGCCTTGATAGAGAGTGCAGCTCCGCCTCGTGCATCGCCATCCATTTTGGTTAATATAATCCCACCGATATCAAGGCGGTCATCAAATGACTTGGCGATATTTACCGCATCCTGACCGGTCATGGCATCAGCAACGAGCAGGATATCGGATGGGGTTGCCGTCTCTTTGATTCGGCCTAGCTCATCCATCAATTTTTCATCAATGTGAAGCCTGCCGGCTGTATCCAGTATCAGTGTATCGCAACCTGCCAGTCGTGCTGCATCTTTGGCATGGTGACAGATGTCGACCGGGTTCATGTCGGTTGTTGATGGGAACACCGGTATGGACAGCTGTTCGCCGAGTTTGGTCAATTGGTCTATAGCAGCCGGCCTGTAAACATCCGCAGGAACAAGGTACGGTTTTCTTCCACTATTCCGTAAAAAAACGGAAAGCTTTCCGGCAGTTGTTGTTTTACCAGATCCCTGCAATCCTACCAGCATGATTGCAACGGGTTTGGAACCGGAGAGGGATAAGCTTTCATGTTCCGATCCCATCAATGCGGTAAGTTCTTCATTGACGATTTTAATAAACTGCTGGCCCGGCGTGAGGCTGGATAGAACCTCCGTTCCCAAAGCCCTCCCCTTGATGTCCTCGATAAAAGTCTTTACAACTTTATAATGGACATCCGCCTCCAGAAGAGCCATACGGACTTCTTTCAATCCGGATTCTATATTTTTTTCATTGAGCTTACCCTGTCCTTTTAGATTTTTAAAGACAGTATTAAGCTTTTCACTCAAATTGTCAAACATTCAGATACCTTGTATGTCTTTATCTTACAGATTAAAACTAAACTGTTGAAATTAATATTTCACAAATGGTATGTCAAGCAAAATAATATTTATCAGAAAGTGAGCAAAATTGATTATCAAGAACGATATTAAAGACCTGACGAAAAATGAATTGGTAATATGGTTGCAGAATAATGAAATTCAATCTTTTCGTGCAGGCCAGATTTTTAAATGGATTTACATCCGCCAGGTCGACACCTTTGATGGCATGACCGATATCGGGAAAACGACCCGGGAGTTGTTATCTTCTCATTTTACCATTGAACGCCTTCATATCATTAAAATAGAACAATCGGTTGATGGTTCAAAAAAATACTTGTTTCAGTTAAGAGATGGAAACCACATTGAAACCGTTCTGATTCCCGAAAAAAACCATCAGACACTCTGCATTTCGACTCAGGTTGGCTGCGCCCAGAATTGTAAATTCTGCCTTACGGCAAAAGATGGATTTGTTCGTAACCTCACAGCAGGAGAAATCCTGGCTCAAGTGAGGGATGTGAAAAATACCCTGAATCATCCAGAGCAGTTAAAAAACATCGTGCTGATGGGAATGGGCGAACCTCTTGCAAATTATGCCAATGTCATTAAAGCCCTTGATACGATGAGGGATGCTGATCATGGGCTGAAAATATCCGCAAGGAAGATTACGATTTCCACAGCAGGACTTATCCATCAATTTTCGGCTTTGGGTCGAGATACAGATGTAAATCTGGCTATATCATTAAATGCCACAGATAACAATACCAGAAGCATGCTGATGCCCATAAATCGAAAATATCCCATAGAAGATTTGATAAAGGCATGCCAAAAATATCCCCTTGCTCCCCGGGAAAAAATTACTTTTGAATACATATTGATTCAAGGTGTCAATGACTCCCCTGCTGATGCAGAGCGGCTTATCAAATTGCTGAGACCTGTAAAATCAAAAATCAATCTGATCCCGTTTAATGAACATCCGGAAAGTGAGTTGAAAAGACCGGATGACCAGGTGATCGATCATTTCCTGCAAAAGCTTCACGATGCTGGATATACAGCCATTATCCGATACAGCAAAGGACAGGATATTTCAGCAGCCTGCGGCCAGCTCAGGGCAAATCAGGAAAAGTGATTAAAGCCAAGGGGTTTTTCCCATTCCGTCGATCCGTAAATCGAGCGAAGGAAGCAACTGCTGTCATCATCCTGGGTCAATGGAGTTGAAGTTCCATTACCGGAAGAACCCTGGGAGGTCTCCCAGTCTCCCCCTGTCTGTTTCTGGTCCAGGAATGTTTGCAGTTTATCCGACACGGTTGTTGAAAAGTTATTGTACCGAAAGTCGCTTCTGTCATCAATGAGGTTGATCAACAGCGTTATCTCTTCCGGAATTTGCCCTTGTAACCGGTTGTTTGAAATCAACAGGATGGTCAGATTTTCAAGGTTGCCGATTTCCCTGGGAATGGTTCCGATTAGTTGATTATTGGACAAAGACAGGTAGGTCAACATAGTAAGATCGCCTATCTCAGCAGGAATTCCTCCGGTAAGTTCATTGTTACTTAGGGAAAGATATTGGAGACTGGTCAGGCTTCCAATTGAAACCGGGATTTCATCGTTCAGCTGATTGTCGGATAAAGCCAGGCTTCTCAGAGCGGGCAGGTTTCCGATACTGGATGGAATGCTGCTGCCAAGTTGATTGCTGTCCAGCCATAGATCCGTCAGATGAGTTAAATTGCCGATTCCGGAAGGAATGCTTCCGGTTAGGCGATTATTGGACAAAGAGAGGTAAGTCAGGTTCAAGAGAGAGCTGGTCCCGGAAGGGATTGCTCCGGAGAGCTGATTGTCCGAAAGTGCCAGAAAGGTCAATTCGGTTAATGAATGGATCGAGATCGGGATGGAACCGGTAATGGTATTTCCATACAGTTTCAGCACGGTCAGGTTTGACAGGTCTCCGATGGAATCAGGGAGTTCTCCGGAGAGGTTGTTGGTGCTTAAATCAATTTCAGTAACATAGTTATTCCCGCTGTCACAGGTGATTCCATGCCATGTATTTTCGGTTCCGGTGTCTCCAAGCCAGTTTGAGCGGTCTGTCCAGTTTGTTCCTCCTGTATGGTTATATAGATCAATCAAGGCATTGCGCTGGACAGCCGGTATGGCGCCGTGAACAATCCGAAAGTGTCCTTCCATTACCAAGAACACGAAAAGAAAGGAGAAAATGAATCGTATCATTTTGATATTCCTTTTTTTGAGGGGATGACGTCTATTGTATTGAATACTTTCCTGCGATGGGTACTGTGATGATATCATACTGTGGGATAAAAATCATCAGTTTCTTATCAAAATCTCTTGAGGATTTAAATTATACAGTGTTATGAAGATAATAGTTCATTAACTCAGGAGGAACCATGAACACAACCGGCAAAATATGGAGAGACCGGCATGGCGTCTGCCATGTTGAGGGAGAAGACAAGACAACGGTTTTTGAATGTATGGGATATGCCCATGGAAAAGACCGGGGAATGCAGATTCTTTTGATGCGTATTCTGGGACAGGGGCGTGCATCCGAAATTCTTGACTCGAGCGATGAAATGCTTGCAGTAGACACATTCTTCCGAAGGATGAACTGGACCGGGGACACCTCAGCACAGATTGAAAAGCTGACTCCTGAAGCAAAAAGCATCCTTGATGCCTATTGCAATGGTGTAAACCGGGCTTTTTCGGAAAAAACTCCATGGGAGTTCAGGTTGTTCGGTTACAGGCCGGAACCATGGCTTGTAGAAGACTCGATTCTGATTGCCCGGATGATCGGCTATCTGACCCTGGCCCAGTCACAGGGTGAGATGGAAAGATTTCTGATTGAACTGGTCCAGGCAGGCATGGATGAAGCTCGTCTGAATGAGCTTTTCCCGGATATTCTTGGCGGACTGGATGTTGAACTGGTCAAACAGATCAAGCTTCAGGAAAGGCTTGTTCCTCCAACCTCCCTCTGGAATATAGCCGTCCCCGTGATGATGGCATCCAACAACTGGGCTGTTTCCGGAAAGAAGACAAGATCCGGAAAACCGATTCTGGCAAATGATCCCCACCTGGAAGTCAACAGACTCCCGAACGTCTGGTATGAGATGTCCTTAAAAATCGGTGATGCATATGCCATTGGCGGAACCATGCCCGGAGCGCCTGCCCTGCTGGTCGGTCGAAATCAAGACCTTGCATGGAGCGCAACCTATACCTTCATGGACGGAACCGATTCCTGGATTGAAAAATGCAAAGACGGCAAATATTTTCGGGAACCGGATATGTGGATGAAATTTATTGAGAGAAAAGAGATCATCAAACGGAAAAAAAAGAATCCGGCCACAGTCACATTTTATGAAAACAACCATGGTGTTCTGGAGGGAAATCCGAACCAGGAAGGATATTACATCGCCACAGCATGGGCGCCGGCCTTTTCAGGAGCGGTTTCCTTGAACAGTATTGTTGAAATCATTGACGCAAAAACAGTGAGGCAGGGAATGGATCTGCTGGGCCGCATCGAGACATCATGGAATTTTATCCTGGCAGACAGGGAAGGAAATATCGGTTATCAGATGTCCGGGCTGATGCCGAAACGACGGAAAGGGATCAGCGGATTTGTTCCGCTGCCGGGCTGGGAGGAGAAAAACGACTGGCAGGGATTTGAAGCCTGTCAAGATCTACCGCGATCCTATAATCCGGAATGCGGTTATCTGGTAACAACAAACCAGAATTTGAATGAATACGGCAAGGTTGATCCGATCAATGTTGGCATGGGCCCTTACCGTTCTGACCGTATCGGACGCCTGCTTGCAGAAAACAATGATATCGACTGCGAGTACATGTATAAACTGCATTATGATGTCTATTCAACACAGGCGGAATCATTTATGGCGATTCTCTCCTCCATGCTTCCGGATTCAAGACAGGCAGCCATACTGAAAAACTGGAATTTTGAATATTCCGCTGATTCCGAAGGGGCATTTCTGTTTGACCGGTTTTACAAACAACTGTACCGGGATGTTTTCGGCCATCACGGTTTTGGCATGGATGTGGTTGACCATATGGATAAACATACTGGGATTTTCAATGATTTTTATATCCATTTTGACCGGATATTGCTTTCAGAAACATCGTCATGGTTTGGTGGACGGACACGTGAGGAAATCTTTCGGCAGGCAGCCGAAAAGGCTTTGAAATCCTCACCGGAAAAATGGGGAGAAGCCCGGAAAGTTATTTTAAAGAATATCATTTTTGACGGCAAGCTTCCCAAATTTTTAGGATTTGACCGGGGTCCGATCACTATTATCGGAAGCCTCGCAACTCCTCATCAGGGACAGATCTTTGAAAGTGCCGGGCGTCTGACTACGTTTGCACCGTCCTTCAGGATGGTGACGGATCTGTCCACCGATGAAATCCATACCAATATGGCTGGCGGGCCGTCTGACCGGCGGTTTTCAAAATGGTACTGTTCAGATCTGGAAAACTGGATAGCCGGTAAATATAAAAAGATTGATGTTGAACCGGATCCGGAAAAACAGATGTTTTAATCCAACGGTCGTTAACTTTGAGAGAGAAAAGACCGGATTTCTTTCCTGATTTCTTCAATCCGGTCTTTGGTATACCATTTGATTTCAGGATCTGCTTTAAACCAGGTGAGCTGGCGTTTTGCATATCTTCGGGTGTCCCGCTTCATGGTGTTCACTGTCTCATCCCATGTGGTTTTTCCAGCAAGATATGCCGTCATGTGCCGGTAGCCGAGGGACTGCATGGATTTCAAATCTGCTGAATATCCCTTTTTGAGTAACTGTTCTACCTCTCCGAGAAGCCCTTGATCCAGCATCACATCCACGCGCTGGTTGATGCGGTCATAAAGCGTTTCACGCTCGCACGAAATACCGATTTTCAGCGCATGATACTTTTTCTCTGAAAACCGGTGCTGGTCATGATGGACTGAGATCGGTCTTCCGGTTGCTTCAAATATTTCAAGAGCCCTGATGATTCGAAAAGCATCATTGGGATGGATCCTTGCCGCAGCTTGCGGATCACATTCCGCAAGTTGTTTATGCAGAGCCTCTGATCCGAACTGGTCTGATTCCTTTCTGAAACGGCTTATCACTCCGGTCTCTGCCGGCCTTGTCCTGAACAGTCCATGGATCAGGGCTTTGATATACAGCCCGGTACCACCTACGACAAAAGGTAAACGGTTACGTTGTATAATCGAGCGGATGATAGAATCCGCCATTTTTGTGAAAGCGGCGGCATCAAACAATTCATCTGGATGGACAACATTGATCATATGGTGGGGAACCAGTTCCTGCTCCGTTTGTGTCGGTTTGGCGGTTCCAATATCCATTTTCCGATAGACCTGCATGGAATCGGCACTGACGATCTCTCCTGAAAACTCCTGGGAAAGTTGAATGGCTGTCGATGTTTTTCCGATCCCTGTTGGTCCGCAGATAACAATGATTTTAGGTGGATTTTTGATTTGCATATGAGATTTTAAAATTGAATAGCCTCTGCTTTTTTAGATAATATTCGAAGCTCATTTTCCCATTTTTCTCCTCCTACTTGAAGAGCCAGTTCATGGGCAATATGGCGCGGATGGATATTATGGCTTGTATGTCTTCCAAGGCCTTGAATACAGGAAGGGCAGTTTGTTAAAATGGTCGGTTCCTGATCGGATTTTTCTTTCAGGGAAAGGATGGAACACTTCTTACGGTTTCTCATGGCAGCCGTAATATCCGGTCTGCTCAGGGACATGGTGCCGGCTTCAGCACAGCATTCCGGTGTTATCTGCATTTTAGTATGGCCATAAGTTAAAAAAAGTTCTTCAGCCTTTCCTTCTAAAGAATCGTGGCAGGGCTGGTGATAAATCAATCGTCTGCCTGCTTGCACCGGAAGTCCGTTTTGTATTGAAAAAGCGCTTACATCCATTATCTTTGCCTGAAGGATTTCATCAGCCTTCTGGTCCAGAAGTGCTTCACGGCATGTTCCACAACTGACAACACAGGCATCAAGAGATATATGACCGAAGGTTTCCCGTATCTGTGTTAGAAAAATAATATTTCGAAGCGTGATCCGGCTTTGCATCTTTTTTTTTGCATGCACCTTTGCCGGAAAACCGCAGCAGAGAAATGGAGGGGGGAGAATGACCGATGTGTTTGATTGTAAAAGAATGTAGACGGACGCTTTCCCGATGCTGCTGAAGAGACGTTCTGATCCGCAGCCTGGAAAATAGAAAACCGTTCTTTCGGACTTTTCTGCGGGTATCAAAAGAGCCTGACTGTTTCCACAACCAGGAAAGACATCCCAGAAGGTTTTTGAACATGCCGGCGGAATCGGCGAAGAGAGCAGTCCGGGAATGGGGGAAGAGCCTCTTTTTTTCCGGGGAAAACAGGATATGGTTTTTACCAGGTTTCGCTGGATGCTTCCACCGAGCTGGATGATGATTTTCCGGAAAGAAGCATTGAAGGTGCGTGACCGGCTTTCAAGGTAACGCAGGGTCAGGTCTGTAATCAACGCCGTATGTTTCATCCTCCGGGTTTCCAGGAGGTCTCTTTCCATGATCGAGACTTCTCCTGTGTCAATGTCTACCGGACATGGTGTGCAACACTTATGGCATATGGTACAGTGATCTGCAATCTCCTCCAGGTACTGTAAAAATTCAAATCGCGTTGAACGGAATTTCTGGGCATCATAGAGTGATGCTTCAATCAGAGAAGCAATGGCAAGATTTTTATTCCGGGGATGAAAGAACAGATTTTGTTGAGGATAAAAAACACAGCAATCGGTTTTGCAACGGCCGCACCGGATACAGTTTGATATTTTTAAGGCCAGATCCCGAAGGGAGCCGTGATGCAGAATACGGGCCTCCAGGTCGAGCAGGTTGAAGGAGGGCGCGAATACCAGGTCCGGGACTTCCATGTCCGATAGTTTTCCCGGATTCATTACACCTTCCGGATCGATTTCCTTTCTGTGCTGATTCAGCCGGTCAATCTGTTCCGGATCGATATATTTCAGTTTTGTAAATCCAATGCCGTGCTCTCCGCTTACGACACCATCTAATTCCAGAGCCTTTTCCATGACAGCATCTGCTGTTTCCATGGCCCGGATCATCATTTCACGATCATTGGAGAATACCGGGATATTCACATGAACATTGCCATCTCCTGCATGCATGTGCGTTGCAATAACGATTAGATGGGATCGGGTTTCCTGATAAATTGTATCGATTTCATTGCATACTTTGGAATATCCACGGAACAACACCGTCATGTTTTTCAGGAGTTTCCGGGTATGGGTTTCCTGCTGAAGGTTTGTTTTCCCGCACAGAGAAAGCTTTTCAATGGATTCACGGAGGATTTTTTTGGCCGCAGGGATTTTGGCTTCCATCCACTCCGGATCGGAAAGCGGTTCGGCTTCTTCCAGGTAGGAACTCACTTGCCAGGCAAAAGATTGCTGGTTTTCCCTTTCTTCCTCAATGTTGCAGCGGTCAATAAAATTGGAGAATTCAGGCAAAGCAGAAAGAGGAAGGACAATATCCTCGTTCAGCTTGAACGCATTGGTTCGTTTCGCAATCGCTCCCAGCTTTTTTCGATCCTGCCAGAATCTTTCAGATTCGGTTTTGCTTTCCGTGAAAAATGCAAAGGTATTGGTGTAAGGTTCAAGAAGTTTGGAAAGCTGCTTTTTACCCTTTTCCAGTTGCATGGCTATGTGACCGACGATATCGATGAGGAGAACCGCTTTGGGGCTTTCGCTTTTAGGGGCTTTTACTTTGTACTGGATGGCCCGAACATATTCCTCATCAAAATGCTCCAGGGCCATCAGCGCTTCTTCCCCTTTATTGACAAATGTTTCGGATATCGCAAGAATGACCCTTCCTGCCTCGTCCATATCCTGGCCAAAAAATTCAATGCAGCACGTGGCCTTGAATTCATATGCCTTGTGAAGGATAAATTTTGCAGACGTGATGACGCCGTCCGTTCCTTCTTTCTGGATACCCGGGAGTCCATTCAGGGCTTTGTTGGTAATATCCTTTCCAAGACCTTTTGTCCTGATCTCTGTACCGGCAAGGGAGATTGTTTTCAGGGATTTTCCGCTTGCCGCATCAATAACATCAAATTGTACCCAGTCTTCGGGAAGGATTTTCCGC
>CAYTGW010000053.1:12840-20797 GCA_964437395.1 uncultured Desulfocicer sp.
TGAGAGATTCTTTGGATTTCCAGAAGGCGGCCGTCGGAGATGGCGATGCGGAATGAAAAAATATTGTCAATGGCGGTTCCCCAGAGTACCGCGGTTTTTCCTCCGGCATTTTCAGAAATATTGCCGCCGATTGTGCATGCCCAGGCGCTTGTCGGATCTGTTGCAAAAACATAATTTTCTTTTTCCGCAAACTTCATGGCATCGCCGGTAATGACTCCTGCTTCAAGGCTCAGCAGCGGTATTCTGACTCCATTGTGGCCGGTTTTTTCTTCAATTCCGATGATGCGGTTTAACTTTTCAGTATTGATCATGATGCAGTTTTTACGAACCGGCACAGCACCGCCGGTCAGACCGGTGCCTGCTCCCCGTGGAATCGCATGCAACCCCATGTTTTGGATTGCTGTCAGGAGACAGGGCACCTGTGACTCTTTATCCGGCCAGACAACGGCAATCGGGAGAAAAAGTCTCCAGTCGGTTGCATCGGTGACATGACTGATCAACGCAAACGGGTCAAAGTTTATATTTTCTTCACCTATAATTGCTCCCAGTTCTTTTTTGATCTTTTGCCTTTTCCGGGTTTCATTTGCGAGTTCCGCCGCAAGCGTTTTCAGATATTCCCTGCAGCAGGCGGTAATGGTTTGTATTTCCTCTGTTGCGGACGCGTTCTGCTCAATACGCTCAAAATCCGCATTCAATCCATGAAGAAAATTTTCACGCAGGGAAATGTTTTCGACCAGATTCTGAAACACATAAGGGTTACGATGGAGGATAAACATGTCCCCCATGAAACGCATGATGAGTCTTACCAGGGATTCTGTTTTTCGCTGGAATCTTATTTTTTCAAGTGTGTACCAGGCATTCCTGCCCAGGAGGAACCGGATGATTCTGGCATCATCTGCGGATGTATAATTATAAGGGATTTCTCGGGTTTTTTGGGGAAACATGGTTCCGTATCAGGTGCAATTGTTTGTTCAAATCAGTCAAGAGTACATTGTTTTTTGATGTCAGGCGCTAAAATAGCAGTTGAACCATACAAGGTCAAGGGAAGAGGCGATGTTGATTCATCGTCTTGCTCATAACTGTCATTGTATTTTTTGTCTTCCTATATAAGTGTATATGGAAAAATTATTGACAAGTTTTTTTTGAACATATATCTAAATTCTTTGCTTAAGTTCCTCTGGACAATGATTTTTGAACCTTGGATGCGAGGGTTTTTCACAATTCAGAGTCCTTTTTTTCGTTTATCACGGTGATTCATAAAAGAATTTCGGATCATCTGTGAATTTCAGGAGAATGAAACGATGTCTAAAAATATTATCGGATCGGTACTGGTTGTCGGCGGAGGGATTGCAGGCATGCAATCTGCCCTGGATTTGGCAAATTCCGGATACTATGTTTATCTTCTTGAGAAGTCACCTTCCATTGGTGGAATCATGTCTCAGCTTGACAAGACATTCCCCACCAATGACTGTGCCATGTGAATTATCTCTCCCAAACTGGTCGAGGTCGGCCGGCACCTGAATATAGAATTGGTAACACTGAGTGAAATTACGGATGTCAAAGGAGAGGCTGGAAATTTTGAGGTCGGGATTCTTCAGCAGCCTCGATATGTTGATGAATCCAAATGCGTTGGATGTGGTGCATGTGCGGAAAAATGTCCGAAAAAGGTTTCTGACAGATATAATGCCGGTCTTTCGGACCGTAAAGCCATTTATGTGGAATATGCCCAGGCAGTACCGTTAAAATATGCCATTGATCCGGATGAATGTATATATCTGCAAAAAGGAAAATGCGGAAACTGTAAAGAAGTTTGTCCTGCAGATGCTATCGATTATGAACAAAAGGAAATCAAAAAGACATTAAATGTAGGGTCTATTATATTGTCTTCCGGTTTTACACCATTTGATCCTTCAAAGTTTGACAATTATCAATACGCTAAGTATCCCAATGTTGTTACATCAATGGAATTTGAGCGCATTCTTTCCGCATCCGGGCCGACACACGGTCATGTACTTACACGACCAAAGTCATCCAAGAAAAAGGATGCGGAGAATGTAAAGGCGCCGAAAAAAATCGCCTGGCTCCAGTGTGTAGGATCCCGGGATATGAATCGTTGTGACAACGCCCATTGCTCATCGGTTTGCTGTATGTATGCGATTAAGGAAGCGGTGATCGCAAAGGAGCATGTGGGAGACGACCTGGATTGTGCAATCTTCTTTATGGATATGCGAACCCATGGAAAAGATTTTGAGCGATATTATGATGCGGCCAGAGAAAAGCATGGGATCCGGTTTGAAAGAAGTCGCATTCACACCATAACGGAGGTTCCGGGGACCAATGACCTTTCGGTTCGTTATGTGAATGAGAGAGGTGAACTCCGGAATGAAGTTTTTGACATGATTGTTCTTTCCATTGGGCTGGAATCTTCAAAACAGAACATTGCTCTGGCAAACAAGCTGGGGCTTGATCTGACCCCGCAGAACTTTTGTAAAACCAGCACATTTGAACCGGTTGCAACATCCAGAGAGGGCATTTTTGTTTGTGGAGCATTTCAGGGACCAAAAGATATTCCACAGTCAGTTGTGGATGCAAGTGCTGCTGCTGAGGCTGCCGGTGCAATTCTAGCTCAAGCAAGAAATACTCTTACCAGATCACCGGAGGTTGTTCCGGAAACGAATGTGATTGGCGAGCGTCCGCGGATTGGTGTGTTTGTTTGCCGTTGTGGTTCCAATATTGCTGGTATCGTTGACGTCGAAGCTGTTGCCAAGTATGCTTCCGAACTCCCGTTTGTCGAGTTTTCCACAGATAATCTGTATGCCTGTTCCCAGGATACCCAGGATAATATGGTGCAACTGATCAAAGAAAAGAATTTGAATCGTATTGTGGTTGCAGCATGTACACCCAAAACGCATGAACCATTATTTCAGGAGACGCTCCTGAATTCCGGCCTGAATAAATATCTTTTTGAAATGGCCAATATCCGAAATCATGACTCCTGGGTACATAAAAATAATCCTGAACTGGCGACAAATAAAGCCAAGGATCTGGTACGCTCAGCCGTGTCCAAGGTGGCTCTTACCGCACCTCTGGCAGAGGCAGAGCTTGAAGTCAATCAAACTGCCATGGTCATTGGCGGCGGGATATCCGGCATCACAACTGCAAAGAGTTTGGCCATGCAGGGATTTCATACTCACCTAATTGAACGATCCGGTCAATTGGGAGGGCAAGCACTGAATCTTTACCATACTTCATCAAATGAGGATGTTCAGGAAAAACTATCGGCGATGATTCAGGATGTTGATCAGAATAAGAATATCACGATTCATTTGAATACAGAGCTTTTCAGTGTGGAAGGTTTTGTGGGGAATTTTAAAACAACACTTTCCTCAAAAAAGAAGAAAAAGGTATTAGAGCATGGTGTGGCCGTTATTGCAACCGGAGCGGTTCCGTTTCAGCCTGATGAATACTGTTTTGGACAGGATTCGAGAATCATTACCAGCCTAGATCTTGACAAAAAGTTTATGACCAATGATCCAATGCTAAAGGATCTTGTAAGCGCAGTTTTTATACAGTGCGTCGGATCCAGAGAGCCGGATCATCCTTATTGTTCCCGTGTATGTTGTACACACTCGGTTCATAATGCCTTGGAACTGAAAAAACGAAATCCGAAGATGAATGTATATATATTGTATCGAGATATCCGTACCTATGGTGAGCGTGAGGTCCTTTATAAAGAAGCCCGGGCAGCAGGGGTGATATTTATACGATATTCTGTGAATCAAAAGCCGGGTGTTGTTTTATCGGATGGGAAAATTTTAGTGACAGCGACGGATCATGTTCTTGATCGTCCGGTTGAAATCGAAGCGGATTTGCTGACCCTCGCCTCCTCCATTGTTCCATATAAAGATGAAAAGCTTGCTAAGTTTTTCAAGGTTCCAATGAATGATGATGGTTTCTTTGTTGAACGTCATGCCAAGCTTGGCCCGTCCGAATTTGCAACAGCCGGTGTTTTTCTCTGTGGATTAGCCCATTATCCAAAACCTATTGATGAGGCGATTGCCCAGGGAAAGGCCGCTGCTTCGCGTGCTGTGACATTGCTCTCCCAGAAGACGATACATACCAGTGGTACTGTCGCAAAAGTTAATTCGGCAATATGCAGTTCCTGCGGAGTCTGTGTATCGATCTGTCCCTATTCGGCACCTTCATTTATTGATGCAAAAGCCAGAATGTTCCCTGGAAAGGCCCAGATCAATCCGGTGCTGTGTAAAGGCTGCGGTCTATGCGTTGCTTCCTGCAGATCCGGTGCGCTTCATCTGCAAGGATTTGATAATGACCAGATTTTTTCACAGATTTTTGCGCTCAGTGAGGCAGGATGAACCCTGCCCATATATTTTTTGATATCTGAACAGCATGAACTGTCAGATATCCGGAAGAAGGAGAATTAGAAAATGTCTGATTGGGAACCGAAAATTGTCAGTTTTTTATGCAACTGGTGTAGTTACGGTGCAGCAGATCTGACAGGTGTGAGCCGGATGCAGTATCCGCCAAATATCCGGATTGTTCGAATACCCTGTACCGGGCGCATGAGTCCGAAGTTTGCCCTTGCAGCCTTGAGAGAAGGGGCGGATGCGGTCTGGGTATCGGGCTGACATCCCGGAGAATGCCATTACCTGGAAGGTAATTTTCATGCACGACGTAAGTTTTCTCTGTTTAACAACTTGATGGAGCATATGGGAGTTGAGCCCGGACGGCTCCACTTTTCATGGATCTCTTCTGCGGAGTCTACCAAGTTTGTCAAGGTAGTAACGGAGGTAACGGAAGCGGTCAAGGCGTTGGGACCGAATAAACTTTTTGTGAAGAATCAAGCTAAGGTAGCATAATTATGTTAGCATATATTACTAAAATCAAAGAAATCTCAGATCGGTTGCTGCAGGAACAGAAAGTGGATCTGATCATTGGTTTCCGAAAAGGAACCATTCCGATGATGAACGAACCCTGTTTTGCAAAAACCTCCTCAGATGTGAAAAATCTGGTTTGGGACAGCAATTGCGGAATCAATCTGGCAAACTACCTCACCAACCGGAAAGAAAAGATCGGTGTGATTGCCAAGGGATGTGACGCAAGGAATATTGTGACCCATATTATTGAAAATAAAATATCCAGGGAACAACTGGTCATCATTGGTGTCCCATGCAAAGGCATGATTGATCGGCGAAAGGCGTCTGCTGCTGCCGGTTGTGAAATTACTGAAGTTTTGGAACAGCCGAATGGGATTGTCGTGAAAGGTCCGGGTGTAGAAAAAACAATCAGGAAAGCAGATGTGCTGCAAGATAACTGTGCAATCTGCATCCACCGGAATCCGGTAATCAGTGATGAGATGGTAGCTGAACCTGTTGAGGAGCAGAAGGACGTTGATAGGTATGAAGATGTCCGCAGGGTTGAGGCCATGAGCCCTGGGGAAAAGTGGAATTATTTTGAAGAGCTATTATCACCCTGTATCCGCTGCTATGCATGCCGGAATGCCTGTCCGCTCTGCTACTGTCCAACCTGTTTTGTGGATGAATCCAAGCCGCAGTGGGTTGGCAAAACTCTCGATCCCATTGATACAAGAACATTTCATTTCTTGAGGGCATATCATTGTGCCGGAAGGTGTACGGATTGCGGTTCATGTGTGAGGGCCTGTCCGATGGGGATCGATGTCAGGGCATTTACGAAAAAACTCGAGAAGGATGCGCTTGAGCTTTTCGGTTGGGAGGCCGGAATGTCTTTGGATGAACGGCCAACTCTGGATACTTTTAAACCGGATGATCCAGATCATTTTATTAAATAAAAAAAAGAGTCGGTTGACAGGTTGTCATTGTTCATCTGTCACAAGTTGAACAACAGGCGATTGGCAATTTTCAAATAAAGGTCAAAAAGCTATGAAGGTCATAAAAATTGACAAAAAACACTGGGCAGGGGGTATTGAAAAATCAAGAAGCGCATATCGGCTCTTTGGCCCGGTGATGGTAGAGAACAAAAATTTTAGTGAGTTCAAGGAGCTGGATGCAGGGGAAATGCCGGATATGACGGCAACCGATACGCGCACTTCTCCAAAGTCGATCTGTTTTCCACCGGAAGAAGTGATGATGGAATATTCTACGGATGAGACCCGTGATGATTGTAATTTGATGAAGGTTCCTGCAAAAGATTATTCCCCTCGGGCGGTCATAGGCATTCGTCCATATGATGCGGCAGCCTACCTTATTGTGAAGAAGAATTTTGATACGCCTGAGTACAGAGATCCGTACTGGTGTGATGCCTATGCAGCTTGTACTTTCATCGGTCTGGCAGTTAATGAACCAAGCAGGCTGGATTTCAGCACCAGTGCGAATTCAGGACCTTTTGATGAAAGCGGTCTGGATGTTCTTCTGGTGGATATGGGGGGGCATAATTTTGCAAAAGTGATTACAGAAAAAGGCGCTGCCTATCTGAAGGCTGCCGGCTGGGAAGAAGCTGCCGGGGACGGAGCAGAACAGCAGATCGAGGAATTGAAAGTCAAAGCGGAAAGAATGATTCAAACAACTATATCCTTTGACCGGATCAAGGAAAAATCCATCATGGAACTGCATGGTGCTGATTTCTGGGATGATGCAGCTTTTGCTTGTATTAACTGCGGCACATGTACCTATGTCTGTCCGACTTGCTGGTGTTTTGATATCCAGGATGAAACCAGAGGGAAATCCGGTGTTCGAATTAAAGCATGGGATAGTTGCATGTATCCTTTGTTTACCATTCATACTACCGGGCACAACCCAAGAGAAACCAAGGTTCAGCGGATCAGACAACGATTCATGCATAAATTGAAATATTACATGGACAAATATGAAGATGGAATTATGTGTGTTGGTTGCGGCCGATGCGTTCGTTCCTGTCCGGTTAACATAGATATCCGAAAGGTTTGCCAAACGATGAACGGATGATAGATCCTGATGCCGTTACCCGTGAGGAAAGTCAGGATATGAGGGAGGAAACCTGTGCAAAATCCATATTTACCTTATCCAGTGCGTATCGATGATATTGAGATTGCTACCGAGGATAAGAGTCTGAAGACGTTTAAATTTGTTTTTTTAAACAAAGAGGATGAAGAGAAGTTTTCATATCAGGCAGGTCAGTTTGGTGAACTTTCCGTCCCTGGAAAGGGGGAAATTCCGATCGGCATTGCTTCTTCACCTGTAGAAAAAGGCTTTGTTATGTTCACGGTCAATAAAGCCGGGCTTGTAACAACCCATCTCCATAACATGAAGGTAGGAGATGTCATGGGCATTCGGGGCCCTCTTGGAAACTGGTATCCATGGGAACGGTTAGAGGGAAAGAATATTCTGATTGTCGGGGGCGGTTTTGCTTTCACGACACTTCGTTCATCCATCGTATACATGCTTGACCCGGCCAATCGGTCAAAATTCGGAACAATTAATGTTGTTTATGGCGCTCGAAATCCAGGAATGCTTTTATATAAAAACGAACTCATTGAATGGGAAAAACGGGATGATATTAACATGCATATCACCGTTGATGGGACAAATGATCCGGATTGGAAATATAATATCGGATTTGTTCCGCCTGTTACAGAGGCAAAGGCACCCAAAGGGGATGAGAATACGTATGCAATTGTCTGTGGGCCGCCCATAATGATCAAGTTTACTCAGCCTGTTCTGGAAAAGTTGGGGTATACCCATGATAAAATTATCATGTCCCTTGAGAATCGAATGAAGTGTGGGTTTGGTATGTGTGGACGCTGTGGAATCGGTAAAGAGCTGGTGTGCAAAGATGGCCCGGTATTTACATTGGATCAGCTCAATCGTACACCAAGAGAGTATTAATAATATTTACGGACAAGAGTTTATTCTTTTAAGAAAGATTTATAATTCTTGACAGTACCGAGTTTTTAACCTTTTCCGGGCTCAAAAATCCGATT
>CAYTGW010000054.1:0-20651 GCA_964437395.1 uncultured Desulfocicer sp.
TTCGGCGCCTGTGTCTCCATCCCAGGAGATATTTCTTCCATTGACGGTATCAGCGCCCTTGTCCAGGAGATTGTAGACAGAGAAAGCCAACTGGAGATTCTGGTTAACAATGCTGGAGCCAACTGGGGCGCGATGTTTAAAGAGTATCCGGAATCCGGTTTTGATAAGGTGATGGATACCAACGTCAAAGGGATTTTCTATCTTACCAGAGAATTGATGCCCCTGCTGGAAAAGGCCGCATCTCCGGGCGATCCGGCCCGGGTGATCAACATCGGCTCCATTGACGGAATCAAAGTGCCCGCAATGGAAAACTACGCATTTTTGAAAGACGTCTGTAATTGGAATCAATCGTTTTTAAAAAGGTTGTGGAAGCCCTGGCTGCTCGCCAGTGAACTGTTTGTTTTTGCTTTGACGATAAGTACTTCATGTAAAAATTATCCTTGAAAATTGTGCCCGAATTGGCTATACATAGGCTATACATAGACTGAACAGATGGAGGCGTGTAATGCTTGCAAAAATTCAAAAATGGGGAAATAGCCAGGGACTTCGTATTTCCAAGAACCTACTCTCCGATGCACAGCTTGAAGTTGGCGATGAGGTTGATATTCGTGTAAAAGAGGGCGTTATGATCGTGGCACCAGCCAAAAGGATACGCGGCCGCCATAACCTTAAGGATCTTGTGGCACGTATTCCTAAAAATTACCAACCCGGTGAAGTTGATTGGGGTGAGAAAGTTGGCAAGGAGGTTTGGTAGATGGCGGTCTATATCCCAAAACAGGGGGACATCATTGCGATCACATTTGATCCGCAATCTGGTCATGAGCAGAAGGGGCGGCGCCCCGCATATGTTGTCAGCAAAGACCTGTTCAACCGAAGCACCGGTTTGGCTATCGTTTGCCCAATAACAAACACTGATCGCGCCTTCCCCTTTCATGTGCCTATCCCAAAAGACAGCAGGTTGACGGGGTTTATAATGGTTGAGCAGGTTAAATCAGTCGATTTTCGAGCCCGTCGCGCTAAACGTATTGAACATGGAAACGATGAGTTGCTTTCAGACGTGCTTTCCATCATAGACGCTTGCATTTACTGATCGGCCAACCCAATATTCAAGCGGACACCAAAGGAGATTTGGGGGAAAATTATACAAACTGTAGATGTAGGTGCGAACTACGGAGTCAATACTCAATTTGCAGCTTGATAATTCTGGGAGATTCAATTGAATATTTCAAGATCCCGGCAACTTGTTCAAGTTCGGTATTTTTAAAAGAGCGGGAAGGCCTTAATAGAATGCTGTCACCCGTATCAATTACGGACAATTTTTGGCCGGAATTCACTGCATTTCATCCAAAACCTCTCGAATGATTTTCGATATTTCGTCCCTTGTAAAAGGCTTGACAACGTATCCTAAAGCGCCTTGTTTTAAAGTGTCTTTGATTAAACCCTCTGCAGAATACCCACTGGCAATGATCACTTTTACATTTGGATCAAACTCGATAAGTTTTGCCAAACACTGATGTCCGCCCATACCTGGCATGCCCAGATCAAGAATAACCAGATCAATTTCTTCTTGTTTCTCTTTGTATATTTCCAATGCTTTTTCACCGGAATTTGCCGGGATTGTATTGTAGCCTAAAAGGGTAAGCATCCGTTTTAAAATCCGGATGACTCCATCTTCATCGTCAACGGTTAATATTGTCTCTTTGCCTTTTGTTGGTTCAACAGCTTTTTTACGCTCCAGGTCAGCAATCTCTGCATATTCAATAGCCGGTAAAAAGATTTCGAATGTCGTTCCGAGCCCGGGCTGGCTTTTGCAGAAAATATAACCATTATGAGCTTTTATGATACCATAAACCACAGCCAGCCCAAGGCCGGTCCCCTTGCCCACACCTTTTGTTGTAAAAAACGGGTCAAAGATGCATTCTCTGGTTTTCTGATCCATTCCATGGCCTGTATCTGAAACCGAAAGTTGTACATAACGACCTTTTTCGATGGCTGGATATACATTTTGAATGGATGGATCAATGATGGTATTTTTCGTCATAATTGTCAGCTTACCACCATCAGGCATGGCATCTCGTGCATTCAGGCATAGATTTATCAATACCTGTTCAATTTTTCCCATATCGGCATTCACTCCCCACAAATCATTTGAAACTTTTGCCGATAGCGTAATCTTCCTTTGAATCAATCTTCCAAGCATTGTAATGATTTTTTGTATTTCGATATTCAGCAAAATAGGGCTTAACCTGCTTTCGCTTTTACGACTAAACGCAAGCAACTGCTGCACCAAACGTTTTCCTCTTTGTGTTGATTCATATATGTCGTCCAGAACTTTTTTGTCTTCAGTAGAAGCTGCATTTATAAGAAATTCAGCGTTACCCATAATGACTGCAAGCAGATTATTAAACTCATGTGCCATTCCGCCTGCGAGGGTACCGACGGCCTCCATTTTCTGGATTTGGAGAAGCTGGTTTTCTATTTTTATTTTTTCCTCTTGCGTTTTAACATATTCCGTAATGTCGCGGACAATTCCACTGATGCTGTATACCTTTCCATCTCTTTGTTCCAATGGAACTTGAATCGTATGAAAAACATATTCTGTACCATTTATTTCAAGGCTTTTGATTTCGTTAACCTTTTTTCCTGTAAAGGTTAGATCATCCACAACTTTAATTACATCCGCAAATTTTGAGCCAAATAGCTGTTCAGGGGTTTTCCCAAGTAAATCTTCTTCTTTGCAGTTCAGCAGTTTCGACATTGCAGGATTAACAAAGGTGTATTGCCGGTTTAAATTTTTACAAAAGATAGAATCCTGAGCCGATTCCGTTATTGTTTTATATCGCCGTTCGCTTTCTATCAATGCGGCTTCAGCCTCTTTGCGGTGGATGATTTCCGCCTTCAGTGTTTCATTGGCCAGCATCAATTCCTTTGTTCGCGTTGCCACGCGCTGTTCCAGTTCATCATGCGCCTGCCTCAACGCCTCTTCGGCCTGCTTGCGTTTGGTGATATCGTCGATACTCGTTAATACACATTTCTGGTTTTTGGTTGAGATGATCTCGGCTGAAAAAAGTCCTGTGATCATCTCTCCGGATTTTTTCCGGAATTGAAGCTCCATCCAATTTACACGACCATTTTTTACTAATTCATTGACAACAATGGCACGATCTTCCTTTTTCTCCCAGAGATGCAGATCAAGAGCTGTTTTTTCTATGATTTCGTTTAATTGAAATCCGGAATTATTCAGAAAGCGTTCATTGACCTCGATAATTTTCTCGTCCTGGAAACGAGCGATTATCATGGCGTAAGGCGAAGAGTAAAATGCCTTGAAAAATTTATCCTCCTGGGCTTCTACATCCATAAGCAGCCGTTTATTGTACATCAATATCAGGCTGTAGGTTAACAGAATGAACAATATCTGGTAAGAGGCAAAAATAAGGCTGTCAAATGGGCTTGACCGGAAAAAGTCGTTTTCAGTTTGTACGCGGGTCAAAATATGGGTAATCCGGATGATACTGACGACGCCATATGCACTGAAAATCGTGACCAGGCCGGATGTCAGCCGGCGCATATGCGGCGGGACTACCCGCAAAAGGAACCATATGAATTGGAAACACAGGATGAGAAGGCTCACGGATAAATTGAGATTCCGCGCTGCCAGATTCGGTTGTATAAAGGCATAATAGGAGTGAATACAGGCAAAGGCCAATAAAAGAACACAATTATGGACTTGAGAGCGCTTTGTGCCGAAAAAACGTTCCAGGCCGATATACCCCAGAATGACTCCTGCAATCACAATGGTATTGGAGAGAACGATAGATATCCAGTCCGGGATTGAACCCCGGAGAAAAACCATGATCAGACCCGTTGTTTGAAATGAGAAATCAAGAATTAAGAAGCCTGTTCCTGCATACCGTTTTTGGCTTTGATTCCACAACGCCACGATGAGCAGAGTACAGACGATATTGATGACCGTAGCACTGAATACGATGGTGCGTGTGTCCAGAACAATCATAATGACCCCTTTTCAGGATTCAAACCAATTGTCAAAAAATCCAAACATCACAGACTCATATCCATTGGCTGGGTAATCCCATTTTTTACCGTAAACATGGATGCGTTTTGTTTCGCCTGCCGGATCATAGACCTTACCGCCTTCCAGCACCCAGGCCAGTAACCCGCCGATCAGATTTTTTATCGGAATGTTTTGTTTCTTCATTTTCTGGGTAAACTTGCCGCTTCGATAACTGATAGTGCAATAGGCAATAACAATTTTATTTTTATATTTTTCAGGGTTTTCAAGAAAGGTTTTCTCCGGTATGGAATCCGGAAGCATGGAAATATCCATTTCGGATTTTTTACGGGTATCCACAAAAATAACTTTTTGGGATTTTAATAGCTCCATGGCCTTTTTGGGATGAATGTCCTGCACATCCGGGAAATCATGTTTTTTGTAATCCTGGTACATCTCATAGACAATTGTTTTTTTTGCTTCATCGGATAAGGGATTGTTTGCTGCGGCTGGATGGAAAGCAATGAAAAATATCAGGATGGCATGGATACTGATTTTATAAAGAATAGACATTGTTTAATGATAGCTCCTTTGGTTGGCCGGTTGGCCGGTTTGCCGGTTGGCCCGTTTGCCGGTTTGCCGGTTGGCCCGTTTGCCCGTTTGCCGGTTGGCCCGTTAGCCGGTTTGCCTGTTTGCCCGTTTGCCGGAACGGATTATTGTCGGAAAAGCTTGCTGAACATTCTTTTCGGATGATGGTGACTTCAATATACACGGCATGGCAGGTTCAGGCAAGTGGATGGTTGTTCTCCAGAACAGAAGGTCAAATTATTTTGACTTTTTCTGAAAAGTCTGTTTGAACAAGGGACTTGGAAAAAATGGAACGCTTCCGTGTCGGAAGTTGATCAGGCATCATTCATTAAACAATTGGAGACAATCATGATCAAGGAAAAAATTGAAGATAATATTGTGATCGCGACGCTTGCAAACGGGAAAACCAATCCCTTTACCGTGGAAACCCTGAAACAGATAGATGCGATTGTCAGGAAGGTGAATGAGGAGGAAGCGCTGAAGGGGATTGTCCTTACCGGAGAAGGCCGCTTTTTTTCAAGCGGGTTTGATCTCCCAATGTTCCTAGGGTTTAAGAATCATGATGAAGCGGTTGATTTCTTCTTACATGAGGAAGAGGTGCTGATCAATTTTATGACCTGTAAAAAACCGGTTGTATCGGCTATAAACGGTCATTGTGCAGCAGCCGGACTGATATTTTCCATGGCAGCGGATTACCGGATTGCCAAGTTTCATGAGAAGATCAAGATCGGCATGTCAGAGATCAAGATCGGCCTTGCCCTTTCTATTGCCCAGAATGAGGTGATGCGGTTTGGTCTGGATACGGATAAAAAATTCCGGGATGTCATGTATTTTGGAAAGATGATCGGCGTGACTCAGGCCAAAGAGATGGGGATCATTGATGAGGTTGTCAAGGATGATGAAGAACTGATAAAAAGGGCCAAGGAGATTGTCAGCCTCTGGATTGATACGCCCAATCGGCCGTTTATCAACATGAAGGCATTGCTGAAGAAAGATACGGTCGAGCGGATCCGGAAAAATCTGGCAGAAGGGGTATGGAAAGAAGCGCTTCACTGCTTTTTCAAAGATGATGTCCGGGCTACACTTGAATTTGTTCAGGCAACCATGGGAGGATAGGGAGGTTGATCTATGAAGATACAGCATATCCGGAATGCATGCATGATCATTCATTGCAGCGGACACAGAATCCTGGTGGATCCTTGCCTCAGTCCAAAGGGCAGTCTGCCGCCATATGCTTTTTTCCGGAAAAAACCCCGGCGTAATCCGACGGTTGATCTACCCCGGAATGCGGAATCCATGCTGGATCAGGTTACCGCGGGGATCGTCACCCATTGCCGTTTCGGGCATTTTGATCACCTGGATGGCGCGGGTGCCCGTCTGCTGTCGCAAAAAAAGGTGCCCGTCTACTGCAACATTTCAGATGAGCCGTTTCTTCAAAGACGAAGGATCCATACGGTTCCGCTTACAATGAATGAACCGAGTGAATTCCTGACTGGGGAAATCACCATGTTCCCGGCAGCGCACGGACGGGGTCTGGCCGGCTGGTTCATGAGACCCGGAGCAGGATATCTTATAGCGCCGGCGGGAGAAAAATCCATCTATATCAGCGGCGATACCGTGTTGACTCCAACGGTCATGCATGTACTCAAAGACCTTCAACCCGATATTGCCGTACTGAACGCCGGAACCGCAACCCTTGATTTCGGGAAACCCATCCTTATGCCCATAGAAGAGCAACTGGAGTTTATTAAAGTCGCCCCTGGTAAGGTCATTGCTGTTCATCTGGATTGCCTCAATCATCTGGCCACTACCCGTGAGATGCTGAAACATGCGGTTTCAAACGCAGGGCTATCCGATAAGGTGCTGATCCCGTCCGATGGCGAGGAGATGGAGTTATAAATCCGGGTGATTGGGCGTCAGTTCTTTTTGCAGATATTGCCCGGTATAACTTTTTGGGGATTTGGCTATTTTTTCAGGCGATCCCTCGGCCACAATACGTCCGCCCTCATCGCCGCCTTCCGGGCCCATGTCGATAATCCAGTCTGCTGTTTTAATCACATCCAGGTTATGTTCGATCACGACCACGGTATTTCCGGACGCGACCAGACTGCTGAGAACTTGAAGCAGCATTTTGATATCATCAAAATGAAGACCGGTGGTTGGTTCATCCAGTATGTATAAGGTTCGTCCGGTGTCTCTTTTGGAAAGTTCGCGTGCAAGCTTTATTCTCTGGGCTTCGCCTCCGGATAGGGTTGTGGCCGCCTGCCCAAGCTTGATATAGGACAGCCCGACCTGCATCAGCGTGCTCAGGATGGTTAAGATTTTCGGATGGTTTTTAAACAACTCCATTGCCTGGGCCACGGACATGTCCAATACATCGGCAATCGAATGGCCCTTGTACAGAATTTCAAGGGTTGAGCTGTTAAACCGTTTTCCCTTGCAGACCTCGCATGGAACAAACACATCCGCCAGAAAATGCATCTCTACGCGGATATATCCATCTCCGCTGCATGACTCACACCGTCCGCCTTTCACATTGAAAGAGAATCGGCCTTTCTGGTATCCTCTTGCCCGGGATTCCGGCAGCATGGCAAACAGGTCCCGGATATGGGTAAAGAGCTGAGTATAGGTGGCAGGATTGCTTCTGGGGGTCCGGCCGATGGCCTTCTGGTCGATATTGATTACCTTGTCAAGGTTTGAAAGCCCTTTGATGCTTTTATGCTTTCCGACCGGGTTAGTGGAGGCATGAAGCTTTCGCGCCAATGCAGGGTAGAGGATCTGGTTGATCAGGGTTGATTTTCCGGCTCCGGATACACCGGTTACGGCAACCATGAGGCCCAGAGGAATTTTTACAGTGATGTCCGCCAGATTGTTTTCAGAGGCTTTTTCGATGATGATCCATTGATCCCCGGTCTGTTTCGGTGTCTTTCTTTTTCGAGGGATGTCGATGGTTTCTTTCCCGCTCAGATACCGGCCGGTAATGGAACTTGGATTTTTTTTGATCTGTTCCGGCGGGCCAGCCGCGACAATCTGGCCTCCCAGATGTCCGGCTCCCGGCCCGATGTCGAGAATCCAGTCCGCTGTCTCCATGGTTTCCCGGTCATGTTCGACCACAATCAGCGTGTTTCCGATATCCCGGAGGTGGCAAAGAGTTTTTAGGAGCTTAATGTTATCCTTCTGGTGAAGGCCGATGGATGGTTCATCCAGGATATACAGTACACCGGTAAGTTCAGACCCGACCTGGGAAGCCAGCCGGATACGCTGGGATTCACCTCCGGACAGGGTCGGGCCTTTCCGGTCCAGAGAGAGATAATTCAGACCGACATTGACCAGGAATTCAAGGCGGGCGATAATTTCTTTCAGGAGCTCGTCCGCAATCATTTTCCGGTTTCCGGTGAGTTGCAGGGATTTGAAAAAGCCGTGTGCCTCCTTGATGGTCATGGCAGTTACATCGAGAATGGAATGATCCTCGATTCTCACATTCAGGGCTTCGGGTTTCAGGCGATTGCCTTTGCACACAGAGCAGGGGGATTCGGACAGAAATTTTGAATACCAGGATTTTGCGCTCTCAGACTGCGTCTGCATGTACCGTCTCATCATGCTGTTGAGCAATCCTTCAAAATTTGTGGTTACTTCCCCCTTTATTTTGGAAGAACTCCAGTTCACGGTCATCTCTTCTCCCTGTGAGCCATAGAGGCAGAGATCCCGATGCTGTCTGGAAAGGTTTTTCCAGGGAAGGTGAAGATCCACCCCGAACTTTTTGTGCAGGGCTTTGATCTGCTGAAATCCCCAACTGCCGTTTTCAGAATCCTCTTTTGAAAAATAGTTTTTCCAGGGAATCACGGCGCCTTCCTGGATGGAAAGGGTTTTGTCCGGAATGATTTTATCTTCATCCATGGAAAGAACCGTACCGATTCCATTACAAGCCGGGCACATCCCCTTTGGTGAATTAAAGGAAAACAGGGGCGGGTCCAATTCCGGAAATGCAATGCCGCAGCAGGATCTGGCCTCACTCATCCGGATGTCTTCCCGATCAAGGATGTGCACGATAAGCTGGCCATTGCCGAATTTCAGAGCGGTTTCCACCGAATCGGTCAGTCTTTTCCGGAATGCAGATTCGTTTTGAATCACAAGGCGGTCGACCACGACCTCGATATTGTGCTTCTTGTGTTTGGAAAGCGTCTGGACATCAGACAGGTCGTGAACCACCCCATCAATCCGGACCCGTCCGAAACCGTCGCTTCGCAGACCGTCAAATAGTTCCCGGTGTTCTCCTTTCCGGTTTTCGATGATCGGTGCAAGTATGAGGATACGGGTTGACTGAGGAATGCCAAGGATCTGATCGACCATGCTCGTGCTGTCCCCTCTGCCGACCTTTTTTCCGCATTTGTGGCAGTACTGGATTCCAACCCTGGCAAACAGTACCCGCAGATAATCATAGATTTCCGTAATGGTTCCAACGGTTGATCTTGGATTTTTGGAAGCGGCTTTCTGTTCAATGGAAATGGTAGGGGATAGCCCCCGGATGGTATCATATGGATTTTCCGGAGCCGGAAACACCGGTAAACACAATCAGCTTTTTTTTGGGGAGTTCCACATGGATATTTTTCAGATTATGTTCCCTAGCGCCTTTGATGATGATATGGCTCAGTTCTTTTGTCTCTTCGTCCCGGTTGGGGCTGCGAGAGGGCTCCTGTATAACGGTTTGCTTTTTCCTGCTCATTTAGAATATGTACCTGTTTTTTTCTGTCCTGGGTTATGGGTTTCCGGTTCTGGGCTGGGTGCGGGGCTTCCGGTTTTTCCAGGTATCTCCCTTGCGGAATTTCCGGGGATTGGAATCAGATCTTTTCTTTTTTGATTTTGCATCATACGCTTTTTTTGGGGTTTGTCTGCCGGGACGGTGCTTTGTGGGGTTTGAACCTTGTTTTCTGGGCGGAAGCGGTTGCAAAGGTGTCAATAGTTCTTCTGCAGGATACAGGCACTCCATTTTATGCCCAAGCAATTTTTCAATACCTGGAATATAAAAAGAATCATTTTCACTCGCAAAGCTGATGGAAATCCCGGTTTCCCCGGCTCTTCCGGTTCTTCCGATCCGATGCACATAATCCTCAGAGTCCTGGGGAAGGGTATAGTTGATCACATGACTGATTGCGTCAACATGAATGCCACGAGCGGCAACATCGGTTGCCACCAGTACCCTGATTTTTCCTTTTTTGAAATTTTCAAGGGTCTGGATACGCTTGATCTGTGATACCTCTCCGGAAAGCAAGGATGAGTCAATATTGTATAATTTGAGTTTTTGTTCAAGATTTCTGGTTTCTTCACGGGTGTTTGAAAAAACGAGAACCCGTTCCAGATTTTGCTGGAGGATCAGATTATAAAGCAAGGTAAATTTTTGATTATCTGTTACAATATAGGTGACCTGGTTAATGGATTTTGAGGCAACCTGATCCGGTTCGATTTCAACCTGAAAAGGGTTTCGGGTCCATTGAGATGCAAGCTGGATTACCTCAGGAGTAAGCGTAGCGCTGAAAAACATGGTTTGACGGTTTTTTTTGTCCGGTGTGCTGTAGACAATTTTTCGAACATCCGGGATAAATCCCATATCCAGCATTCTGTCCGCTTCATCGATTACCAGAATTTCGACTTTACTGAGATTGATGATTCCCTGTTTTTTGAAATCAATCAATCTTCCGGGTGTTGCGACCATAAGATCAAATGTTCTGTTTTGAAGCAATTTTTTTTGTTTTTCATAATCCATCCCACCGAATACAGAAATAATTTGGTTTTTGGTATATCTTCCGATTTTTTCTGCATCTTTTTGGATCTGAAGCACTAGTTCTCTAGTCGGTGCCAGAATGAGCGCTCTTGGTGTGCCGGGATGTCGTTTTCCATCCAGTCTTTTTTCCATCAGTCTTTTATAGATGGTAATCAGAAAGGCAGCACTTTTACCTGTTCCGGTCTGTGCCCGTCCTGTAACATCCAATCCTTCAAGTGCTTTTGGAAGGATTTCAGCCTGAACGGGTGTGCAATATTCAAACTTGCAGTCAAAAATTCCGCGCATGATCTGGACGGGCAGATTCATATCATGAAAACGGATTTTTTCCGGATGCTCCGGAATTGGAAAACAGGAAATATCCCAGGTTTTTCTGGGGGGTACGTACTCTTCTTGTTTTTTGATTGAGATTTCAGGCTGGATTTCTGTTTGCTGGTCAACTGGATAGGATTGTTTTTTAAAAAATGTACGGATTTTCTGAATCAATAATGTAAACAAAATAACTCTCTATCGCAAGGGGTTAAAAGATTTCAGCATTTTTCAAAGCTGATTATGCAATTTGATACTCTATCATTTTTTTTCAGGTAAATCTATGACTTTGATTATCCTGTTTCAAACCAAGGCTTGTATTTCTATAAAACCGGTGTATAAGAAAAAAAGGCTTGAAACGCTTATCCCCCAATCGATTGAATTTTTTCATGGTGGCCGGGGATTGGTTTTGATAACTTTGAAACCGGGGGGCCTTACAAATGTCAAAAATCAATTATTGTCCAATATGTCGCACCTCCTTGGTGGAAAAAAATATGGAAGGGAAGACCCGCTTAGCTTGTTCTGCTGATTCATGTGGTTATATTTATTGGGATTCTCCGATACCGGTTGTCGCTGGCATTGTGGAGTATAAGGGAACCGTTATTCTGGCCCGGAATAAAAGTTGGCATAAAAAGATGTTCGGTCTGATCACCGGTTTTCTTGAAAAAGATGAATCTCCGGAGACTGGCATATTACGGGAGGTTAAAGAGGAGCTTGGGTTAAATGGCAAGACAGTCAAGCTCATCGGGCTGTATCCATTTGCAATGATGAATCAATTGATTATTGCATACCATGTTTCTGCTGAGGGTGAGATTCAACTTGGGGAAGAGATTGCAGAGATTAAATGTCTTGAGCCGGCAAGGCTGAAACCATGGGATTTTGGAACCGGGCTTGCGATACGAGACTGGCTTTTATCTCTTGATAATAAAAAATAAGAAGGCATTGTATTGTTTTTTTTGGAGAGACTATTTTTTAACCAGAAGAGGCCGGATAACCGACTCATCGATCCCCATCTTGAATTTAACCCCGATTCCATTTGCAGTTGCTCTTACTACTTCTCCGATAATTTTAATGGATGAGTTGCTTCCGGTTTGTGGAGGAATGGTCATAGTGATATCTTCACCGACAGATATCGGTTCTTTGGTTCTGATAAAAACACCCCATGCGCTGATGTCTTGAATATATTCGATGTTTGTCAGAGTTTGAGTTGCATAGGCAACAGCAGTGCTGCAAAGTTCTCTTTGCGCCAAGCGTCTTTCTTCTTTGATGCTTCTGTTTTGTTTATCATGTTTCATATACTGCAATAATAATGTATTGGCCGGACTTTGTCAATTCAGGAGAATCGACTTCCTGTATTATTATTTATTACTCAGGGATTTGAGAGGTTTAAGGGGTGTTTTCTTTTCTTTGTTTTTATGCTCTCTGTCATCTTTGATGGAGAGACCTTCCATAAGCAGATTCATAAGTGGTTGTCTGATTTCTTTTTTTGTCTTTTTACAGAGGTTTTCGATTTCAATCACAATTTTATCCCAGCAAAGCATTTCATAGACCGCCTCATCGTTTTTAAGATTGTCACTTGACGCAGAAAACAGGTCTCCTTTGAGAAAATACAACATTCCGGATTGATTTTTTGTTTTCACACGGAGCGTGCAGGTTTTTTTTTCCATTTCAATAAGCTGAAGAAAAGAGGAAAGGCTGATTCCTTTCAGTGTTCCTTCTGCACCAGAGTTCAATTCATCCAGGATACATTCTGTTATGATATCAATGTTAAGTGGTTTTTCAAAGTATTTTATGGATCCGAAAGTATCGAGTCTTTTTTTAACCTCTGAGTCCCCAAAAGCGGTCATGATAAAAACCGGTATTTCGGGGTGATATTCTGAAATATGGGCCAGAAGCTCAAATCCGTCCATAATGGGCATTTGTAAATCTGTAATGACCAGATTGATGGTCTGTTCCCGAATGATTACTGTCGCTTCCTTGCCGTCAGCAGCAGTGGTAACCAGGAATTCTTCCGAGTGGGCTTTCAGTACACGTGAAAGCAAGCCGCGTGTTACAGAATCGTCATCTACGATCAGGACCTTTCTCATTTTGAAAAAATTTCCTGTATGCTTTGGGTTAAAAATAGTTACTTTTTTCAAAACTATTGTATCTGCGCATACCACAGCATAAAAATAATCTCAAGTAGCATACTTCTGCAATATAGAATGAGCGGTTTGACAAGTATATTTTAATTCTGTACTGTTCCGGAAATAAGAAAAAGATTACCTGCAAGGGATGATATGGAAATACAAAATTTTTTACATGAATCGATTGACGCTGCCATAAAAGCAGGACTTGCGATTCTGGATGTTTATCATTCAGATTATTTGGTTGAATACAAGTCTGATGATTCTCCCCTGACGATTGCAGACCAGCGGGCGCATGATATTATTTCTGGGATTTTAGGTAAAACCAATATTCCGATTCTGAGTGAGGAAGGAAGGAATATCGATTATGCGGAGAGAAAAAAATGGGATACATTATGGGTTGTCGATCCTCTGGACGGGACCAAAGAATTCATCAAGCGCAATGATGAGTTTACGGTCAATATTGCCCTTGTAAAAAATAACATCCCTGTGCTTGGTGTCATTTTTGTTCCGGTTACGTCCACATTGTATTTTGCGGCAGAAGGACTTGGGGCAAGGAAGCTCAACGATCCTGATTTGGTCAACAGAATCGGAAAAATGGTTTTTCAAAAATCGGAACTGGAAATATTTGAAATGGTTTTGTCCCGTTCTGTCACCCTGCCATTAAAAATCAGAAAAGATGAAGACTCATGCCGGATTGTCGGCAGCCAAACCAATGCAACTCCTAAACTTAAAGAATATAAAAAAAAAAAAAAAAAAGAGTATCAAACGGTCGGGTTTCTCTCTGCGGGAAGCTCCTTAAAGTTTTGTCTTGTTGCAGAAGGAGAGGCTGATATTTATCCCCGCCTGGGACCTACAATGGAGTGGGATACTGCAGCAGGCCAGGCAATTGCGGAACAATCCGGATGCCAGGTTTTATGCTGGGATACCGGGGCTCCTTTGGCATATAATCGGGAAGACCTGTTGAATCCCTATTTTGTGGTTTCGCGCCCTGAACATGAGAGATCGCATTCTGATATTTTAATTCCAGGTATGAAAAAGTAGGAGGATTATGATATTTCCGGTTATTCTTGCAGGAGGTTCAGGTACCAGGCTTTGGCCCCTGTCCAGGCAGTTGTTTCCCAAGCAATTAATGAATCTTGTCAATGAAAACACCATGCTTCAGAATACAATCTTACGTTTGAGTGATTATCAGGGAATCGATGACCCGATCATCATCTGCAATGAGGAACATCGGTTCATGATTGCCGAGCAGGTGCGTCGGATCAATATCAATCCAGCATCCATCATACTGGAGCCGGTCGGACGGAATACGGCTCCGGCTGTGGCCATTGCAGCTTTACAAGCCTTAGATGTCGATGATGATCCGTTGTTGGTTGTACTTCCTGCGGACCATCATATTGAAGATATTCATACCTTCCAGAAGGCAATCCGTTTTGGTGAGTATTTCAGCCATGAGGGGAAACTGATCACTTTCGGAATTGTTCCCAGTGCTCCGGAAACCGGGTATGGTTATATTCAAAAAGGAGATCCATTGGACGCTACGGTTACCGACGGTAATGCGGTCACCATCCGTGAGTTTGTTGAAAAACCGGATCTCAAAACCGCAGAAAAGTATCTTGCCTCCGGTAACTATTGTTGGAACAGCGGTATTTTTATGTTTAAGGCACGAACAGTTCTTTCTGAACTGAAGAAATATGTTCCGGATATGGTCGCGGCCTGCGAGCGGGCTTTTCAGAAGGGACGAAAGGATCTTGATTTTTTCAGACTGAATACTGGTGAATTTTCTTCCTGTCCTTCTGATTCGATCGATTATGCGGTGATGGAAAAAACAGATGCGGGTGTGATGATTCCGTTTGATGCAGGATGGAACGATCTGGGATCATGGGAGGCATTATGGCAGGTAGGTAAAAAAGATGACAACCAGAATGTAATCCATGGGGATGTCATTACACATCATGTTCATAAGTCTTACCTCCATTCTACCGGTCGTATGATTGCCGCTATTGGTTTAAAAAACCATATCGTGGTGGAAACCGCGGATGCGGTTCTGATTTCTCCGATGGATCGTGTTCAGGATGTCAAATGTATTGTTGATCAGTTAAAATCCGGCAACCGTAGGGAGGCGCTGGTGCATCGAAAAGACTACAGGCCCTGGGGGATATGTGAAAGTATTGATGTCGGGGAACGGTTTCTTGTGAACCGGGTTACTGTAAAACCCGGAGCCCAGATGTCTCTACAGAAGCATTTTCATCGGGCGGAGCACTGGATCGTTGTACGGGGAACCGCATTGGTGACAAAGGGGGGAGATCAAATTGTTTTGAAAGAAGACCAGTCCGCTTACATACCTGTGGGTGTGGATCACCGGCTGGAAAATCCCGGGAAAATTCCTTTGGAGATCATTGAGGTACATTCGGGTTCTTATCTGGGAGAGGAAGATATCATACGGCTGGAGGATAATTATGGCCGTTAGCCGACCAGAATGATTCTAAGGTCCATGACATTGGTTTGGGTCGGTCCGGTTATGACAAGATCGTTGATGGACTGAAAGAAGTGGTAAGAATCATTATTGGAAAGATACTCTTGGGCGTTTGTTTTTTTTTCAGATGCTCTTTTTATGGTTGTTGTATCGGCAACCGCTCCGGCTGCATCCGTAGGTCCATCGGTTCCATCCGTACCCGCACTGAAAATAACGATATTTTCATGGCCGTCAATATCGATTGCCGCGGCAAGCGCAAATTCCTGATTCCTTCCTCCTTTTCCGTTTCCAGAAATGGTAACGGTTGTTTCTCCTCCTGTCAGAATACATGCCGGTGGTGACAAAGGATGGCCGGTTTTTCTGATCTCTTTTGCGACTGCAGCATGCATTCTGGCTATTTCCCTGGTTTCCCCCTGAATCATGGAGGAAAGAATCAGCGTGTTATATCCGAGGTGTTGAGCTTTTATTTTGGCAGAACGGATTGCCTCCATATTGCTTCCGATAATCAGATTTCTGGTTTTGTTAAAAATCGGGTCTTGTGGTTTCGGTGTTTCCGGGATCAATCCTTTTAGGCCGTTTTGTAAATGCCTGAAAACCGCGGGAGGCAATTTTTTTGAAATACCATACCGGGCAATGATATCCATGCAGTCTCTATATGTGCTGGAATCCGGAACGGATGGGCCGGATGCAATTATGTCAAGGTCATCCCCTATCACATCGGAAAGGATCAAGGATATGAAGGATGCCGGGTATGCTGCTTGAGCAAGCAGTCCTCCTTTAATTCCGGAGATGTGCTTGCGGATGGAATTGATTTCATTGATCGCAGCTCCACATGCAAGAAGAATTTTAATTGTTGCCTGCTTGTCTTTTAATGTGATTCCGGGTACCGGAAGTGGTAGAAGGGCTGAACCTCCTCCTGAAATCAAACAGAGGATAAGGTCTTTTTCTCTGGCCTGGATAGCGATCTGCATTATGGATTCTGCACCTTTTAGCCCATTTTCGTCCGGTACGGGGTGGCCGGCTTCGATGATTTTGATTGTATTGGATTTTGAAAAGTGACCATATTTTACAACAGCGACACCACCAGTTAGTTTATCATCCAAAAGGGTCTCCATGGCAAAAGTCATTGGAGATGCTGCTTTCCCCGCCCCGATCAGATAGATGTTTTCATATTTTGAAAGGGCGTATGTTTTATTTCCGATGAACAGATTATCCCCTTCACGTTTGCAGTGTCGATAGATAGCTGTTTCCGGCTCCACTGCTTCAAGACCGGCATGGAATATGGTTCCGGCATCTTTTTTTAATCTGGAGAGGATGGGTGATTGTAAATTCATGGTTTCATGATTCTATCCTGCTGTTTCAAAAAGTTCAATATGCATTCATGGTGGTTATGGTGATTTCGCTATCAGGAGATTTCGAATGGAAAGATATGTGACGGGCCTAGATGAGGATTGATCCGTCCTTGACTTTGTGATTGGTAAAACATAATCTGAAACTTATTTTGAATGGAGGCTACTCTCCATTTTTCAGGTATGCCAACGGAGTATAACAGGTAATTGAAAATAAGGAAAGACCCATGAATATGGAAACGAGTCTACAATCATATTTAAAGGGGCAGATGTTAATGGCTATGCCGAGCCTGAAAGATCCAAATTTTTCACAGACAGTAACTTGTATCTGTGAGCATACAGAGGCCGGCGCGCTTGGGATTGTGATTAATCGCATTCATCCGTTTATTTCTGCAAAGGAGATTTTTGATGAGTTGAAAATCGATTATAAAACAGAGGCGGAATCCATTAATATTTTTGTCGGAGGCCCTGTTCACATAGGAGAATTGTTCATCCTTCATGGACCGCCCTTTGATTGGGAGGGTTGCGTGAATATTACTCCCACACTTGCACTCAGTAATACAAGGGATATCCTTGAATCGATTGCTCGTGGAGAAGGGCGGGTAAACTCTTTTCTGATCGCTCTCGGATGTGCTGGGTGGGGGCAATTTCAGCTGGAATCGGAGCTATCTGCAAATGCCTGGTTGACCGGTCCGGTTTCAAACGAGTTGGTTTTTGATGTACCCATTGAATTAAGATGGGATCGGGCACTGGAATTGATCGGCATTGATCCGATGAAGTTAACGGATGCAGCCGGTAATGCCTGACCTTTTTGAAAAAAGTCAGGAGTCATCTTCATTCTTTGATTTTGGTTTTTTTTTCTTCTGGCAAATTTTATCTTTTCTGACAAAGGCACATAGTCTTGGATTATAGTATTCTTTGCAGTTTAAGGGGTTGTATAAAGGGCATTCAGGGTGTTTCTCTGACATGGATTTTTTTTTCCTATTTTTTTTCAATCCTTTGATAATTCATGCATCGTAGCATAAAGTCTTTAATTTTACAAGGAGTTATGTTTGGATCTCATTTGATCTATAAAAAAAATCATATAAATAAAGAGAGTGCAGAAATTATTTTAACAAGCACCCGATAATATTTTAGTAATCATCGCCTGTTAAGGAAAATTACGGATTATATATGGCTAAATTTAATATTTTAAAAAATGAAATATTACAGATTTCTTCTGAAATTGCGGATCTTTTTGAAGCTGCAGAGTCTGCCACAGGTTTTTCTGAAAAGAATTTCAATGGCTGGAAAAAAACCTGTGAAAATATACAGAAAAGGCTACCGGATGAAATTATGAGGGTGGCTGCTGTCGGTCCGATTAAATCCGGCAAAAGCACTTTTGTGAATACACTTTTTCATGGTGATTACCTGAAACGGGGGGCGGGTGTTATAACCTCCATTGTTACACGAATTCGCAGAGGCTCTATGCTCAGGGCGACCCTTTTTTTTAAATCATGGGATGAGGTAAATCAGGAAATTGATCAGGCGCTAACTTTTTTCCCTTCACTCATCAAGAATTCCGATTCTGAAACATTCGATATCAGAAGGACATCCGATCGAAAACATCTTGCCGCGGTGCTCCAATCCTTGAGTTCTGATCAGTTGATCACACAGGCTACACGAAATGTTAACAGTGTAATTTTATCATCCTATTTAAAAGGGTATGACCGGGTAGAAGGAATTGTTTCCTCTGATGGTGGAAAACGGATTTATGAGGGGCACCAGTTTTCTGAACATCGGAATTTTTCCGGAGATGAAGTTCTCGCGGTTTATCTAAAGGATATTCAACTTGAGATAAATTCCACTACTATTGAAGAAAATATAGAAATTGCGGATTGTCAGGGGAGCGATTCTTCAAATCCTCTTCATCTTGCCATGATACAGGATTATCTTCTTCTGGCCAATATGCTTGTGTATGTAATCAGTAGTCGAACCGGGTTGCGTCAGGCGGATATTCGATTTTTATCCATGATTCGAAAGATGGGGATTATGGATAACACCATGTTTGTTGTAAACTGCGATTTCTCTGAACATGAAACACTGGATGGAATGATGGCGCTGGTTGCGAGGATCAGGGATGAGGTATCGATATTAAAACCAGACCCGGAGCTGTTTGCGTTTTCATCTCTGTTCGATCTTTTTAGCGCCCAGGAAACATCCGGAGATTTGAGCGATCGGGATCGGAAACGATTTGAGCAGTGGGTTGCCGAGAAGGACTTGATTGATTTTTCAAATAGGGAAAAGGAAAGGTTTGAGGCGGTGTTTCAAAAAAAGATTACCAGCGAACGTTACACGCTTCTTCTTCGGAATCATTTGGAACGTTTAGGCATTATTTCCACAGGGGTACTGCAATGGACAAAACTGAATCAGGAAATTATTGAAGGAGATGAACAGAGCGCCGGCAGAATACTGAAAGATATTCAAAAAAATCAGGACAAAATGAACCGCATCCGGTCAATGATTAGAAACACACTGGATGGTTGTGTAAATCGTTCAAAGAGTGAACTGAGAAATGACATTGATGCTTTTTTTGAAAACAGATTCGGTGGAATTGTTCCCGAGATAACGGATTTCATAAAAAAATATACGATAAACATTGAGCAGCACGAGGAGGTTTTGGAAGCAAAAGGATTTACAGAGACACTATATGCCATTTATCAGGAATTCAAACACTCTCTTGACAATATGATGGCTGAGAAGATCAATCCCGCGATTATCGGTTTTATTAAATCAGAGGAACAAAAAATTGTGAGCATATTTGACTCTGTTGCCCAGCCATTTGATGGCATGGTTGTGGATGCCCTTGCCGGTTATGAAAAAACACTTGGACATTACGATATTAAAATGGTGCAGAATTTGGAGGAAAAAACAGGACCTCCTGATATCGAAACCATAAAAAGACTCACCGGCCTTCAAATACCAACAGCTTTTGCGGTGATGAGGTATTCTGCACGGAGAAAAACAGAAGCAGTACTCCGGTTCGGTTTTTATAAAATGCTGAATGCCTTTAAAAAATTAATTAAAAAATCGGTTCGTGAAAAAAAAGATGATGTTTATCAAGCGATAAAAGATGGGGTCCGGTGCATGAAACGCGAAACAGAAATTTCAATCCTGTTTCATTTTAAAAATTACCGGGAGAACATTAAGTTTCAATACCTGTTTAAATTGATTGAAACCACGTCATCCCACTATTTTGAGACACTGCTCAGTCGGTTTCAGGCCTATAATACCGACCTTGTTGAATTCACACAATTGATAGACGAAAAGCGGATTGACAAGGAAAGAGTTTTTAAGATATTGAGAGACACGGAAGTCAAAGCTTTTGATGTTTACAAACGCATTGATAAGATTAACAGAGCGTTAATCGAGGTTGCAGATGGTGTTTGAATGGGAAAGATCGGATTTAAGAAGATAGTGACAACAATGATCGATCTTGGCATTTGTGATAATCCAATTAAATGATGGAGAGATGCAGATGGTAGCCAAAATAGCAAGAGCTGTTGCAGTAGCAAATGAAAAGGGGGGGGTTGGTAAAACAGCAACCGTTGTTAATTTAGGCGCTGCTCTTTCCATGGAGGGCCAGAAGGTTCTTGTTGTTGATATGGATCCTCAGGGAAATACAACAAGCGGCTTTGGATTTGATTCCGATCATGATAGAATCAGTACCTACGATCTGATCATGAACCCCAAAGAAGCTTCCGCGAAAGAGGCAATCATTAGTACAGCCTGGTCCGGGCTTGATTTAATCCCTTCCAATGTTGATCTTGCCGGCGCAGAGATTGAATTGATTAAAGAGATGGGCAGGGAGAATAAATTGAAAAAGGCACTTTCCGGTCTTCGCGCGGAATATGATGTAATCCTGCTGGATACACCTCCGAGCCTGTCACTTCTTACCGTAAATGTTTTCTCCTTTGCTACAGAGGTGCTGGTTCCCTGTCAGACGCAACCCTATGCGTTTGCAGCACTGGACAAT
>CAYTGW010000055.1:0-5429 GCA_964437395.1 uncultured Desulfocicer sp.
CGGGTGAAGGCAGGCTGGTGATTCGAAACGGTGATGCCGACGACAAGCACCGTGTCACCAGTGCACTGATTTTTGTAAACGGAATCCAACTGTTTGGACCAGACGATTTTAAACAGAAAGTACCGGTTCTGGAGGCACCTGTTGACCTGACTGACGTCAATGAACTCGTGGTGGAGCTTCGAAGCAAGCCAGGAACCTTTCTGACCATTGAAATCATCGGAGAGACAGAGGGACTTCCTTTGGTCAGCATATCGGCGGACCCGTTGACCATTGAATGTGGAGCACAGTCTGACAATAAGGAGGTACTCGTTGGTTGTTCCGGAGATTATATAACACTCACCTGGAACAGCACCCATGCCGAAACCTGTTTTATCGAACCGGATGTCGGATATGTGGATCTGAACGGTTCGACTTCCGTATGGATTGATCATACAACCATATTTACGATCACAGCCACAGGTCCCGGCGGAACCGCAACCAGAAATATTACCGTGACAGCAATCTATCCTCCTCCGAGTTTATGGGCAACTCTTGATCCGCCGGAAATCATGGTCGGCGATAAAAGCGTGCTGGAATGGGAATCGCAGATTGCCGATACCTGTGTGATCGAGCCGGATATCGGAACGGTGAGTGTGGGCGGTTCCATGTATGTTTCTCCAACCCGGACAACAGAATATTTAATTACCGCCATCGGCCCCGGCGGTACCACGATCCAACGTGTTACCCTGACGGTAAATTATCCTCCGCCGATCGTGAGCATGCAGGCAGATCCACCTACCCTTCAGGCCGGAGAATCAAGCACGCTCAGATGGGATACCACATACGCAGATACCTGTACCATCGATCCGAATGTGGGCAGCGTGTCAGTGGATGGATCAACAGTTGTCACGCCAACGAAAAACACCACATATACACTTACGGCGATGGGTTCGGGCGGAACCGGCACGGCTCAGACAACTGTTTATCTGAACCCAACGGTTACCCTCAGCGCGGATCAGGCAGATATCAAGATCGGTGCTCCGGTAATCCTGACATGGCAATCCACAGATGCAACATCCTGTGTGATCGAGCCGGGAAATATGGTATGCGGGGAAACCAGCGGCTCCATCCAAGTGTTTCCCACGGAAACCACCCAATACACCATTACCGCAACCAATGGCGGAGGCAACACAGCCACGGCATCTGCTTCCGTTTCAGTGTATAACCCCTTTACCGTTGAAATCACTTCTCCGGTTGAAGGTTCTACCATTGGAAGGCCGGATGTCATGGTGGAGGGCACAATCCTTCATGCGGATGGCTTGGAAACAGGGGTTGTGGTGAACGGAGTTGCGGCCATGGTACACGAAAACAGGTTTGTTGCCAATCATGTTCCGCTCCAGAATGCTGAGAAAGCAATTGTCGTAACCGTAACCGATACTGACGGCGCAACTGTAAAAAAAGCAATCTCCTTGAATTATGAACCGGCAAATGCTTATATCACCATGAAAGCGTTCCCGGCATCAGGCTTGTCATCCTTTGAAACCAGCCTCAAAATAGACGGAACCTTCAGTATCCCCAATTCAACGGTTACAGATTCCGATCCAGGGGCAGTGGAATACCTGGAAACCGGAATCGAAGAATACAAGGCGCGAGTGACCGGAGAGGGATTCTATTATGTTACTGCACATGTAACCGATGCTGAAAATATGACCTATATGGATAGGATCGCTGTTCTGGCTCAGGATCGAAACGATTTTGACGCATTTCTCAAAGCCAAGTGGGATAGGATGAGAACCGGGCTGAGAACGAAAGATGTAAATGCGGCAATTCACCATATTGCCGGCAGTAAAAAGGCAATGTACGAATACAATTTTAATCTGCTGATTGACCACCTGCCTGCAATCGAGGCGGAATTCCACGGCATCACCCTGGTAAGCATGCAGGATGGGATGGCCGAATACGCTCTGGACAGCGAGCAGGAGGGGCAGCGATATTCCTTTTACGTTCTGTTTGTCAAAGATGCGGACGGGATCTGGCGAATCAGCTTTTTTTAACAGGAGAGACCGCTCTTATGAAAAAATTTACTTTGATGATTCTGTTTTCTTTCATGGTTGTACTTCTGTGCAGTTCAAACTGCATGGCATTCTGGCTGATTTATTACAAGTCCGGATACAAAGGCAGGATACTGGATGCAGAAACCAAGGAACCGATTAAAGATGCGGTTGTGGTTGCGATATACCACTATGAACCGATTATCTGCGGTCCGGCAGGCTGCTCCGGTGGAGTGCAAAGTGTGAAAGAAACCCTGACCGATGAAAAAGGGGAGTTCTATCTTTATCCCTATCTTACGCTTTTCAATCCTTTCACGGTTATGGGGAAGACAAAATTCATAATTTATAAACCGGGATATGGTGGGTATCCTGGCAGTAGTATATATCCTATTAGTTATTTCGGGCCATATCCGGAGGATTTTTTTACCGAGGATATCGGAGAAAAGGGAGAGAAGCGGGTACGGAGAAATTTTTATCCGGTCACATATGGGATTGTTGAGCTTCCAAGGCGGAGGACGGAAGAAGAGAGATTGAGGGCAATACCAAGCACTCCGTTTGATTATGGGGCGGACGAACTACCTCTTTTATTTAAGGCTTTAAATGAAGAAAATAGAAGATTTGGTATGGGAGAAGTAAAATAACAGGAGATTGGATATGAAAAAAATATTGTGCCAGATAATAATAGTATTAAGTTTTATAGCTACTGCAGAAGCCCTGATTGTAGAAACGCATGAAACTCTGAATGAATATATTGTGTTACAAGATTTTACAGAGATTAACTTTTCCTTAAATTCATATTTGAAAAATGAATTAGGTTTTGAGAAAGGTGTAAAGGAGATAATTAATTCAAGGTATACTTTTAAATGGCTCGGAGAAGGCGGCAAAAAAGAAGACGAACCGGATTTTCCGGCAATCCCATACCATCGTTCATTTAACCATTTTCATGATCCTTTGACTGATGAAGGTTTCCCTAGTGGAATCAGCTCTGTTGTTTGGTCCCAAATGCCTATTTATGGGCAGTTCGATGGTTACTATTCATGGCATGATGTGCGGTACTATTTTTACAAAGCTTTGACCCTTCCGGGAAAAGAGGGCAGGGATGATAAGTATGCGGATCTGTTCAGGGGGCTTGGCCAGTTAATGCATCTGGTCGAGGATGCGTCTGTTCCGGATCATACAAGAAATGACGCGCATGTTATACCGGGCTGGTTACTTGATTCCTATGAACCTTGGGTAGACAACAATATAGAGAGCAATCCTGATAGCGGAATATTTAAGATTGATGGTAATCCGATTGACATGAAAACCAAAAAAACAAACTTTTTTTCACCTGCAAAACTTCTTGAAGCGGAAGGTAGCTTTCCAAACGCAACCAACCCCTTTGCAAACCTTATTGACACAAACGTCTATCTGGTTGATGAGAACAACAATCCCATCACCGATCCAAGCGTAACCCTGGGCCAGCATGATGGTTTTGCAGGAATCGGCCTGTCGGAGTATACAAACGCTAACTTTTTAAGCAGCGACACCATGTTCAGTACTGATTATCCCTATCCCAGGAAGGAAGATTGCAATGTGTTCACGGAAATTCCGCCGGATGATATTCTGGGCTCTGAACGGAAATACTTCTCAAGCACCAACGGCCACCCCGGAGAGCAGGTCAACCACCTGGCTGTTGCCAGCAGCCTTTATTCCTGGAGGGGTGCCTACTTTCCGGATGAAACAGAACATCAGCCAATCGGACTGGATCCTGCATGCCACAGGGACTATGCAGAAAAACTGATCCCCAAGGCGGTTGGCTATGCAGCAAGCTTTTTGAAATATTTTTCCGGGGAGAAATCGATCTGATACCCGACAAATCTACAGGCTACGGGTATGTGATTCAAAACAAAACCGATGAAGAGATGGATGGCACCTTTGAGCTGTTCTATGACAATCTTGACGATATCCGAAAGCCGGTTCCCATTGAGGTAAAACCCTGGCTCTGGAAGAAAAGAGTTGTGATCCCTGCCAATGGTACCAGCAGCCACATCGATCTGTGGGCAGAACCGGAAGATATCAAGGAGCCGGGAAAATTCATCCTTGTTTTTCGCGGAAAGCTGGGGCTGGAACAGACAGGCGCTGTTGTCGGCAAAGTAGTGGATATCCCCCGTGCGATCAATATTTCATTGCCGGATACCGGATGTTACGCATTTACAGATAAAGATCCTGGTCTGGACAGTGCGGACCCGCGATATCTGGAAGATCCGTCATCCAACGGATTTGATAAAATTATCCTGAATGTCGATAACACTGCACCAGAAGGTGAACTGGATAATGGAACCCTGAAACTCATTGTCCGATACCGGCTTGGTCAGGGCGATCAGTTTCAAAATCCACCTGCAGCTACCTCGGATAATCTGTATTACATTGAAAAGGATTATCCCGGCATGATCTTAATTCCAAGGGGTACTCCGCAAAAATTGGAATTTGACCTGGGAGACACACCGCTTCCCCTTTGGGCAACCGATGTTTATATTGCTCTGACCTATCAAGGAAGTTTCGGTTCAGATGATGATGCCTTGTGCTTTGGATTCAAGGATGCTTCTGAGCCTACGGCTTTTGGACTGCTGAATTTTGCCCACACAACATGTCTTTATGAGACCATCTATGATGTGAATGATCCAACGGCAAAAACCATGGGCGATCTGGATGGAGACGGGGTGATTGAAACGAATGAGTGGGATGTATTTCCCCACAATTTAATAGAAATCGATATCGCCTTTATAACGGCTCCGAATTACATTCCGGCACAACACGAGTACGATTTGCTTCCGGCGAGAGAGGGGTTGCGGCTGTTTGTCATCGGTGATCATGAAGAAAAAGGGTATTATGGAATTTACAGCCGGATAAAACCGGCTGATGATCAGGACCCTTTTCATAAATTTATCTTGAATGAGTGGACGATGATATCCTCCATGAGTTGGACCGAGAATCAATATCAAGTCAATATCGATACCTGTAAAATTAATCCAAATGCATGCGCAGTAAGGCAATACCCAGCGTACAGCACAAGGATGGGAATTAACACGTACAAAACAATTTTATTTCTCAACGAGGTTCATCCGGAAGGATCTGAGGATGACTGTTCATATTGATTCCATTTTGCAATCAAGATGGCATAAATTGTAGGGGCGGTTCGCGAACCGCCCTTACGCGAACCGACACATAACATGTACAATCGTTACCCTGGTCATCACATCGGGCAGGCCCCTGTGCATGCCATTTGTGTGACCATATATCGTAGGGGCAGTGCCTTGTGCCTGCCCGATTATTGTGCCTGCCCGATATATTGTGCCTGCCTGATGAAAAACACAAAAAACCAAGAATCCGGTACACATGAACCGGATTCTTGGTTCA
>CAYTGW010000055.1:5529-20474 GCA_964437395.1 uncultured Desulfocicer sp.
ATGAAAAACACAAAAAACCAAGAATCCGGTACACATGAACCGGATTCTTGGTTCAGGCTTAGAATGAAGAGAATCGGAATAACAATCGTGGTTATGGCAAAAGTTTCCGGATCAGGCTTTCGCATTCCTCCAGTGTCATGATCCTTGGCACAGGATAATCCGGATGAGCCTCGTCCAGTGCACGTTTGGCGATTAAAGGGATATCTTTTTCCTTGAGTTCTTTTATGGTTGTCGGAATTTTCATTTTTTTGTTCATCTCTTTTATTTTTTTGATGAACTTATCGGCTAAATCTTCCTCGGAATCTCCTTCTTTCCCGATTCCGCCGGCTAGGGCCAGTTTGGCCAGTTTTTTTTCTGCCTCTTTCTGACAGAACTCTAGAACATAAGGTAAAATAATCGCATTGGCCAGGCCATGCGGGACACCATACATTCCGCCCATGTTATGGGCAATGGCATGTACATAGCCAACATATGCCCGGGTAAATGCTGCACCACCGTAAAAAGAGGCCAAGGCCATATTGTTGCGGGCTTTCAGGTCCGAACCTTTTGTATAGGCTTTTTCAAGGTTTTCAAAAATCAGTCTGGTGGCATTTTCCGCATTTTCATCTGTAAACTGGTTCCCGTTTAATCCAATATACGCCTCAACAGCATGTGTCAGGGCATCCATACCAGTAGTGGATGTAATATGGGGTGGAAGACCGACCATGAGTTCAGGATCCAGTACCGCAATTTTGGGTATCAGTTTCAGGTCACTGATGGCAAATTTCTCATGGGTATCCGGATCTGAAATTACGGCCGCAACAGTTGTTTCTGAGCCTGTGCCCGCAGTCGTGGGTACGCAGAAAAGAGGCGGGGTTGGAAGGATCACCCTGAAAAGCCCTTTCATTCGCTTGACCGATAAATATGGGTTGGAGATCCTGGCGCCAATAATCTTGGCGCAATCGATGGGAGAGCCTCCCCCGAATCCGATCAGGGAATCGCATTTTTTCTTTTTATACAATTTCCGACCATCTTCCACGTTCTGGATCGTGGGATTGGGCTGAACTTTATCATATACAGTATATGCAATGCCATTATCAGTAAGTGATTCCAAAAGGCTATCAGCCAGCTTCAATTCCATCAAGACCTTGTCTGTAACGACCATTACATGCTTCAGGCCCCTTACCCGAATGTTTTCAGCCAGTTTCCCAATGCTTCCGGGACCGGTTAACAGTACCGGAATGGGAAAGGGTAATATGGCAGAGGCAACCTTCATCACCTGATGCTGCGCGCGGTAGAGTTTTTTCTTCAAAGTCCAGAGCATATTACCTCCTTTTTTAATTCAATGTTGATGGTGTCTTATTCAGTTTTGCAATCAAGATGGTATGACTCGTAGGGGCAGGCCCCTGTGCCTGCCATTAGTATGACAATTTATAGAGTCAACATGAAAGCAAGTCTGAATGAAAAATTTTAATAAAGATAAGCCATTTCTGTTTTTGAACCTTGAGACTATGTAAAAACTGTTTGTATGTCAAGAACATAGACGATGCAATACAGGGTAACCGGATTCAGCATGCGGCTTCTGTATTAAATAAAACATAGTTGACAGAAATCCTCATTTCCAATAATTTGCAAGATCAAATATTTTTTTAGACTCGGATGCTTTTTTTACTATTTGGAATTATAATATATTCAATTTTCAGGTTTCATGTGGGAGCGGCTTCCAGCCGCGAAATAAAAAAAATTGTTCAACGCATAATTTTCGCGGCAAGATGCCGCTCCCACTTATAATTCCAGATAATTTTTATCCAGACCTGAAATTTGATTTATCATATTCAGGATATTCAAAGGATCCGGGGCTGTTGTTGATATCGTGGATTGCATAAGGAGTGTTATGGATCTTTTTTTTCTGTCTCTGGTCATCATCCTGCTCGGTGGTGTTCTGCCGCTGTTTGCCGGAAGGCATTTTGCTGCAACCAAAACAGTGGCGGTTGCCGGTATCGGGGCTGGTTGTGTGCTGGGATTGATCGACAGCGGGATCAAATTATCACAGGCCGTCCCTTTCAGCGCATCATTCCAATACATGAAAATGTTTTCGCTCTCATTTCAGATCGACAGCCTGTCTGCTTTTTTTCTGGTGACCATTTTTGCCATCTCCTTTCTTGCCACAGTTTACAGCTATCATTATATGAACAAGCCGGAAAAAGCCGTGCGCGTATCGGTGAACTACTTTTTTTTCGCTCTGTTGATTGTTTCCATGGCACTGGTCGTGACGGCCGGCAATATGATCGCCTTTATGCTGCCCTGGGAAATTATGTCCCTGTCATCCTTTTTTCTGGTGATTTACAACTACCAATCAGCGGAAAACAGGAAAGCTGGATATCTTTACCTTGTTTTTTCCCATGTGGGGGCCATGTGCATCTTTGCGGCCTTTGGCATCATGTATGGACAAACCGGCAGTTTTGAATTCACGGATGCAGCCGGTATGACGGAGTCCGTCAAAATCCTGATATTCATACTGGCTTTTATCGGATTCGGATCAAAGGCAGGCATATTCCCGTTTCATGTCTGGCTACCCCATGCTCATCCGGCAGCGCCGAGCCATATCTCTGCGGTCATGTCCGGCGTAATGATCAAAACCGGTATTTACGGCATTCTCCGGATGTACAGCATGCTCCAGTTGCACTCACCCCTTTTGGGTGAGATTGTACTGATTGCCGGCATGATCTCCGGGATATTGGGCGTAGTGTATGCCCTGGGCCAGAATGATCTTAAAAGACTGCTGGCGTACTCCAGCGTTGAGAATATCGGAATCATCCTCATCGGAATCGGAATCGGCATGATCGGCGTCTCTTCCAATCAACCGGTGATGGCCATACTGGGATTTGCAGGAGGGTTGCTTCATGTGCTGAATCATTCAATCTTCAAATCCATGCTGTTCATGGGAGCCGGAATCGTGCTTCAAAAAACCGGAACCCGATCCATTGAGGTGCTGGGCGGACTGATCAAACAGATGAAGATCACCGGAACCACATTTCTGATCGGATCCCTGGCTATATCCGGTCTTCCGCCGTTTAACGGATTTGTCAGCGAGTTTCTGATCTATCTGGGCGGATTTAAAGGAGTGATGCTGGAAAAAACCCCCTTTGTTCTCAGCCTGCTCGCCATTGTATGTCTTGCGGTTATCGGCGGACTGGCCCTGGCCTGTTTTTCAAGAGTCCTTGGCGTGGTTTTCCAGGGTGAACCCAGAAGCCCGGCTGCTGTTAACAGAGATGAAAAGGGCCCGGCCATGCTGGTTCCCATGCTGGTGCTGGCTACCGCCTGCATCCTGATCGGCGTGTTTCCACGGGTGTTTATGGAGAGCGCTATCAAAGCAGCTTCATCACTGGGATTGGGGTACGGGCGGATTCCCCTTGAACCCTTAATGGAGCTGACCGGCAATATCACCCGGGCAGCCGCGATTTTCTTTGTTGTTCTCCTACTGATTCTGATGCTTCGGATTGTTTTATACCGGAACAAGCCAATCACCCGTTCCGGAACCTGGGGGTGTGGTTTTACGCAGCCGACCGTGAAGATGCAGTACACGGGATCTTCCTATGCAGCATCGATTCTTGGATTTTTTAAAACGCTTGCGCCGCTCACGGAAGATCATCCGGCAATCCAAGGACGGTTTCCGAAAAAAACCCACTATCACAGCAAGATCAATGATATTGCCGAACTTCACATGGGGGATGTGATCGTGCGTCCGGTGATGTTTTTATTTGACCATCTTAGGTGGATCCAGCACGGAGAAATTCATCTGTATATCGGCTATATCCTGCTGGCCATTGTTGTGCTGCTGTTTTTTGTATAAAACTACGTCTGCCGGAAAGAGCTGTCCGGCGGGCCTGGTGTTACTTTAAAGAGATGAAGAGAAAATTTTATGATTGAACCGATTATTCTCTGGATACTGGCAATCCTTCTGGCTCCGTTTTTTTCTGCGGTGATCCTCAAGGTCAAGGCGTTTTTCGGTGGGAAAAAAGGGCCGCCGATCCTGATCAACTACTATACCCTGATCAAACTGTTTCAAAAAGGATCTGTATACAGTACTAGCACCACTGTCATTTTCAAACTCGGTCCTGTGGTTTCCATGGGGACGGCTGTTGTGGCCCTGATGTTTCTGCCCATTGCCGGAAGGCTTCCCATTTTTGCATTTAACGGGGATGTGATTTTTGTTCTCTACCTTCTGGGGTTGGGGCGTTTTTTTACTATTGCCGCAGCCATGGATACAGCCTCTCCTTTTGAGGGCATGGGTGCTGCCAGAGAAGCCTATTTCCCCATTATCTGTGAAGCCACGATGTTCATGATATTGATCCTGTTTGTCAAGATTACCGGTAACCTGAGCCTGTCCGGTTATTTTGCCGGCCCCCAGGCCCTCTCTATCTGGAAAGCTGCCGGCCCTCAGATGTTCTTTATTATCATCGCACTTTTTATTGTCCTTCTGACGGAAAATGCCAGAGTTCCCGTGGATGATCCAGCCACCCACCTGGAGCTGACCATGATCCACGAAGTCATGGTGCTGGATCACAGCGGGCCGGATTTTGCATTCATTGAACTGGGAGCTTTTTGCAAACTTTTCTTCTACGCAACTATGGTCGCAAGCCTTGTGTTTCCTTTTGATCTGGGCTCTCCCATGGCGGATATCGGCCTGTTCTGGGGTTCCCTTTTGATGGTTTATGCGGCTATCGGTGTGATGGAATCAATCATGGCCCGGTATCGAATGGAGCTGGTGCCGAAATTCATTTTAACCTCTTTTGCCCTGGCTTTTTTTGCAACCATTATAACCCTGGAGTTTTAAACTGATGAATTCCATTGACACGGCTTTGTCCCTTGTAATTCTGTCGTCTTTATTTTCTTTTGCTTCCAACCGTCTGCCGGGTCTGATCAAGGTGATGGCCTTCCAGGGAGTAGTGGTTTCGGTTATTCCTCTTTTCCTTGGTCATAACCTGACAGCCGGCGGTGTTACCTTCACCCTGACCACCATGATGATTCGGGGCGTGATCATCCCTTTATGTATTTATCTGGTGATTAAAAAAGTAGCCATCCGCCGTGAAGTGGAACCGATTATCGGATATCATGCTTCTTTGCTGGCCGGCCTGGTGTTGATTGTGGCTGCAACCTATGTGAGTCACAAATTGAATGTGCCATCCATCAGCAAACATCACTTACTACTGCCCACGGCCATTACGCTGCTGGTAACCGGCATCTTTTTATTGATGACCCGGCGGAACGCCATTGCCATGGTGCTTGGCTATATCATGATGGAAAACGGTATCTATCTGGTGGGAACCACCTTTTCGATCCGGGCCCATCATATTGTTGAATTCGGAATTCTGCTCGATATCCTGGCCGGGGTCATGATCATGGCCATTATCCTTCAGAATATCAAACAGACATTTGATAACGTGGATACTGCGCATCTCAGAACGTTAAAGGAATAAGGTGGTTTGTTCATGGTTGAAATCATATTTTTAGTGCCGTTTCTGACCGGTATCATCGCATTTTTTCTAAACCCTTTGGCAGGCCGGCCTTTATTGGTGATCACCGGTGCCTTTCATCTGGTTCTGTCTGTTCTTTTATGGATCAAGCGGCCGGAGCCAATATTGGGTGATTATTTTGCAGTGACGCCGGAAGGAATGCTGTCTTTGCTGGTGATATCCCTTCTGTTTTTTTTGATTTCAATCTATACAACCGGTTATCTTTTGGAATCAAAAATTCGATCCGAGAAGATTTTCACCGGGTCCATGCTGCTGTTTCTGTCCACAATGACCATGGTCACCCTGTCTGATCATATCATGGTGATGTGGATTGCCATTGAAGCCACAACCCTGGCCAGTGCGCCGCTTATCTATACACACCGGTCAAAGGCTTCCCTGGAGGCCACCTGGAAATATGTGTTGATCTGTTCGGTCGGAATCGCCCTTGCGCTGCTGGGATCGGTACTGATCACCCTGGCCATGGATATCGGTCAGGTGGATACCGCTGTTTCGTTTTCCGCCTTAACCAGTGTTGCCGGACAGCTTGATCCCATGTGGCTCAAGGCCGGCTTTATTTTCATTCTCGTGGGGTATGGCACAAAGATGGGTCTTGCGCCCATGCACACATGGCTTCCGGATGCCCACAGCGAAGCCCCCAGCCCGGCATCCGCTCTTTTGTCCGGCGTGCTGCTCAACTGTGCATATCTTGGAATATTCAAGACCAACAAAATCATGTGTGCCGCAGGTCTTGGTTCGTTTTCCGGAACCATACTAATGGTGTTCGGTATCACTTCCATGCTGGTTGCTGCAACCTTTATTCTCAAACAGACGGAATACAAACGGATGCTGGCCTATTCCAGTATCGAAAACATGGGGATCATCGCATTCGGAACCGGCATCGGGGAATTGGGTGCATACGGAGCCATGCTCTGCCTGATCCATCACAGCCTGATCAAATCCTCCCTGTTTTTAACATCCGGAAATATCCTTCTGGGTTACGGCACCCGCCTGATTGAAAAAACCGGTGGCCTGGCCAAGGTGATGCCCAGAACCTTTATCGCATTTTTCGGGGGATTTGCAGGTGTTTCCGGATTTCCTCCTTTTGGAATTTTTATCGGTGAATTTCTGATCATCATCGGTGCTTTCCGCAGCGCTCATTATGCAGGTGCTGGAATTTTTATCCTGAGCTTGTGCGTCATCTTTGCCGGTTTTGCCAACCATGCCATGAGGATTTCATTTCATGACACGAATGCAACAGCTCAGATGGATGAAAAAATGACCATGATCTGGCCCCAGTATGTACTGCTTTTAACTTCTCTGGTTTTGTGTCTCTGGATTCCGGATACCCTGTACCAGACCATTAACAGTGCAGTGAATTATGCGGGTGGGGGATTTTAATGAAAACAGCTTTTTTACAAATCACAAACAATGAAGCAGTGGATAGAGCCGGTATCCCGGAGCTGACATTTGACGATTTCAGGCAGGAAGCCATGGGGATTGTGAAAAACCATGGCAAGGTTGTTCACTATTTTGCCTTTCATGAGAACAATGCCATCAAACTGATGGCCGTCCTTCGTACCGATCAACTGTTCGCCCTCCGCAACGATCAATTGCTGGTGGCAGAGTGCAATGCGCCGGAAGCCTATTCTTCGATGACTACTGAGTGTGAGCCTTTTCATATGTTCGAGCGGGAGATTGCCGAACAATATGGTATCCGCCCAGAAGGGCATCCCTGGCTGAAAATGGTGCGGTATCATTCCAATTCTCAGGGCAGGCCGGATGTATTCGGCAATGACTATACAAAGGATATTCCCGGAAACTATGACTACTACTCGGTTGAAGGAGAAGAGATTCACGAGGTGGCCGTGGGGCCCGTACATGCAGGAGTTATTGAACCCGGGCATTTCCGGTTTAATTGTATCGGGGAACGGGTATTGAACCTGGAGATCCAGTTAGGATACCAGCATCGGGGGGTTGAGAACCTGTTGCAGACAGCAGACGCAAAGCGCCTACCCATACTGGCTGAAAATATTGCCGGTGATACCACCATCGGTCACAGCCTGTGTATGCATGAGGCTTTGGAGTCTCTTGCCGGTATGCAGCCGGATCAAGGTGCCCGGATCATCCGGACCATTGCGCTGGAACTGGAACGACTTGCCAACCACACCGGTGATCTGGGTGCATTAAGCGGTGATGTGGCCTTTCTACCGCCGGCCAACTATTGCGGAAGGATGCGGGGAGATTTTCTGAACCTTTCCCTGCTGATCTGCGGGAACCGGTTTGGCAAAGGACTGGTCCGGCCGGGCGGGGTTTGTTTTTCCATTACCGGAGATGTTTTGAAAATCATGCTCCAGCGGCTTGATGAACTCAAAACCCAGATGGCACACGTCATTGATCTTCTGTTGATTACCACACCCAGTGTCCGATCCCGTTTTGAAGAGTGCGGGATGGTCAGCCGATCGGATGCGGAAAAACTGGGTCTGGTGGGACCGGCTGCCCGTGCCAGCGGCATTCCATATGATGTCCGGCGTGTTTTTCCCACAGAACAGTACGGGAAACTGGATATCCCGGAAAACGCCAAGTCCACCGGGGATGTATATGCACGAGCAAAAGTCCGGGCAGACGAGGTGTTGCAATCCATTGAGATCATTCAATCCCTGCTGACCGGAACGATTGAAACCAGAGAGATTTCAACTGCTGCGATCACTCTGAAGCCTTCTGCCTTTGTGGTGTCGCTGAACGAAGCCTGGCGGGGAGAAGTGTCCCACTGCCTGTTGACCGACGCCAATGGCAGGATTCTTCGCTATAAGGTCAAGGACCCCTCCTTCCATAATTGGAATGGACTGTCCATGGCCTTGCGGGATACGGGGATTTCAGATTTTCCTTTGAACAACAAAAGTTTCAACCTGTCCTATTGCGGGTTTGATCTGTAAACAAATTATGGATGGAAAGATAAGCTACTATGCTGAAGACATTATATAACAGATGGGAACAGGGATACCGTACCAACCAATATCCCAAAGAAAAGATCGAACTGTTTCCGCGCTACCGCGGATTGCCGGAAATTCATAAAAATGCACCGGGAGACCTGGTCCAAAAATGTGCTTCTGCCTGTCCCCAGGATGCCATAGATGCAGGTGCAAGAGTGATCGACATGGGGCGCTGCATTTTCTGCGGAACCTGTGAACGCCTATCCAAAGGGGAGTTTGTTTCCTTTACCGGCAATTTTGAAATATCCGTTTCTGAAAAAGAACATCTGATAACCGATGGAACATTGCCATCCCTTGCCGATCATGCAAGGCAGCACTTTAAAAAGCTGTTCGGCCGTTCCCTGCAACTGCGCCAGGTATCGGCAGCCGGCTGCAATGCCTGTGAAGCGGATTTGAACGTGCTGGCCACCCCTTTTTTTGATCTGGCAAGGTTCGGCATCAACTTTGTGGCCTCACCCCGTCATGCAGACGCCGTTGTGGTCACCGGCCCCATCTCCCGGAATATGAAGACAGCGCTTCTCCAGACCTATGAAGCCACTCCTTCTCCCAAAGCCGTCATTGCGGTCGGAAGCTGCACCATCACCGGCGGCCCTTTCCGGGGAAGCGGCGAGATTACGGAAGGATTGGACAAATTGCTGCCCGTGGATCTTTTCATTCCCGGATGTCCGCCCCATCCCATGACCAATCTGCATGCTTTGCTGAGTTTTTTTAAATAGGTTCGGGATCTCTGGATGATTCACTTCAGAAAACAGCGCTACTCATATCGTAGGCGCTGTTTGCTGCCTCATAAAAAATTTGCAACGATTTTGAACCAGTCGATTTTCGAATAGGACAGAACATTATCAACCCGTAGGGGCAATCCCTTGTGGTTGCCCTTGACGATCCCGCCAATGGTGTGGATTTGGGATCCGGAGGCGCACCTCCTGTTCCACATTTACAGCCACAGGTTCCCCATCTTTAGCAAGGTATGCATCCTGGGTGGTGACAAACAGTGAATCAAGGTGTTTTTTCATAGCTTGTTACCTAATTTATTACCCATATTAACAGATATTATCTAATTCCCTTTTTTACTCCATTGTGTATTTCTGCCACGACCGAGACATTCAATGCCGCTTTGCTTCTGGAGATTTTTGAGTAAAAAATTGGGTGGATGACCTATAAAAACGTCAAGTTCAGCTCTTTGCCAGTAAACTTCAAGCTGGTGGGGTTGAAGTGTATTTTCAATTCCTTGACACACCATTGTATTTTGAATATATGTTAAAAACATTTGAAAATCGGATTCTGATCATTCCATTTGATTCTGGTAAAGAAAAAATTGTAAGTGATAGTTAGCCAACATGAGAAACTTGAATATAATAAACCATTCACTTGTATTTTTGATAAAACTTCTTGATTTTGCCCCTTTCATGTGAACGGAGAGTACTGTATGTTCAAGCCATTATTGAATAAAGAGATAGCTTACAAAGCCCTCCAGGATTTTTTCATGCAGAAACCCTTTGTTCTCTTTGCAACAGGTACGTCATGTGCGGTGGATTCAGATTTTGGCATGGGTTCATTGGAAGAATACTTGAAGAAAGAAATACCAGTAGTAATTGATAATAAACAAAAATGTGAATGGAAGAATGTCTTAAAGGCGCTTGTTTCTAATCCTGATTTTGAAAATGCGATGAACGCTATCCAGGATAAAAAGCTGCTCGGACATGTGATCAATACAACCGCAACTCATATTTCCAATGTGGACAGTAATAATGCCTTTGACGTGCTAAACGGGAAAAAAAATTGGCCAGCGATAGGCTTGTTTAAACGGCTTGTTGACGGATTACCGGAAACCGACCGGACTCTTCACGTTGCAACTCCCAATTACGATCTGATGGCGGAATATGCCTTCACTCGTGAAGGGATACCTTATACAACCGGTTTCTGGGGCGGTGTCATACGGAAACTAGATTGGCTTCAGGCGGAGCGGCAGATGACCTACGCTGATAAAATCCCGAAAGGCAAGACAAAAATGGTCACTGTCACCCGTCAAAAAAAGCATCTTCGCTTGTATAAAGTACACGGGTCTTTAAATACCTTTTTGTTTAATAATCAGGTGGTGGAAACAGAGATATGGGCTAATGTTCCGGATGGCGTTGAACGATTGATGATTACACCTGGAACAATAAAAAATGAAAAACTCCATGAATTCAGAGATGCTTTGTTGGGTGAGTACGACAAGGCTGTCAGATCGCATAGCGCTTTTTTGTTCCTCGGGTTTGGTTTTAATGATAAACAATTGGTCAATAATTCCATTCGTGAAAAACTGACAAAGCAATCTTCACTGGCACTTATTATAACGCGGGACAGCAATCGGGAAATTGAGGAATTGCTTAAAGAAAGTATAAACACATGGCTGGTTTGCAAAGACTCTAATAATAATTTCACGCGGATACTGAATGTGAATTATCCGGGAGGGCTTCATCTTCCGGATAAAGAGATCTGGAAATTCGACAGATTCACAACAGAAATTCTGGGAGGTTGAAATGGCGCTTTTTAAATTCAACGACGATGCATTTTTTCTTGGAACGGTTCGTGAAGTGGATACACGAAAAGTCTCCATTCATGTTAAGAGTGATTCGGACTTGAGAAAAGCAAAGGTTGGCCAGTTGGTCTGTCTGCCGCTTGCTTCTGCCGCAGAACCTTGGCTTATCGGTCTGATCGACAAGGTCATCAAATCGGTTGCCATACCTTCTCCTGTGACGGAACCAACTGAAACAGAAGAAAGGGCGTCGGAAGAGGAAAAAGAACATGTGATAAATACCGTCCGTCTGACATTGGTTGGCACCGCCCGTTGGGACGCTGTTAACAGGAAATCGGTGTTCTCCCGGTCTATCGTTCATGTGCCGGAAATCGAATCTAGATGCTATGTTCTCCAGGGAGCCCAACTCGAGGTGTTCATGAATATTCTCATGGCTTCGGGAGACAAGGAACAATCCCTTGCCATTGGGAAGTATACCATAGACGATTCAGCCACAGCCTATCTCGATGGGAACAAGTTTTTCCAGCGTCATGCAGCACTGTTGGGGAGTACCGGTTCCGGGAAGTCATGGACGGTTGCATCCATTCTTGAACGGGCAGCGAATCTACCTTCTTCCAATCTGATCGTTTTTGACCTGCATGGCGAATACCGCGAATTGAGCTACGCACGCCAACTTCGCATTCCAGGCACTGAAGAGTTGGGGCAATCGACTGACGATCTGCTATATCTTCCGTACTGGCTTTTGAATGCAGAAGAAATGCAGGCGATGTTCATTGATCGGACTGAATTCAGCGCCCACAATCAGGTTATGGTCTTTCAGGACGCGGTAATCGAGGAAAAAAAGGCAACACTGACCCGCCTGAACAAAGCCGATGTATTGAATGCTTTTACCATTGACAGCCCCGTTCCATTTTCTATCAACCAGGTGTTTGAAACACTGAAGGGCATGAATGAGGAAATGGAACAAGGTGCAAGAGGTCTCAAACAGGGAAAATTTTTTGGCCAATTCAGCAGGCTGTTGATGAGGATTCGCATTAAAATGAGCGATAAACGTTATGGTTTTTTGTTTCATGCCCCAGATGTCGCATATCAGTATGACTACATGGCAGCCATGGTGAAGCAGCTGATGGATTATAAAGTGGAAAAAGCACAGATCAAGGTGATCGATTTTTCTGAGGTACCTGCCGAAATACTGCCGGTCATCGTCGGACTTGTGGCCCGGATAATCTATCAGGTTCAGTTCTGGACAGCTCATGAAAAACGAAGACCGCTTGCCATGGTCTGTGATGAAGCACATCTTTATCTTCCCAAAAAGGAAGGTTTGAATCCGGTTGAAAGCAGAGCTGTTGAAGCGTTTGAAAAGATCGCTAAAGAAGGACGGAAATATGGGGTGGCACTTCTCATTGTCAGTCAGAGGCCATCGGACGTGAGTACCACCATATTAAGTCAGTGCAACAATGTGATCGCACTGCGATTGACAAATGGGGATGATCAATCCACGGTTAAGAAACTGATGCCCGAAAGTCTTGAAAGCCTGTTGGACGTGCTTCCGATTATGGATATCGGTGAAGCCCTTGTTGTAGGGGATGCAGTTCTTCTGCCAAGCCGAATTATAATCACGGAACCTGTTGAAAAACCTCTCAGTGCAACCATCAATTTCTGGACCGAATGGCAGAAAGAAGCAGATACGCCGAATTTTAAGCGTGCTGTCGAAAACATGAGAAAACAGGGGCGAAGCTAAATGAAGCGAAACATATTTGGCATCAATGTGGATGAAGGGATAGCCCTTACTAAAACCGAGGAGTTTGAACGGCTTTTTGTTGATACCAATATCGACGCTAAAATACAGCTTTCAGAATGGTTGAATGAGGGTGATCAGCCTGTACTGTTCGGCGGACAGATTGGTTGCGGGAAAACTACATGGATGGAATATGTTTTTCAAGGATCTAAGATTAAACCGGACATTGTTTTCCATTTTGATCGTGGCAACCTGAATCTATCTCCGATAGACAGTTGGGCTATTGTTTTTATCGAGCTGTTTCGTTATGCCGCCGAAAATGATTTGGTCGAAACCAATGCCATTCCTTCGGACTTTATAAAAGTATTGGGGGAAACAAAAGCAGCGTGGCATGCATCGATAGACCACATCCAACTGCAATCATTTTCTGCTGAGTCAATTAAAAAGAATAAAAACTTTAATGATTTACTTGGATCAAACTTGGAAAAACTTGATGGTCTTGCTTCTTCATTGATCCAAAAAAATAGTGACTCTAAAAAAAAGCCTCTTATTCTTTGTGCATCCGGTGTGGATAAGTTTGAACCGGGCACAACCGCTTATTTTGCTTTGACAGATGTTCTTCAGTGTTTATGCCGTTTTAAAACCCTGTTTGAAGTCAATGCCGTCCATCTTTTTTCAGAAGCTTCATGGATTAAAAATCTTAATAAAATCATCATTCCGGTGTCTGAAATGGAGATGATCAAAGAGATGCTGAAAAAACGACTTGGGAGATATGCTGGAAACCATATCAATGAAGTCTCATTAATTGCTAAATATTCCGGAGGGATACCTCGTCAAGCGCTGAGACTTCTCGATTCGTTTTTGGCAGTTCGGAAAAAAGCCCTGAATAATTGTGAAGCCTTTGCACAGGCAGTTGAAAACGTTAATCGTGATTTTTTTGCTTTTTCAGCTCGGCCTAAACAAGAGTTGATGAGGAGTATAAATAAAGATCAATTTATAGAAATAGGTTTAGTTTCTCTTCCCGGAGATACAGAAACAGCAAAACGGGCTGTCTTCGGCAACTGGATTGTTCTCAAAGGCCCGATGAATGAAAGTAGATGGAGCGCCTCTTTGAATCCGAGTATCAAAGAATCTTTTATAACGGTGACCCCAGAAGATCCGGAACGGGAGCTGTTAAGGGAGTATGCAAGACAGACGGGAATCAGTGATTTCGGTCTTGATATAAACACATCTCAGTCAGGTTGGAGGGAGACTCTGATCAGCCAGATTGAAAAACCAATAGCCATGAATGTCATCGAGATATTAGACTGCATTACGAGTGCTCTTTTGTCAAAGCAACGGGCCGACAGGATTATCGTTGCTTTTGAAAATAATTCTGTTGCCCATGCTGTCAGGGCATATTTTGAGGCAAAATCCAATTCCTATGAATATCAGATCTGGAATCATCATTTGGTTGAACATGATTCACAATTTTCTCCTTTGATTCAAATACTTCATCAATTTTCTGAAAAATCCGTGGATGTGTATTCGTTTGAATTCACTGATGACTATTCTGACCAAGAGTTGGATGAACTGAACATCCGTCGCGATTCGTTTATCGACAGGCAAATGATTTGGTGGATTCCTATTAAAAGTCTGCCAAAGTACCTTAACCGGTGGATCCAGCTCAGACAGCTTTTTCAGGTGTATATTCTTGAAGAGGATCTGGCAAAGTCTCTCAGCATTCAAGATATTCAAGCCGATCTTGATTTTATGACCGATCTTGTCGAATTTTCAAAAACAGCGCCTTTTTCGTATGTCGAGAATTTAAAAGTTGTACTCGATTACCTGAAGGGGGTGGTTCATGCATAAAGAGATTGTCCGAACCCATCTCTGGCAGGATATCATCCGGCTTGGGTTCTCCCCTTCAGGGGCAAAGAATCAGAGCAATTGGATAGTTCAGTACGGAAAAAGCTTAAAAGAATTCTGGGAGTTAGAATCTTATCCTCAACCTCCATCAAAACATGGGAAAGAGATTAGTGCAACAATAGATTCATTAGCTGTTATTTCGATTAGTTATGAATATACCATCGAGTCGTTTGATAAATTTTCTGTCAGGTTGATGTATTCTCCACCTTTTCATGGAAAGCATATTATGTGGATACATGACGTGGATGACAGGGAAGGGAGATACTTCAAACTCCCAGTTCAGCTCCTTCTGAATG
>CAYTGW010000056.1:0-19946 GCA_964437395.1 uncultured Desulfocicer sp.
CAACACAGGTGTTGCCAAAGCTGGCGATTCGTATGATAGGCGCCGGAGAAAGCAGTGGTGCACTAGAACAGGTTTGAAAGGATATTGCTGAATTTTATGAAGCAGAGGTCGATACCCGGCTTTCCGTGGTTACCTCTGCGATTGAACCGGGCCTGATGGTACTGATGGGCCTGCTCATCGGGTTTATTGTATTGGCTTTATATCTTCCGATTTTCCAGCTTGCAGGGGCAATCGGTTAGGCGGATCATGTCAGGATTTGAATAAAATGACGGTTGTGAATGTTTTTCAGAAAATGAGATTCGGAGATTGGGCAATCCGGTTGGGTTTCATGACCTCCGACCAGTTGGATTTTGTATTGTCTAAAAAAACAATCAGCAAGCAGATGGTAGGTCAGTTGTGCATTGAAGAAGGATTTATTGACCATGAGCAACTGGCCAGGATCATGGCGGCGCAGTATTCATTTAAATATGTTGAATTGAAAAATATAGATGACCCCGAATTGTTAAGCCTGATCCATTTTGAATTGATGGCCAAGTATAATTTTGTCCCTTATGAAAAAAAAGAAAATGAGCTGGTGATTGCAGTGGCGGAACCCATGCATGCTTTCCGGGCCATTGATGAACTAGAAATGCTGACGGATCTGAAAATATCCGTGGTGGTTGCCAGTGAAACAAAAGTTTCCGAACTATTAAAGAAGATGGAGTCTTCACGGAATGTTCTCGACAGTGTTTCCGATAATATGAGGCTTTCGATTGTCAGGGAATCGGATAAAGGGGAAGATATTCTCAGCATTGAAAGCGTGTCTGCGGAAGAAAGTCCCATTGTTAAACTGGTTGATTCCACGGTTCTGGATGCCATCCATAAAAAAGCAAGCGATATTCATATTGAGTCATCCGATCGGGGGGTGATCATCCGGTACAGAATCAACGGGATGCTTCATCAGGCTACTGATCCGCTGGACATTCAATATCAGAGCCCCATTATCTCCAGGATCAAGGTCATGTCTGAACTGGATATATCGGAAAAAAGGATCCCCCAGGATGGCCGGTTCAAACTGAAAGTCAGAGATCGAAATATTGATTTCAGGGTTTCGGTGTTACCCACGATTTTTGGTGAGGATGCTGTCATCCGAATTCTGGACAGAGAAACAATGGTATCCCAAAAAGGGGAGTTCAGACTGGATTCAATGGATCTTCCCAGAGAAGAGCTTTTCAGAATCCGGAGGATGATTCGCGCTCCATATGGGATGTTTCTGATGACCGGCCCTACCGGAAGCGGAAAAACAACAACACTGTATCGGGCGCTATCGGAGGTGAACAGCAGGGATGTAAAAATCATTACCATTGAAGATCCGGTTGAATATCAACTGAAAGGAATTACGCAGATACCGGTAAATGAAAAAACCGGTCTGACCTTTGCCCGCGGATTACGTTCCATCTTGCGTCATGATCCGGATAAAATTCTGGTAGGTGAGATCCGGGATTCGGAAACCGCACAGATCGCTCTTCAGTCGGCTCTCACCGGCCATCTTGTTTTTACAACCGTTCATGCCAACAGTTCATTTGAAGTGATTAATCGTTTCATACATATGGGAATCGAACCGTACAACCTGATGTCGGCTCTGAATTGCATTGTTGCTCAGCGTTTGATTCGAACCCTTTGCCACTGTAAGGTTGAGTCCCGGTTATCCAGTGAAGTGATGGCTGACTCAGGGCTTGACCCGGAAAAATGCAAGGGGCATGTATTTTATGATGCAAAAGGATGTGGAAGTTGTAAGGGTACTGGTTTTCAAGGAAGAAAAGCGATCATTGAAATGGTTGAACTGGATGATGATATGAAGGAGTTGTTTATCGCACGTTCTTCCATTGCAGAGTTGAAAAAAAAAGCATTGGCTTCCGGCACTACTTTCCTGAGAAAAGCAGCCATACAGGAGGTGTTCAATGGTAATACGACTCTATCGGAAGCCAACAGAGTGACATTCATCGAAACTGTTTCCTGATATGGATTGAGAGATGTGATTTCGGAATCCTGCCGATTGGTTATTGTATATCGATATTTGATCAGGAGCCATAAAACCGGAGTAAAAAGAGCGAAATGTTTTTTCGAAAATTTGATAGAATACTGACGGGAATCGAGATCAGTGAGGCCGGTATAACGGTAGCTCAGGTTGAAAAGGAAAAAAGCGGATGGCGGCTTCTGCATGGCAATACTGTTTCTTTTCCCGAAGAGGTAATAAACCTGTCATATAAGGAAAAGAATATTGTTTCCGAAGAGTTGTTTCGTGAAACCATCCGGAAGGTGTTTGAGGAGACCCATGAAAGGGTTTCCAGCCTGGGTGTTTCGATTCCGAATGAGATTGTTAAAATTTCGATTCAGAAATTTGAAGAACTGCCCAAATCAAAATCGGAAATTGAAAAGATGATCGCATGGGAAATGGAAAAAACCCTTCATTTCCCAATGGAAAGCACGAAGATTTCCTATCATATGATTGACCAACAGGGTGAAAAGGATAGACATCTTCTGGTTACGGCAGGGATTCTCGATGTGATCAATGACTATGAAAACAATTTAATCAACGTAAAGCTGTTGCCCAGAGTGATACGGCCGGCCGGAATCAATCAATATAATTTTTTCCAGGCCATGCTTCCGGAAAAAGGAATCATCGCCTTTCTGGGACTTTATGAAAAATTTTTTACTTTTTTTGTTTTTGAGAACAACAGGCTGGCGTTTTATCACGGGGTCAAGAAAGGATTCTCGGATCTTCATTTTTTTCAGGATGTGGATATGACGATGCAGCATTATTTTAACATCAATCCGGACAGGGAGATAGAGAAATTATATGTCGGCAGTCAGGTGGCATTTCACAAGGAACTGAAAGATGTGTTTAAAACCCTGAGCAATATGGATGTGTCCATTATTGAAGAGGCGCATTTAATCAAAACAGATATGGATCCGGATGATCCGGGATCGCGCACCAGACTTTCATCACTTTCTTCTGCAATTGGTGCAGCGCAAAGTCTTTCAACATAAGCAACGGAGTTTTGTTTTGAGACCGATAGACATCAACCTTGCAACACATGAATATCTGGACAAACGTTTGATAACGACCCTGATAATTGCGGCAGTCGTTCTTACAGTGAGCCTTTACGGCAGAACCTTGTATCAATATTTCAGTTACCAGACACAGATTATGGAATATGATCTGAATATTGCCAGAATGCAAAAAATGATATCCCAGAAAACCAGACATCAACTGGAAAAACGGAAAAAGCCTGCTCAAGAAGATATCCGCCGTTTAACAAAACAGATAGCAGAAATGAATGTATTCATTGCAAGGGATGCCTTTCCCTGGAACCGTTTTTTGGATCAATTGGAAAGAAAAATTCCGGAAGGACTTTATATCGAGTCTTTTTCTCTTTCGGATAATTATGACAAGTTGATCATGAAAGGACGAGCCGATGCAGCCCACAATATCACTTTTTTTTTCAGACGGCTTGAAGAATGGGATTTGATCAAAACAACCATTATTCAGGATCTGGGTCTGAAACCTGTACTTGCTGTTGAATCAGCAGATCCCCTGAAAAATGGTATCGGGTTCACTCTCGAGAGTACCATCTCCATTGAGAAACTATTCACCGACAGTGAACCTGTAATGCTGGGTCAGATATTGAAGGGGCTTTCAAAACATTGATGAAAAAGAATACCATGGACTTTTATCGTTTATCTAAAATTTTTTATACCTATAAAATTTATGGATCTCTTTTAATCCTGGTTCTTCTCGTGAATTTGATCATGCAGGTTACTGTAATTCAGAATCAACAGAAAGAAATCAGAGAACAAAATAAAAATTATACAGCGCTTCGGGAAGATTGGAACCAGAAGCCTGATGATCCGGATGCTGTGAAAGGGTATGAAAATAGAAAAATGGCATTGGAGGCCTTTCTGGGGTCACTCCCGGAGATGGCGGATCTTTCCGATAAGGCAACGGAAATCAGTTCGTTTTTCAATAAAAATGGCATGACTTCGGGGAAGATTCAGTTTACTCCGGATCGGAAAGAGACGCTTTCTTTATGGAAATATTCAACCTCATTATCCATTTCCGGAACATATGAGGGCATGAAGGGTTTGCTGGCGGACATCCACGGGTCTCCCAGTTTATTTTGTATCGAACATTTGTCACTTAAAAAGGGAGCAGCGCCGGATCAGGTGGATATGAGATTGAAAATTTCCACCATCTGCCGATAAAATCCGCTGAAATCCGGAAGGGAATTGAACCATTTTTCATTCAGGATCAGATTGTTTTGTATATGGATAAAAAGCAAAAAATATTGATGGTACTTGCAGCGCTGTTTATCGTTTCATTGATTTATCGGATCATGAATCCTTATAAACAGGAAACCGTTGACCGTTTAACCTATACATCGGGAAAGCCTTCTGTCATCAGCAAAAAGATATATAAGGAACCGGGAAAATCATCGGATTTTGATCTTCTGCTTGAGCCGTTACTGAACCCCAGACATCAGCAGACCAGTGTGTTCAGAAACATTTTTGAAAAGAATGCAGCCAGGGATGCCATTTCCTCGATTCCAGCCAAAGCAGCCTCTCCTCTGCAAACTCAGGAGGAGAAGAATGCAACGGCCCAACAGGAGCAGGAAAAAAATGATATGAATCAGGGACTGGATCAGTTCAGCGTGTTTGGTTCCTGTGAAAGCAATGGCCGGAAGTATATATTCCTTGAACGGAGCAAAGATATTTTCATTGTCCGGAATGGAGATATCATCGATGGGCAGTACCGGATTGAGAATATTTCAGATACTGCCTTGACCATCCGGTCTGAGAAACAAGGGCAGTCTGTCACCATTGATATCAGCGATTTTTTACCATAGAATTTTAGGTGGGATTATGAACTGTACCATAGTGAAAATAAAAGCTCGCAAATATTTATGTTTACTGATTTTCATGGGCGCCTGTTTATTCGGATGCAACAGCAGTGCATTCAATCCGGATGAAGGTTCCCAGGTTGTCAATCCAGGGGACTGGGATCAAAGTGTTCAGTATTATCAGAGCCGGCTTGAAGAGGACCCCGACAATGTTGATTTGAAGATGAAGCTTACCAGAGCCAGGATTGAGGCTTCGAATATGCATATGGCCAGGGGGGAATCCTTCCTAAAGGAAAACCGGTTTGATGAAGCGATTGCTGAGTTGCAGCTCAGTATCGCTTTCAACCCGTCCGGCAACAAAGCCGGGAATATCATAGAAAAGGCAAGAAAACAAAAGGAGGCTGAGCATCTTGTCACCCGTGGGGAGAATTTCATGAAGGCACAGAAGTATTTTCAAGCACGGGAAGCCTTTTTAAAATCTCTGGCTCTGGATCCTTCCAGCAAAAGAGCGCTGGAAGCAATGGAATTATTTAAAAAGAAGAGCCCGGATCTGCAGGGTGGAGAAAAACAAAAAGAAAAATTTCACATCAAAGATCAACCCCAGAAACCGGTTTCATTTAAATTCAAGAAAACATCGATCATCAATGTGTTTGAAGTATTATCAAGATTGTCCGGAATCAATTTTATTTTTGATAAAGATGTGAATGATACCAAGGTAACCCTTTTCATGACAGATGTATCCTATTCGGATTTTATTGAGGCCTTGCTGGATTCCAACCAATTATCAGGGAAAATGGTAGATGAGAATACCATTCTGATTTATCCGAATAATCCTTCAAAAGTGAAAGAATATGAAGAACTTAAAATCAGAACTTTTTATCTCTCTCATCTTGAGGCCAAAAAAGCGGTTGGACTCCTCGGAAAGATTCTGAAGGGCAGGGATGTGATTGCAAATGAGAAATTGAATGCAGTGGTTGTACGAGGGCCGGAAGAACTGCTGGAAATCGCTTCCAGGGTAATCGAGGCCAATGACAGGCCCAGTTCAGAGGTTTTGTTAAATGTCGAGATCCTGGAAGCCACACGCTCCAAAGAAAAGCAGCTTGGGATTGAAGTCAATCCCGGGTCTATCACTTTCGGGGTCGGAAAATCCGCTGAAACCATCCAATCGGATTCAACATTTGCAGGGGTTGCTTCCGGTTTTGCCCTGGGAGAGATTTCAAGGAAAGAACTGATGTTGTCCATACCGACGGCAATCCTGCATCTGTTAAAAAAGGATGGTGATACCCGAACCCTTGCAAATCCACAGATCAGGGTAAGGAATAACGAAAAATCAAACATCCATATTGGCGAAAGAGTACCCCTCCGCTCAAACAGACGAGTCGATACTACCGGAAATGTCACCTATGATTTTCAATACCAGGATGTCGGTGTAAAGCTTGAAGCCAATCCGGTGATCAATTTTCATGGGGAGATCGTACTGGATCTGACTCTTGAGATCAGTGTCCTAGGGCAAAATGTAGGCACACCCGAGGACCCGGAGTATTCAATCAACACCCGGAAAGCAAAAAGTGTTTTAACGGTTCGGGATGGAGAACCCATCATCATCGGAGGTCTGATTCGGGATGAAGACAGAGAAACCATACAAAAAATTCCTTATCTTGGAGAGATTCCTATTGTCGGCCGGTTGTTTACCAGTACAAGCAGGGGCAGCGAAAAAACAGACATCCTGATGTCCATCACTCCTTATGTGATTAATCAGCAGGAGATCCCCGGAGAAAATGTGACTCAGATATGGTCCGGCAAGGAAGAACATTTTTCAATATCTGAACCATATGAGAGTTATCAGAAAAGCAAGGAAGCATTCTTATCAGAACCCGGGGTTGAAATCCCATCCCAGCCGGTTATGGGTGAAAAAGATGAGCAGATGCCTGAAGTTGTTCAACCGGATAAAGATGGATCACAAACTGTCTTAGCGGAAGAACCGATCCTGACGGAAGAACCGGTTTTAAAAAGCGATGAAAGAGGAATACCGGGAAAAACAACAGATGAAAACACAGAAGAAAAGTTTTTTTGGCCGGATTCCGTTCCTTTCAGTATCCATGTCAACTCTTATGCTCGAAAAGAACAGGCGGAAAGCCGCGCCCATAAACTGGAAAGCATGAATTATGAATGTTTTGTCGTGTATGCAAAAATTCCGGATAAAGGGGCATTTTATCGTGTTTTTGTCGGGAAATTTTTCGATTTGAAATCTGCAAGAGCAGCAAATGATGAATACAGAAAAAGAAAGGAATTTGATTCAGATATCCATGTTGTAGATCGCAACTGGGCTTTCAAGGAATAAATCATGGGAAGTTGGCGTGAACATAATGCCGGTCTTACCCTGATTGAGCTTCTTGTCGTAATAACGATTCTGTCCATACTTGCATCAGGCATTTTACCTCTTTCGCAGATGACCTATAAGCGCACCAGGGAGATTGAACTGAGACAGAACCTGAGGGTGATTCGAAAAGCGATTGACCAGTACAAGCAGCTTGTTGATGAAAAAAAGATAGAAGTCCAGGCGCTATCCAGTGGATACCCGGAAACGCTGGAGATCCTGGTGAAAGGGGTAGAGGTTGGTTCCGGCCCGGTTCCTGTCAAAATGAAATTATTACGGCGTATCCCCAGAGATCCGATGACAGAGGATGGGGAATGGGGACAGCGTTCTTATTCCGATGATTACTAGAGTGATGTCTGGGGCGGCCAGGATGTGTATGATGTGTATTCAAAAAGTGATAAGCAGGCACTGGATGGTAGTGATTACAGAGATTGGTAATGACAATTGCAGAACAGACCGGCAGGAGAACCCCTGCATGATCAAAAAACATATTGCAGATTCATTAAAAATTTTTTCCGGAAGGGCCGGGTATACGCTGATCGAAATGATGATCGTTATCGCGATTATCGGAATCCTGACCAATATAGCCCTGCCGAATATGCAGCGGGCCATTGTGCGGGCCAGAGAAACCTCTTTGCAGAATACACTTTTTGTTATACGGGATGTCATTGATCAATATTATTCAGATCACGGAAAATTTCCAGATACGCTGGAAGAGCTCAAAGAAAAAAAATATATCCATGATTTGCCGAAAGATCCGTTCACCAACTCAGCATCAACCTGGATTATTATTCCTCCTGAAGAGGGGGAGGAGGGGGCTGTTTTTGATATCCACAGCGGGAGTTATTTTGTCGGGTTGAACGGTATTCCGCTTAATGAATGGTAGCAATAACAATATAAATCCGGAACAGGTTAAAAATTCAGGAAATCTGAAATGAGCTTTCGTGTAGGCCAACGGTCTGCCAATCAGTTACACCATGATGGGTTCACTTACATGACTGTACTGGTTCTCGTGGTTGTCACCGGGATTGCATTGATTGGTGTCAGTCGATACTGGCGCACAGTGATTCAAAGAGATCTAGAGACAGAACTTCTTTTCCGGGGAAACCAGATTCGGAAAGGAATTGAATCCTACTATAATGCAGGAACAAATGACTACAACAGATATCCCTCCGGCATGGCGGATCTGCTGAAAGATCCAAGGTTCCCCGGCATCAAGAGGCATCTCCGGAAGCTATACACAGATCCATTTTCCAGAGATGGAAAGTGGGGGATGGTTTTTGGCAGAAACGGAAGGCTTATCGGGGTTTACAGCACAAGTAATGGCAGACCCATGAAAACCGGCAATTTTTCTTTGGAAAACGAATCATTTCAAAACAAGGAGAAATATTCAGACTGGAAGTTTATTTACTATCCGCCTTCTACGATATTGAAAAAGTGAGGTGTTGCTATGCATAAAAAACGAAGTATTTTTTTATTATTTGTTTTATTGGGTGTTCTGGGTTGTCCATCGATTCTTCTATGTGAATCCATGGATGAGATGGCTGAACAATATGAAAAGGCATATAATGCCCTGGTGCCGCCGCCCAACTCTTCCATGAATGCGGATTATAAATTGGAACAGGTTGCATTGGGAACCATGTATACCGGAAAATCGATCAAGAGGTTGTACGATCAAAATCAGAAACAGATTGATCAGAGCCAGATCATGATCCTGAAGTATGATGAAATCATCAGACAAAATAACGAAATTATAAGTCTTCTTAAAATCATTGCAAAAAAAGGGATGCCTGCCCCTTGAAACCATTCTGAAAGAACCCCGTTGAAATCGGAATTTGTATGATTTTCTTTTTTAAAGATTTGTGTTATCAGGATTGATGAGCCAGCAGCGGGGAATAATGTACCTTTCATACTATCATTTAACGTGTAAGCCTTTTCAGATCAGTTCTGATCCAAAGTTTCTATGGCTTGGAGAAAAACATAAAGAGGCCTTTGCAATTTTAAAATACGGCATTCTGGACAACAAAGGATTTTTATTGCTTACCGGGGATGTGGGTACCGGAAAGACAACACTGATCAATGCACTAGTCAACAGCATGGAATCGGATGTGATCGTTGCAACCGTTCCTGATCCCGATCTGACCATTCTTGATTTTTTCAATTACATTGCTTCTGCTTTTGGCGCGGATACATGGTTCCAAAGCAAAGGTGAGTTTCTGTTTTATTTAAAGGGGTTTTTAAATAAGGCTTATCAGAACGGGAAAAAGGTGCTGTTGATTATTGATGAAGCACAGCGTCTTAAGCATGATCTTCTTGAAGAGATCAGAGTCCTCTCGAACATTGAAAAACAGAGTACCAAACTTTTAAATATTTTTTTTGTCGGGCAGGAAGAATTTAATGGCCTTTTATGGGAAGATCGAAACCGTGCATTACGCCAGCGGATTACTTTAAATTATCAGGTGGGTACATTGAATCAGGAAGAGATCCATTCCTATATTGCCCATCGGCTGAAGGTGGCTGGTACAGAAGAGATGATTTTTCCCAGAGATGTGATTCAGGAGATCATGAAATATTCCGGCGGATTTCCGAGAATGGTGAATATCCTGTGTGACCATGCGCTATTGACCGGTTTTGTGAAGGAAAAAAGAAAAATTGATCAAAAAATTATTCAGGAATGTGCTGAGGATCTTCATATACCTAAATATATCCCCCGGATCGAGAAAGCAGCCGAGGAGATCCTGGATTCCAAAATACAATCTGAAGTTTTTTTAAAGGGTAATAAGTTGGATGCGCCTTCTGTTCATGAGAACCGCAACATACGTCCAGATCGATCTGTTTCAAAGGCAGGCATCATTTTATTATTTTTATTATCTGTTATCGTTGGATATTTCTTTTATCATTCTTCAACCTTGCCGGATCAGATCCATCAAAAATGGAATCAGCTTATGAATCCCCACAAACAAAATCCATCCATGGATACTGGAATTGGACAATCCAAGGAATCGGATATTGAGATTTTGATACACAGGCCCCAAAAGATAGAAAAAGAAACTTTACTTTCGGATGATGAAATGTTTTCCAGCAGCAGCTCCTCTGAAACAGGGCAGGCTGCAAAAATGAATTCAGTTGCTCAGAGTGAATACTCCACAACGGAAGATCATGCCCGGAAAAGCAAACTGGGCAATGAAGATAAGGTCCCGGGGATGGAGGAAAGTCCTGCATCGACAGAAGGACAGAATCGCGGTGAACCGGAAGAACGACAATCCTCATCAGCCGCTGAAATAAAAGGGCATCAAACAACAGATACCTTTCTTCCTGTATTGAGAGATAAAATTATTATTCCCTTTCTACATAATTCAAATTCATTTTCACAACAGGATCGTAAAGAGCTGGAAAAAGTGACTCAAATTCTTTTACAGAATCCTTCCTTGTCCGTAAAAATCGTCGGTTATTCGGATTCCTCAGGACCGGACGATTACAACAGGACATTGTCTCTGCGCAGGGCTCAAATGGTAACTGATTTTCTGGTTAAAAACGGAGTGGACACCAGACAAATAACAACATATGGATTGGGAGCCGCCAGTCCTTTGGAATCAAATGAATCTCCTGAAGGGAGACGATTGAATCGCCGGGTTGAGCTGGAGATTATCGAAAAGAGGAAATGAGCAAGAGGCTGTAATTATTTTCAAGATGACATCTTATTCAAGCTAAAAAGATATTTATTGTCGCTGAAAGATGATAAATGATTTGACTAAAACAGCAGTGCAGTATATCTATAATAACCTGAAGTGATAAGGAATATGAAGGCTTGGATCGGATATAATAGAGTATATTCAAAACTGGGAAATCATGATGTTGACCCAAAATAAAAAGGACGGTTGATATGTCGACCTCTGGAAGCGAAGCAAGCGTTTATGAACAGCTAGTCGGAATTATCAAGAATATTTCAGAAGACAAACAGCTCAAACTATTGGAACTATTGAAACAATGGAATGAGCAGGGGAACAGGGATTATGGCCGCAAATCATGCCTGATTGCTGTTGACTATTCATCTCAGGATCGATTTTTCAGAGATTTTATTCAAAATATCAGCGCAGGAGGCGTGTTTATTGAAACCAGAGAAATCTTCAGCGCCGGACAGGAAATCGGGCTGACGTTTTCCATTCCAAACTCCCAGATTCCATTCCGGATATCGGGCAGGATAACGAGAACCTCTTCCGAAGGAGTTGCAGTAAAATTCCTGAAGGTTACTGGTTATCAGGAAGAAATATTGAACTCCCTTGTAGACAAAATGTAGCGAGTCTGATTTTTTTTACCCCTTCAGCACATCGATCATGGTGAGCACCCGTCCGCGTTCACCATTTTTTATCTGCTTTTCAAGAAATACAACGGCATCAAATGTGCCTTCCGAGTAGATTTCTCTTCCGTTTACATTGTGTTTGAAAACGAAATTTACGGTTTTATCTGCGGATGTCAGGGAGTAAGTATGCCATGCATGACCGGACAGATATTCCTCCGGTATGCCCCATCTGTTTTTCTGATTTTCCGGGTCCCGCTCCTGAATGATTTCCTCATTGGAAAAAGGGATGCCGAGTCCATTGAAATACCGGACCATTGCCTTGGCGGTCCCGCTGGTATCCGCCTTTCCTTTCTGATGACTTTCATGGAGTTCGAGTGAATACCCTTTGAACAGGTTTGGAAATGTCTTGGCCGCATATTCCATCATTGCCTGAAACCCGACGATCTGTTTGATCATGTTGGGAGCAATAACCGCGGGAATCCTCGATTTTTCAACCGTAGCGTGAAGTTGTTCCCGGTTCCCTCCGGTCGTTCCCATGACAAAAGGCAGGTCCCTGGAACAATAAAAGTCCACATTCTCATGGATCGATGATGGATGTGTATAGTCGATGGAGATAAACATCCCATGCTCCTTTTTGATGGAATCGATCGCCTTGTTCCGCCTGTCCGGTTTCAGAAGATTGATATTCATGCCATGAATCGGATATACGGTTTCAAGAATCTCCGGTCCGGTCAGGGACCAGGGAAGAATTTCAAACCGGTTATCTTTCTGTGCATTCAGGAGGATGCTGGAAGCAACTTTTCCAGGAACACCGTTGATCATGATTTTTATGCGATTCATTTTGAACCTCTTTCATTGTTTATGGTTTCAGCAACTGCTTTTAACACAGGGAGTTCATTTTTTTCTGTTTTTTGTAAATAATATGTAAGAGACTGCAAGGCGCACGGTATGTTTTGTTCAAACCATTTCTTGCCTTTCACCAGACTCAAATATCCGAATGCCCCAAGAATTTGAAGGTTCCGGGTGAGTGCACAATAAAAAACGCTTTTACGGAAAGTTTCAATGGGAATACTTGCGATGTTTTCCAGCGCTTTTGCACAAAAATCGATCAACTCCATCTGCTCTTCAAAAGCAAGCGCAACATAGGGGTCAATCAGGAGAGACGCCAGATCATACTGCAACGGGCCGATACGGCCTCCCTGAAAGTCGATCAGATAATAAGAACTTCCCTTTACCATGATGTTACGGGATTGAAAATCACGATGCATAAAACCGTTGATTCCATTTTTAAGTGCAGAATCCGCCAGATCGGAAAAATCATTTTCCAGAGGTTTCTCAGGGCAATTCATTTTCATATAGGCTTTTACAAATGCATCTTTGAAATATCGGCACTCTTTTTCAATAATAAGCTCTTTGGAGTATTCCCGGGTCTGGTAGGTCATGGTCGGCAGAAAATCGATTTTTCCATTCTGTGACATATGGATCAGCAGTTGAATGACTTCCTGGTAAACCGCAATGCGATTGCTGCGATGTTTCAACTGTTGAACAACATCCACAAGATGAGTATCTCCCAGATCTTCCAGAAAGACTAGGCCGGCAAATGCATCGAAACTATAAATTACCGGTACAGGTAATTTTTTCTGTTGCAGGTGCTGCCCGATCTGAATGAATGAATCCACTTCACACGTATTGATCTGTTCCCGGATACCATGTCTTACGAGAATCAGGGTTCGATTCTCTGCGGTTAGACGATACCATTGACGGTCTGAACCATCTCCTTTCAGTTTATCTTTAGAAATCATTCCTGTTGAAGAAATGGAAAAAGCCTTTTGAAATGCCTGAGGTGCTGCAAAGCGGTATACGGTATCCAGGTATGATTCCGGTGTTCCGATGTCTGTCCAGAAATGATCTTGTACGATCAATGCTTTGGGCATCTGGTTTTGGGAAATCATGTGCTGATATAAATCAATGCTGCTGAAATAGTTCTGTTGCCGGATAAGAGGGATGAGATCCGCATCCAGAACCTGTATCCCGGTAAACGCCAGTTTTTTCAAGGTCCCGTCTTGGCTGGGTGCCACCTGTTCATGGAATCCGATAATGGAACCATTGTTTGTCACGGATACATGGTTGTAGACTTGATGATCATGCAGAACAAGGGTTGCAGATTGATCATGACTCAGGTGGAATTCATAGACATCTCTCAGGTTGATATCAGTCAGGATATCACTGTTGATAACCATGAAGGGGGAGCTATCAAAAAAATCAGCAGTGTTTTTAATTGCTCCGCCTGTGCCTAAAATGGTTGGTTCATAACGGGTGATCACCGGGATTTCATAATTTTGACCTGCAATGAAAGTTTCAATTTTTTCATGCAGGTGATGGGTATTGATGATAACCCCTGTGCAGCCGGATCGTATTAGATTCTCAATGATGAGGTTCAGCAATGGTTTTCCGGAAACCGGAAACAAAGGCTTGGGTGTATGATGGGTATACGGCAGAAGCCTGGTGCCAAAACCTGCTGCCAGGATAAGTGCTTTCATTTAATCTTCAAGTAGATTGAGATGGTTAGTAATTCGTTTTATATAAAAATCAATCTTTTCATTATGTTCTGGGCCGGTAAGCATTATCGAATCAAAAAAAGTGATCGCGTTTTTAAAACTGATTTTTGAAAGCGATTCGATTCTTTCTATTTCTTTTTGTTTGAACATCCGGTTTCCCATGGAATGTATTTTTTTCAGTTGATCTTTCGCATCTACGGAATCCTTTGGATACCGGACAAAAAAGGTCAGAACAATCAGGTATGACTCAAAAAAGGTTTTTAAGAACCTGGCGAAGAATTTTAATTTCCGAAGTCCGGATGAGGTCAGACGATAGGTATCCGGAAGGGTTGGATGGGGAATCAACATGCTGTCATCGATGAATGCTTTTAGTGTTTTTCGTATCATCTGTTCGGCGGGTTTGTTTTCATCAAATGCAAACTCACTGGAAAACAGCACTTGCAGGAATTTATACTCAGAAAGAAGGTCGGAAGCGGTAAACTGGAAGGAATCCCTGCTCAGAATTGAAACAGCCGTGAGCGCAGCTGGAATAAAGAAGATGATACAGTTGTTTTTATAGTAATCCAGGCTAGGCCTTTTATTTTCATAAATTTTCAGCAGCTCACTGGTTTCTGAAGATTCATCCGCCTCGACTCTGGCGGCTCTTTCAATAAATTTTCGAGTCACAAAGGTATCCAGTACCTGGTTGAAAGCATTGGCAGCGTCTTTCTTCAGGGTATCTGCGAGTATGGCATTGGTCGCCTTAAGATGGGTCATATACGTATCAAGACAGGATACGAGGAGATTTTTTGCAAAGCGTTTTTTGGAGATATTGAGAAGAGCACTTGCCATTACTCCATGTGGTGTGACCACGGAAACATTGTTGATCGCATTTAAGAAGTGCAATCCCATCTTATTGCAAAAAATGGTCTGTTCCTGTTTCATCAATGTTTCAAGATGAATTCGGTTTTTTACCAGATAATCCTTTAAAGATATGGGATCGCTGAAGTTTACATAGACCTTGCCATATCTTGCCTTAAGGGTTTTTCGTGCTTTAATCACCTGTTTCAGGCTTTCAGGTTCTTTTTGACCGCCTTCAATTTCATGGATATATGCTTTTTCTTCCAGGACACGGTCATAACCAATAAAGACAGGGACAAAGATTAAATCCTCACAAGCTCCCTTTTTAAATGCATCAATAATAATGGATAATAGACCCAGTTTAGGCATCAGGAGTTTTCCGGTCCGGCTCCTTCCGCCCTCAATAAAAAATTCAAGGTTAAATCCTTCTTCTAAAATTTTGTATAAATATTCTGAAAATACTTTTGCATATAATGGTTCCCCTTTGAATGTCCTCCTCAGGAAGAAAGCGCCTCCACCTCTGAAGATGGTTCCAATCGGCCAGAAAGACAGATTTTTCCCGGCAGCAATATGTGGACAGGGCAATTGATGGTAAAGGAAGAGCCAGGAGATAATCAGATAATCCAGGTGACTTTTATGACAGGGGACAAGAACGAGCGGGCCATTATGAGACATCTTTTTTACTTTTTCAAGTCCCTCTGTATCCAGAATCATGCCGTCAAACAGGAGTCTGAACATGACCTTGAGGGTCAAATCGTACATTCTAATCCAGTTCTGGCTATAGTCTGCAGCAATCTCTTCAAGGTACTCACTTGCTTTTTTCTGTACCTGCCGAAGAGGTGTTTCTGTTTCTTCTGCATGTTTCAGGATGAATCGCTGAAGTCTGTCATGGGTAAGTATGTTTTCTTTAATCTCCATCCTTGATTTAATGACAGGCCCGATTATGCTCTGGCGATGTCGATTGATTCTCTGCAACAGAAGCCGTCTCAACGTAAATGCCTGATGCTGAATATCCAGTGGTTTTATATCTTCCTGGTCTAAAAATTTTTTAATATTGATAGGATCGCAGATTTCGACAAACACTTTTTTAGGATTTTTTAATAAAGTAAAAAGCCGTTTTATTTTTCCTGGCTTTTCTTCAGAGCCAAAAATAATATCCATCAGTGTTGGTTCGGCTCGCCTTGGGTTATTGCTATATAAAATAAGTTGAGGGACAATATAGATCGGCTTTTCCAGATTGTTTTGCATTTCAATCAGATATTTGATTGGATCTGTCTTTGCCTTGACAAATCTGCGGTAAAATCCTTTCTTGTCGATCAATGCCACAAAGCCGGTTTTCCCATTGAGCAGCATATCCCGATAATATCCATTTTCAAACGGATTTGGCAGGTTGAAGTTTTTAAAAAAATATTGAATGTTTGCAAGAAGAACCTTCAGCAATCGGGAGGTGGGTTGCCAGGACAGGATTCGATAATAAAATCCAATTTCCGGGAAAGGCAGATTAAGCTGTTTATAGCGTGTATAGAAAAACAGGAAGTCGAAATTGCTTTTATATTTATTTGCATAAACAACAATGCCTTTTTGACCCAACTGCTTCAGGACAGAAATCTGGGGTTGGTTTACTTTTGTACGGGTCAGAAAGAAACTCAGGATGGCGGAGGATAATAAGCTTATTTTTCTTGGAAAATGACTTAAATAAATATTGGATTTTTCATTCTGCTCCAGGGCATCATCAGAATATGAGTTTTCTGTTTTATCGTGTAATCGATCAAGCATGATGTTCTTCCATCAATATCGGTTTTGTCCAGAAAAAGAGAGATAAATATTATGACTCAAATCCAGCGCATGGTTATGAATTTTAATAGGCTCAAAAATTAACAGAAAAGAAATTGGTTTGCAAATGATTTGATAGGTGACCATTCATGATTTAATAATAAATTGAAATACCATAAAGAGAAAGTTTTATGCTTGCTATATATAAGAGGTTGTGGTAACCCCTTTGCATTACGTTTCGGATTTTTTCCGGACTGCAAAAGAAAATATCGACACAATTCTGCTGCAATTATATTTGGCTAATCAGCCTTTAGAAACATTTTGAGAAAATATATAATTATATAAGGAGGGTGGGTAGTTATGAAGACATTAATTGGTGGTGCGATTGGAGCTGTACTTGGAATTATTGGTCTTGCGATATGGTTTGGACCATTTTTGCAGCTTTTGGCTGGTGTAATTCCATCCATGCTTTTGCTGGGTGGTTGTCTGGCGCTTTATCTTGGATTTGACGAGTTGAAGGATACCTGGAAAAATGAAGGAAGCGATGATGTACCCGGTCCGGGAGTGGATGGTTGATCCTGCTACCTTTTCATAATTGATATTTTCAAGTATTACGAAACCAGTTTTCCTGTTGGTTTGAAAAGCCCTGTAGTCTGTAACTGCAGGGTTTTTATTTTCAACACGAGAGCCAATTTCAAAAGTCTGTTGTTGTAGTTCCGGCGAAAGCCGGACACGAAGTAAAGCGTAACACTATCCAGTATTTTCAGTTCTTTTCTGGACATCGGCTTTCGCCGGTGTGACGCTTTTCAATCGTTTTGAAATTGGCTCACGATACTATGAATACAGATGGTATTTTCTGCTTACGGATATAAATTCCTGTATTTCATTCTTCCATGAGTTTTCAGCTTGTTCGAGGCTCTCATTATTTTCGATCACTTTCCGTAATTTTTGATTTCCTAAAATCAGATCAATGGGCATTTTTTCGAATTCATATTCATATGGAGGGGATTTCCATTCAAAATCTTTTCCATGATGATGGAGGATTGCTTTGAGTAGTTCTAAAGAGAGTCTGTATGGTCGGAATTTTTCAGGATCTACAATATGGATCTGAAAACCCATACATGTTTTATTAGACCATTTATTGGAGGTAGGTTCAAAAACAACCGGCCTCAGAGCCACTCCGGATAAGACATCCTCCGGCAACTTGCTTCTGATTTTATCAAGATTCAGAAAAGGGGCACCAAATATTTCAAAGGGCTGCGTTGTCCCGCGGCCTTCTGAAATATTGGTTCCCTCCCAGATCACCTGACCTGGATAAACCATGGCGGATATCGGTGTCGGAAGGTTTGGGGAAGGGGGTACCCAGGGAAGGCCTGTTTCCTGAAAGTACATATTCCGTTTCCAATTCTTCATCCGGATGATTTCAAGATCACAATGAATATTAAAAACCTCATTAAAGAATAGAGCGATTTCACCGATCGTCAACCCATGCCGCATGGGGATCGGAAACCTTCCGACAAATGATTTGCAGTCAGGATGCAGGATATTCCCTTCAACCAGTATTCCTCCGATCGGATTTGGTCTGTCTAGAATAATAACCTTTTTTTGAAATGTTTTGGCTGCTTCCAGGCAGTAGGACATGGTATAAATAAAGGTATACACTCGGGTTCCGGCATCCTGAAGATCAATCAGCAGAACATCAATAGGATCAAACATCTCTTTGGTGGGCATTCGTGTTTTTCCATATAGACTGAAGACAGGGATGCCTGATTTGCGATCCACCATGTTGTCTGATTCAATCATGTTGTCCTGTTTTTCAGCAAAAAAACCATGTTGGGGTGAATACATGGCGGCCAGTTGCTCAGGGTATGCTTTCTGTAAGAGATCGCCGGCATGTATGATGTTACTGGAAATGGAAGCAGGATTGCATAACAGCCCCAGTCGCCTGTTTCGCAGTTCCGGCAAGGGGTTTTCTATCAGTATTTCCAGACCTGTTTTAACGATTGCCATATTTTTTTTCCTATTATGTTCAAATTGATCGGTTACCATAACAAATATATATTTACTGGAAAACAAAAGATTTGAAAAATGAGGATAAACATACTATAAGCCCGAAGATTCAACAACCAGATTGTATCAAGGGGAAAGTCATATGAAAATACAGGCTCCGAATCATATCTCTAAAATTAAGCCCTATTTACCGGGGAAACCTATGGAAGAGCTTGAGAGAGAGCTGGGAATCAAGGATTCGATTAAGCTAGCATCCAATGAAAATCCGCTCGGACCTTCTCCAAAGGCAATGGCGGCAGTTCAAAAGGAACTTGCAAAAGCAAATCGATACCCGGAAGGAGGCGGTTATTACCTTACACAGAAACTTTCCCGGAAATTAAATATATCCCCAAAAAGTATTGTGTTGGGGAATGGATCAGATGATGTGATTGGAATGCTGACCAGAGCATTCTTAAGCCCCGGAGATGAAGCGATCATGCCATCTCCGTCCTTTTTGATGTATGAGATTATGGTTCAAGTTGCAGGCGCAATTTCTATACTGGTCCCGTTATCTTCTTTTTCTATTGATTTAAAAGCAATGGCAGCCAGGGTGACCCCGAAAACCCGGATGATTTTTTTGACCCATCCCAACAATCCAACTGGGAGCTTCCTTACAGAAGAAGAGTTTTCTTCTTTTATCAGAATGATACCCGAAGAGGTTATGATCGTGCTGGACGAGGCTTATATTGAGTTTGTAAGGGACCCTTCCTCGCTTGACAGCCTGCCTTATCTTATAAGAGATAATCGTATTGTTGTCTTACGCACATTCTCAAAAGCTTATGGCCTTGCCGGGTTGAGGGTTGGTTACGGTGTTATGGATCCGTATATCAGCAATTTGCTTCACAGGGTCAGGCAGCCTTTTAATGTAAATTCCCTGGCTCAATCTGCGGCAACAGCAGCGCTTGATGATATTGACTTTCTGGGAAAAACACTGGCGCTGGTACACAATGGTCTGAGTTACATTTATAGTACCCTTGATAAAATGGGTATCCCATATCTGCCTTCTCAGGCTAACTTTTTAATGATCAGGGTTGGAGATGCAGATCTGGTCTATCAAAAATTACTTCGGGAAGGCGTTATTGTCCGATCCATGACATCCTATGGATTTCCGGACTATATCCGCCTTACCATTGGGCTGGAAACGGAAAATAAACGGTTTATCAAAGCAC
>CAYTGW010000056.1:19956-20284 GCA_964437395.1 uncultured Desulfocicer sp.
TGAAAAGCAAGGAAGCTTTTTTAATCACCATCGATGGTCCTGCAGGTGCCGGAAAAACAACACTCAGTAAAATGTTGGCAGAACGACTGGGGTATCGTTATATTGATACAGGGGCGCTTTATCGCGGTATTGCTTTTGAGGCAATCCGTCATGGAATCTCTTCAGATGATGACAAGGCTCTGGAAGAGATGTGCAATCAGCTTTCATTGCGATTTGAATTTATGGATAAACAGTTGAGGCTATATTCCGGTGAAAAAGATATCACAGACAGGATACGTACTCCGGAAATGGCAATGAAAGCCTCAGCGGTTTCTGCCAGACCGGTTGT
>CAYTGW010000057.1:0-20137 GCA_964437395.1 uncultured Desulfocicer sp.
ACACCAGTAACCTATCTTGGGCTCTACACTCCGTTTTACAAGCCAGATTTTGTTAAGATGATCTGCCACAACAACACATGTTGCCGGAATCGGATTTTCATACAGAGGTTCATTGCAAGTCATGCAATACCGTCTATTTCTCCCCTCGATATGCCTATCTACCAATCTGCTTCCACAATAATGACAGAATTTTTTTATTCTCATCCGGAATCTGATCTAACCTTTCAATATCTCATTAAACAGTCTGCCAATCAAAACCATTAATCGTCAAAGTTCCCTTTCGATCCTTTATTACTATCAATGGCAACCGCTTTTTCCTTGATTTTCTCCGGTGTCCAGTCATCCGGATCTTCAATTCGTTGAATTTTTGGCCCCGGGTCATACGATCCAGCGTCATTAATTGCTTCGATTGTTAATGGTGCCGTGTTTTCAGCATTAAATACACTCACAAGCATGTTATATGCAAAATCTTCAACCCGCTTCGACATCCGGTCCCTTACAGACTTTTCCTGGCCCAATAGTTTATTTTCAAATGGTAGATTCAGTTTCTTGAAGTCCCCCCCCTTGATACCACGTTCATTTGCATAAGAAAGCATGGCATTCCAAATATCTTCAGTGACACCCTGATCTTTTACTTTAATAAAATTTTTCTCGCCATCAAGAATGGCATTGCCATAATCATTGACCTCAAGACCCCAGGAAATCATTTGAAGGGCTGTCGCTACATTTGCTTTTGTGGTTCTTGTCTTGGCAGCAATCTCGCGAAGTCGGTCAGAGCTGTTGCCGGATGTACCATGCTGTGCTCCGGAAACATGATATTTTGAAATCGCTTCGTGTATCTCTGATGTTAACCTGACCTGAATCCCTTGGGCGCTTTCCTCAATCCCATGTGTTGTCCCGTTATTCAAAGCGATCCAATCCGGGAAGATATTATGCGCGTTCAATCCAGCAATGAGAAACACCGCCTCCTCCTTCGTTGACAATCCCTCTTTCCCCTTAATCTCGCCTATTTCCGTTTCCAATCCTGCCCAATCTGGGATATAAAATCTTAATTCAATATTTGCATTTAAATTTTTATCATCCGGCATATGGGATGCATCAATGGCAATGGATGTGATTCCAGCCTCAAACATGGTAGGAATTTCCACTTTTGCGAAAGCAAGTTCACTTTCTTTCTTGATTCCATAGTGATCTGCATGAATCGCTACAGGGACTGTGATCCCCAATTCATTACACACTGCATCAACCTGCCTTGCTATATTCCAGTAATTCACAGCACAATATGCATTCGCTCCTCCCTCGGATCTGGCAATTTCAATAATAATCGAAGCATTTGCGCGTTGAGCCGCTTTCAAGGCACCACGGATCACAAATAAATTTCGACCGTTAGCAGCAATAGTAACAGCCTTCCCTTTTGCAATCATTCCCCGATCAATAAACCGTCCGCTTACAATCAAGGCTTTTGAATTTGGAAACGACTTTGTAATATTGGGCGGTCTTCCGATCTGTAGAGCTTGTTGAAAATCTTTGGAACTTATTGAATTACCAGACATATGCGAACCTCCTTTTTGAAGTTGATCTGATTTTTTGTATCTTTGCTGGACTTGTGGGAAAATCTCATTTTGAAAGGATTCTGCACCTTAAACAATCGAATTTTTCTTTTTTCGACTTTGCGAAATGATCATGGAAAACCATCATTTTCTGTATGTTCTCTATCTAAATGGAAATTCGATCAGGGTCAATGGTAAAATTATGTTTTGTATTGGATATTATCCATCCTGCCCTTGCTTTCCTCCTGTTACTGCATATCTTAATGTTTATAATTTTGAAAAAAAGATGGACAAACTATTAGAGATCTTGAATAATGAGAAAAAGTTATGACTGAAATCATACTGTTTTTTGCAATCATTGGCCTGTGGATTGTTTTACAGACCTATATCCTACCTAAAATGGGCATCTCAACATGAGTCCGGGATGCTTGTCAGGTGACAAGAAAGAAAAAAAAAGATGACAAACAAACCCATATGTGACACACCGTCAAATCAACCAAACAATGACAACTGGGAAGATAAAATCGTTAAGCCAGAAGACGTATTGGCAAAAATTCAACCAGGCATGAGCATCTTTATCGGAACAGGTGTGTCTGAACCCAGAACACTGGTCAAAGAACTGATGTCTTCAAACAAGGGGAACTTGCAGGACCTCGAGTTGATTCAGGTTGTCAGTCTTGGTGATGCGATCTCCATCAAGGAGTTGCGGAACCAGAAATTCCGTTTAAAAACCTTTTTTTCCGGATGGGTTGCCAGTGAAGCAATCACTGCCGGAAGGGTGGATTTGATTCCAAGCCGTGTTTCTCTTATCCCCAAACTCATTTCATCAAGACAAATTCCCATTGATGTAGCTTTTATCCAGATCAGCCCTCCGAATAATGCGGGTTATTGCAGCCTCGGTGTTTCTGTTGATGTTGCCCATGAGGCAATTGCGCAGGCTTCTATTGTCGTTGGTGAAATCAATGTGGATATCCCGATAACCTATGGAGATACCTTTTTCCCCATTTCTCAGTTTGATATGCTCGTAAGATCCACAGAACCCCCGATCTATTTTCAAAGATGGCCGATAGATGACATCTACGATACTGTTGCTGCAAATGTCGCCTCTGTGATCATGGATGGCAGCTGCATTTTTTTCTCTATAGGCCCTTTATACGAAGCCTTGAGTTGCCATCTCAGGCATAAACATAACCTTGGTGTTCATACACCTTTTTTTACAGATGCGCTGATGGATCTGGTCAAAAGCGGAGCAGTAACCAATCGGAATAAAACAACATTCCGCGGGAAATCCGTAGCCTCTTATGCCTTTGGCACAAAGGAGCTTTTTTCCTGGCTGCATCGAAATCCGATTGTTGAATTTCAAAGCGTTGACAAGGTATTTAATTCCGAAGAGATTGGTAAAAACCCCAGATTTGTCTGTATCCTTCCAGCCAGAAAGGCAGATCTTTCCGGACGGATCGCCCTCCATTACGGAAAAGGAAACGTAACCGCCGGTCCGGGCGAAGCCATGGATTTTTTTAATGGTGCTGAGCTATCAAAAGGAGGCTACTCTGTCTTTGCCCTTCCCAGCCGAAACCTAAAAAAAGAACCCAATATCAAAATCAGTGTTGAGAACTACAACAACCTTTTCAATGTCAGAGAGTCTGTGAACATGGTTGTGACAGAGTATGGCGTTGCGAACCTGGCTGGTCGAACTTTACGAGAGCGAGCACAGGCACTTATCGAAATTGCACACCCGGAAGACCGGGAGGAACTCATCAAGCAAGCCAAAGAACAAAAAATCATTTATCAAGACCAGATTTTCATTGCTGAAGCAGCAAGCTTTTATCCATCTGAAGTCGCAACAAAACACACCTTCAAAGGAGGAATTGAAGTCCGATTCAGAGCCATCCGGCCATCAGATGAAGAGGAAATGAGGAAGCTGTTTTACCGTTTCTCAGACGAAGCTGTCTATTATCGTTATTTTGCCAAAATCAAGGCCATGCCCCACTCAAAAATGCAGTCATATGTCAATGTGGATTATAGAACTACCATGTCCATTGTTGGAGTTGTCGGCGATCAAGGGCAAGGAAAAATTATCTGCGAGGCAAGGTTCATCAAAGACAAAAATACTCCGCCATACGCTGATGTTGCCTTTATCGTTGATGAGGAATATCATGGTATCGGAATCGCGACCTACCTCTATAAAAACCTGATACGAATCGCAAAAGATCGTGGAATACATGGTTTTACAGCCGATGTTCTAGCTTCAAACACGGCAATGATGAAAGTTTTTGAAAAAGGTGGAACCGTAAAGGCAGAACTGGATTATGGAACCTACTCACTTAAAATTCCTTTTGATTCATCTCCGGTCGTATAACAATTACAGCAAAACAGGCTCAAAATAGTTCACACCAACCCTGAAAGTTGGCTGTTCTACATCTTTCCTTTCCTTGCACCATCGCACTTCAGCGTGATATCCCTTACGGCATTCAGGCGCAGACGCCTCCGGAGAGAAATTAGTTATTTTGATAAACACCTCAACTCCTTTCGGAACTGCGTAGTGGGTTTCAAAACACATCCCTCCCATACTGTGGTTATGAATAACTGCGCCAAAATAATCATTTGTTCTGAAATACTCATAAGTAACCGGTGCCCGATAGATATATCGCTTATAAGTTCTTTGTTCCACAGCAACCATTTTGAACCCCTTTGATGCATTTTCGATTAACATAAAAATGCTCAATACCAATAACAAATTAAGTTTATTATCGATATTGAAAAACATTTCCATCAGTCGATTTAAACCGATATTACATTAAAAGATTGTTGCTTGTGTGTCAAGAAAAGAAATCATACTATATGTAGTATTACTAGATAATTTAAACCCTCTGCCGGGATACAAAAAGGTCATTGGGAATCTTCTGGCTGCTTTCTCAATCATCAGCCTTTATAAACACTCATAAACGCTTTTAATTCTTCGCAGGATTCAGATAATGTTTCCAATAAACTTTCAGCCCCTTCCAATTCCCCTGTCTTGCCTTTATATTCAAGCTTCGAGGCGATATCCGCGGTCTGGGATGCAGCTAGATATCGCAGCGAGCCTTTCAGTTTATGCGCATGAGAATCAAGCCCTTTCGTATCTCCGGATGAAATTGCACTCTGAATGTTCTGTAGCATCTGGGGATATTCATTTATAAAATCTTGAAAACACTCCTGTATCAATTCAGTATCATTATCCATTATTTCCAAAATCTCCTCCATGTCAATCAATTCATTACTTCCACTCATAAATACCCTCCTCAAATAATTATTTTTAAAATGATAGTAAAGACAAAGGTTTGACTGACAGCAGAAAATCCGCGTTTCCTACCGAGAAAAAAAATAGAAAAAATCCTTTATTGTATAGCTTATGATATCATAAATATGCACTTTCGTACAGCATTGCTTTTCCTGTTCTGTGATTCCCGATTTCATATTTCTTGTTTACTTTTTTTCGATCTTGTATGAATATTTCGTTTTCTAACTAGAAGCGAACAATGGCCTATAGGTGTATTACGCGTAACATATTTAAAATGCTTATGATTAAAATGCTAAAGTTCCATATAGCCTTTGTTGTAGTTCTGGTTACAATCTTGCTCTTTATTCTATCCACATCTTCGGCTAAAGAAAAACCACCTGAAAAAACCGAAAATGCCATAAGAACTGAAGATACAGATCATTATCAAAAAAACATAAACGATACCCGTAAAGATGGGAGCATTGATGTCAACAAAACAATTGAAAACAACCTGTTGATAAAAAGCTTCAGTAAAACGATTGAAATAAATCCAGGTGACTTTTCAGCGTACAATAGCCGTGGTAAGGTGTGGTATGAAAAAGAGGAGTATGATGAAGCCATCAAAGACTTTTCCAAAGCTTTAGAATTAAAGCCTGGATATGCTGAAGCATACAATAACAGAGGAACTGCCTGGAACAAAAAGGGAGACAACGAACAAGCTGTATCGGATTTTAACAAGGCAATCTCGCTGAATCCAAACCTTGCCGAAGCTTATTATGGAAGAGGAATGATTTTGAACAGCAAGGGCTTTTATTACCAGGCGATAGCGGATTATAACAAAGCGATACTCAACGATCCGAATTATTCACAGGCCTATAATCAGCGAGGCATCTCATGGGATAATAAAAAAAAGTTTGATCTGTCAATTGCCGATTATAACAAAGCTCTGGAAATCGATTCTCAATTTGCAGCAGCATATTTCAACCGTGCAATCTCATGGGGAAAAACAGAAAATTTTGACAACGCAATCAAAGATTTTTCAGCATCCTTACAGATATTTCCCAATCATAGTCTGACATATCTTCAAAGAGGGATAAAAATAATAAAAAAGAAGGAATATGAAAAGGCAATCCAGGATTTTAACAAGGCCATTGAGATCGATCATCTCTCCGCCAATGCTTATGTGCAAAGAGGAATTGCTTATGGATTAAAGAAGGACTTTGAACAGGCCGTCAAAGATTATACCAAAGCAATTGAAATCAATCCAAACCAAGCAGAAGCTTACTTCAACAGGAGTCTTGCCTGGGATAATCTGGGAGATAATGAAAAATCACTTGCGGATAACAAAAAAGCAGGGGCTCTGGATTCTCAATATCTGACGACTCCGAATGAAGGCATCCCTGATGATACAAAAACAAATAATGAAAACCAGAAAACCCTGAAAATAGATCTTAAGACACAAAACAAACTGAAAAAAGGGATCCAATTTAACAAAGAAGGCAAATATTCACAGGCGATTGAGGAATATGACAAGGTGATTAAAAGTAATCCGGCTTTTGCTTCCGCTTATTTTTACAAGGGGCTTGCTTTATATAACAATCATGAACAATCAAAAGCGCTTGATAATTTCAAAAAGGCGTTAGCGCTTGATCCAAAAAATAATGCATACGTGAAAATCATCACCAATATCAGCAACAAACTAAAAGCGCCTTTAAACTAAATTTACTAAAAAATCAAATTGTAATCCGTGAAAAGGAGAGAGCAGAAAACCAGTGTATCTTTTTCATGAATCTGGGAAAAAGGTAAAACAAATAGGGTTGAATCAGGAGTGGATTCAAGATATAGTGCATAAATCAAAAAGGGGCAGACCCTTTAGTCAACCCCTTATATTCTTTGGCACGCCTGAAGGGATTCGAACCCCTGACCTACGGATTAGAAGTCCGTTGCTCTATCCATCTGAGCTACAGGCGCAGAATTAAAATTCATAACATATGAGGCCTTCAGTTGTCCATATTTTTTTTGACAAAACACTGGATATTTTTTTAGATCCTGATACTATAAGAGCATAAGCAGCTGATTCAAAAATTGGGACTTATGATAGGGTAGTAATCGTGAGTTGTGTGACAGATTGATTGGAAATTATGAAAATACCGAATTCCGTAAAACCTTTGGAAAAAAAGAAACAAACTAACAGTGCCAGAACTTCAGATAGAACCAATGAAAAAAGTTTAGTAAAATTTGACCCTCTCCAACGGTACCTATCTGAAATCAGCCAATATAATCTGTTGAATAGAGAGCAGGAAATTGCGCTGGGAAAACAGGTTCAGGAATCAGATGATCCCGACGCAGCATATACCCTGGTAACCGCGAATCTTCGATTGGTTGTTAAAATTGCACTTGAATTTCAAAGGGTCTGGATGCAAAATCTTCTGGATCTGATCCAGGAAGGAAATATCGGCTTGATGCAGGCGGTTAAAAAGTTTGATCCATATAAAAATGTTAAATTTTCTTATTATGCTTCATTTTGGATCAAGGCTTATATCCTTAAATTTATAATGGATAACTGGCGCCTTGTAAAAATAGGGACCACCCAAGGCCAGAGAAAATTATTTTTTAAACTGAAAAAGGAAAAACAAAGGCTGATCGAACAAGGCTTTGATCCAAAACCAAAACTTCTTTCAGAACGTCTGGGCGTATCTGAACGTGAAATTGTCGACATGGATCAACGGCTGGATGGTTGGGATGTTTCTCTAGATGCCCCTGTCAAAAATGATTCGGATACAGAACGGATCGATTTTCTTAAGACAGCAACTGAATCCATCGAAGATCAGGTTGCCAAAAAAGAGATCGAAACAATCCTGCATGCAAAAATCACGGAATTCAAAAAAAGCTTAACCGGCAGGGAACTTGAAATTTTCAATATTCGGATTTTTTCCGATAACCCGGTAACCTTGCAAGAAATTGGTGACCTGTACGATATTTCAAGAGAACGTGTAAGACAGGTTGAAAAAAACATTATCAAGAAAATGAAGGCCTATTTTAAACGGGAACTTCCGGATTTTAATGTATATACGAATAGTTTTGATTAGATCGGATTGAGATGTTCATTATGGGAAAAAAATATCTGCAACTTTCCTGTTTACTTTTTGGCATCATCTTCTTTACTGGATGTGCGGTATCAAAAAGTGGGCCCCATTCTGCCACAACCAAGCTTCCTGATTCACCCAGATCGGAAAACAAATACTATTATTTTACTGCTGCACAATTTCAACTGCTGAATGAAAATATAGATAATGCCATATTTTATTTAAAAATGGCTATTCAAAATGATCCGCAATCAGCTTTCCTGAAAAAAGAGCTGGTTTTTCTCTATCTGCAACAGAATAATTACGAAGATGCACTTGTTTTCATTGATCAACTGCTTATTAAAAAACCAGATGACATAGAGGCCCTCATTTTAAAGGGAAACATCTGGATGTATCTCGATCAGAAAGATAAGGCGAAAGCAATTTATGAAAAAGTGATTTCTTTAGATCCAAAAAAAAAGAATGTCTATCTTTTCCTCGGGTCGATTTATATGGATGGGAATGAAAACCAAAAAGCTTTAGAGATGTATCAAAAACTGGTAAAAAATTTTCCGAATGCTTATACTGGATATTTTTTTCTGGGTAAGGCCCATGAAAGATTAAAACAATATCGTGATGCGGAAAGAGAATTCAAAAAGGCACTTGATATTGAGCCGATGCTTGTTGAACCTCGGTATGAACTTTTAAATATTTATAAAAACAATCAAGTCCAGGTAATGGATCCGGTAATAATCACTGTACAAAAAGGGGATTCACTTAAAAAGATCGGCTTCCGATTGTATCCGGAGTATACTCCGAAAACGGAGAAAGCGATTCTGAAACTTAACCCTGAAATTTCAAACCCGAAACAAGTCAAAGTCGGGCAAAAGCTTTCTTTTCCGCCCCCTTCCATCAAAGGAAAACAAAATCCAAATAAAGAAAAAATAATAGAGCTTTACCTGGAAATTCTTGACCTGTATCCAAATGACATAAGAGCGAATATGGAGCTGGCTCTTTATTACGATAAAAGCAATGAAAAAAAGAAAACTCAAGAAATCTTTGATTGGCTTGCGGATCGCTCTCCGACAGATCCGGATATAGCTGGAAAAATCATCTATTTGTTTATTGATCAGAAAAAATTTGACGACGCGCTGATATTATTGAATGGAATTCTGAAAAAGATACCAGATGATTCAGATATGAATCATCTGGCTGGGGCTGCTTACGATGGAGTCAACAACATTGATAAAGCACTTTTTCATTTTAATAAGGTTCGGGATAATTCCAAATTTTTCGAAAATGCGACTATTTATCTGGCCTATATTTATAAAAATCAGAATCAACCTGATAAGGTAATTCAGATTCTTGAAAAAGCGATTCAAAAAAAATCGGATAACCCTGAATTTTATTTTTACCTGGGGTATTTTTATGAAGATTTCCAGGAGTACCAGAAGGCCGAGTCTGTTCTGAAAAAAGGACTTGAAATCATGCCGGACAGTTCCAGACTTCATTTCAGACTGGGAGTCGTGTATGATAAACGGGGGGAAAAGAATCTTTCCATTGAACAGATGAAAAAAGTGATCGGTATCGATCCGCTAGATGCGCATGCGCTCAACTATCTGGGTTATACATACCTTGATTTGAATATGAATCTTGGAGAGGCGGAACAGCTCATTCGAAAAGCCATGGAGATTGAACCCAAAGATGGGTATATCACCGATAGCCTTGGATGGTTATTGTTCAAAAAGGGTCGATTTCAGGAAGCACTGACGACACTTGAACAGGCGATAACCTTGGTACCGGATGATCCGATCATCCTTGAACATATCGGTGATGTTCACACCAAGATCAATAACCGGGAAAAAGCTGTTGAATTTTATAAAAAAGCGCTCATTAAAAAAGAGAAGGATACAGAGACTCTTTTGGAAAAGATAAAAAAATTATCCCATGGTAATAATTAGGTTAAAAAAGTCTGTTGTTTGTCTGCTTGTTTTATTCTGTCTTATGATTCAATCCTGCAGCAGTATTCATAAAAATTCAATTTTCGGATTGCCTGACCTGGCATCCCAAGATGAATCCCTGTCGATCATTGCGTCCATACGGGAAAAAAACAACTCTCTCCGCACATTTAAGGGAATCGGTAAAATTGAACTGAACAAGGACAAGGATACCTTCATTACCCGAACTGCCTGGATGGGTTCTTATCCAGACCGTTTCAGAATTGAAATATTCGGAATCGCGGGTCAGCCACTCATCAGTTTATCAGCCGATCAGGATCAGCTCTTCTTTCTCTCTCATACGGATTCCAAATATATTCAAAGAGATGACCCCGCATCAACCCTTGAGGAGTTATTGTCTCTGCCCGTGAATGTAGAAGATGCCATCGAATTTCTTTCCGGCCGGATACCCATTCGGGAACATGCAACCTCACGTATTGAAAAATCAGATTCAGATAATGGTTTTATTTTGATTCTGGAAAAAAACTGGACCGGTGTGACTGAAAAAATTTATCTTGATGAACAAAAAACAAAAATCTATAAGGTTGAAATATTTGGAATCACCGGAGCGCTGAACTATCGAGCAGAATTGCTTGACGAAATCGTGGTCGATGGATTTCGTCTTCCATCCCATCTGGTTCTTTCCAATGAAAATGGAGAATCTTTCAAATTACGTATCGACCGGTATTATGCAAATGCTCCGGTTACACAATCCATGTTTATAATATCTCCGCCGGGAGTTGTGGAATGATATTCCTATTATAAATGATGATGGAGAGCATTCATAAAGCAATCGCACTTGGTTCCCGGCTTCGAAATTGTCGCAATGTAACCACATTGGGCATTCAGTCCAATTTTTCAAAGTATAGCGACCCGGAAAAAGAGCTGATCCGGAAAGCATCGAAAATTTATTACCCCGGAACTTTTTACGCCGACCTTTTCAATACGATTGAAAAACCAACTTTTCCAAGCTACCATACCTACAAGTTTGTGCAGGACAAAATCAAACAAACCGCTCTTTTTCAACTCCTCAACATTCCCCACCCCAAAACAAGAATTTTTTATGGAAAGAAGCAGAAAACAAATATCCTCGATTATTTCAAATATCCGTTTATAGCAAAAATTCCAAGGGGTTCGGCTATGGGAAGGGGTGTTTTCCTCATTCAGAATCAGGATGATTTTTCAGAATACTGCAACATAACGGGAATCGCTTATGTCCAGGAATTTCTTCCTACAGATCGGGATATACGTGTTGTTATTATTGGTGACCGCGTTGCCCATGCCTACTGGAGAATTGCAGCACCCGGTGAGTTCCGGAGCAACGTTGCCAAAGGAGCGGAAATTAAACTGGATGGGGTTCCTGAAGATGCGATCAGGCTGGCATTGTTTACCGCAAGACAATGCGGATGGGATGATGTGGGTATGGATATTCTCATTCATAAAAACAAATATTACATACTGGAAGCAAATATGAAATATGGCAAAGCCGGTTTTCAAAAAGCAGGAATTGACTATATTGGACTGATGGAAAAAAAAATTTCAGCAGGTGAAATCTGAGACCTATAAAAAAAATGTGAAATTGCCATGAATTTTAATCTTGAGTCTTTGAAACAGAGGCTGGATGACCGCGAACAGGAATATTTGTCCCCTCTTTCCACAATGAGCAAATATGGCACACGGCGTAACCAGGAAACCCACCTGGATAAAGGATACCGCCAAGCCTTTTCCGTGGATGTGGATCGAATCCTTCACTCGCTTGCCTATACACGTTACATCGATAAGACGCAGGTCTTTTATCTGGTAAAAAATGATCATATCACCCATCGGGTTTTGCATGTGCAGATTGTTTCCAAAGTCGCAAGAACCATTGGCCGGCTCCTGAGACTGAATGAAGATCTGATTGAAGCAATCGCATTGGGTCACGATATTGGACACGTTCCATTTGGTCATGAAGGGGAAACCTATCTGTCCCGGCTTTGCAAAACCGCAGGGATAGGAAATTTCCGCCATAATGTTCAGAGTATTCGATTCCTTGACCAGCTTGAAAAAAAAGGACGCGGATGGAACCTGTGCCTCCAGACACTGGATGGAATTCTCTGCCATGATGGCGAAACCCACACTCAAAAACTTGAACCCGAACAAAACAGGACATTTGAAATCCTTGATCAAAACATGACAGAACTGACAACAGAATCATTACACACGGTTATCCCCATGACATTGGAAGGATGTGTCGTCAGAATGGCGGATACCATCTCCTATATCGGCCGGGATATTGAGGATGGAATACGGCTTGGATTGATTACTCGTTGCGACCTGCCAAAAAATTCAGTTGTTTTACTGGGTGAAACAAATGGAACCATTGTATATAAACTGGTGACCGACCTGATCGCAACCAGTTACGGGAATCCCTACATTGCGTTCAGCCCTGAAATCTCAAATGCCTTGCAATCCCTGAAAACATTTAATTATAAACACATCTACCTGAATCAACGTATTAAAAAAAATTCAAAAAAAATTGAGGAAATGTTTCATTATTTATTTGAAACATCTCTGGAAGATCTTTCCAAGAAAAACCGATCCTCACGTATCTATTCAAATTTCCTTGAAGATATGTCGTGTTCATACATTGAACAAAACTCCCCTCCTGACATTGTAAGGGATTTTATTGCCGGTATGACCGATCGGTATTTTATCGAATTATGTCAGAAAAAAATGAGATCAACATTGGTCTACACTGTATAATTTTCAAAAAAGGTCTCCTGCTCCAATGAACCGTGATGAAGAATACCGAAAATTCATGAACAGAAAAAATCTAGTATCCTTCACGGTTATGGTGAAAGAGACCGATATTGCAATTCAGGCAGATAAAAATCTGTTTGATAAGGCACTGGAAAGCGTTTTTAAATATCGTGGATATATCGAAGCCTTCATACAAAATAATCCCGGTTTTGTGACATCACTGGTTCCATGGAACATAGAGAGTCCTGCTCCACTTATCATCAATGAAATGATCAACGCCGGCAATCTGGCCGGTGTCGGCCCCATGGCTGCTGTTGCAGGAGCGATCGCAGAGTTTGTGGGTAAGGATCTGCTTGCACATTCAGAGGAGGTTGTGGTCGAAAACGGTGGCGATGTCTTTATGAAGTTGAATGAACCTGTTACCATAGGCATCTATGCCGGCAAATCGCCATTGAGTATGAAACTCGGTCTGCGTCTGATTCCAAAAAACCGTCCTCTTTCAATTTGTACATCCTCCGGGACAATCGGTCATTCTCTCAGTTTCGGCAAATCAGATGCAGTATGCATTATCTCCCATTCTTGCTCACTCGCAGATGCAGCGGCAACAGCAATCGGAAACCGGATCAAGTCCAAAGCGGATATTAAAACTGCTGTCAAGGAAGCCGGAAAGATTGATGGAATTCTTGGTGTTGTCGCAATCATCGATGATATTATCGGGCTTTGGGGCGACCTTGATATTATACCATTGACAGAAGAATGTTCACGTGGGAAAAAAGGTTGAGTTTTCGACAGTAACAGAGTAGAAGCTGTTTCAGGAAAAGAGTCGCCATCGAACAGAACAGTATCATATAAAAAACAAAGTCCTAAATTTTATTATGAGCATCCCCACAGAAACACCGATGGTCAGACAATACCTCTCCATCAAGGAAAAATATAGCGATGCCATCTTGTTTTATCGAATGGGTGATTTTTATGAAATGTTTTTTGAAGACGCTGTAACTGCATCCAAGATTCTTGAAATCACGCTTACCTCCCGAAATAAAAAAAATGAAGACGCAATTCCCATGTGCGGTATACCTGCACGGGCTTTAGACAGCTACATTGGCCGTCTGATTGATAAGGGTTACAGGGTAGCCATATGCGAGCAGCTTGAAGACCCTTCTCTTGCCAAAGGAATTGTAAAAAGAGATGTTATCCGTGTCATAACACCTGGCATGATCATCGACAGCAACCTGCTGGATGAAAAATCCAACAATTATATCCTGTCAATCTCTGCCAATCATTCCATCACCGGAATCTCCTTTCTTGATATTTCGACCGGAACCTTCCGAATGACGGAATCCGATCAGATCAATGCCATCATTGATGAATCCCTGCGCATTTCTCCGAGCGAAATCCTGTTGCCGGAATCCATGCGTGACACCAACAGCCATGTAAAATTGCTCCGGGCCTTTTCCGGAAAACCCATATCCTTTCTACCGGATAAAGAATTTCAACCTCAGACAGGCCGGGAAATCCTGATCGAACAATTCAAGACCAGAAGTCTGGAAGGTTTCGGATGTGAAAACGCCACCGTCGGGATCGGAGCAGCCGGCGCTCTCCTGGCCTATGTACGTGAAACACAGAAGCAGAAGACAGAACATCTGAAGCGCATAGAGCCCTATTCTCTGGATGATTTCCTGATCGTTGATGAGATGAGTTGTAAGAATCTTGAACTTATTGAAAATCTACGAACCGGAAAACCGCATGGATCTCTGCTGGGGATTATCGACCAGTGTGTCACTGCCATGGGAAACCGACGGTTAAAACAGTGGCTTCGATATCCCTTGATCGACGCGGATCAGATCCGGAAAAGATCAGCCGCAGTGGCAGAAGGAAAATCCAGCATTGAATGCAGATTCCAGATCCGGGAAAATCTCAAATCCATTTATGACCTTGAGAGACTGTCCAGCAGGATTAACATGGGAAGAGCCAATGCAAGGGACTTGGTTGCCTTAAAAAAATCCCTGATGAAAATCCCGGAAATCCTGGATATCCTCAAGAAGCTCACATCAGACCTTTTTCAATTCAGCCAGGAGAATACAGATTCGTCCCTTGAAAAAATAAATCATCTTGTTACCCTGATCGAGAAATCCATCCGGGAAGATGCGCCCCCTGTCATAAACGAAGGGGGAATCATCAAACCCGGATATCATGAAAAACTGGATGAATTGATCAAAATCAGCCAGGACGGTAAAGGCTGGCTGGTCAGACTGGAAGCGGAAGAAAAAGAAAAAACAAAAATCAATTCATTAAAAGTAAAATACAATAAAGTTTTTGGTTATTATATTGAAATCCCCAAAGCCCACTCAGAATCCGTTCCCGTAAACTATATCCGGAAACAGACCCTGGTCAATGCAGAGCGGTATATCACCGATGAACTAAAAACATTTGAAACCAAGGTATTGAACGCCCATGAACTCATGGCGGAACTTGAGTACAAACTGTTTACCGACATCCGGGGAAAAATAATAGAGGCCAATGATGAGATTATTCGTTTTGCCGACTTTCTTTCATCCATTGACTGTATTTTCAATCTGTCCGAAATTGCGGAACAAAATAACTTCATCCAGCCGGAGATCAACGAAGAGGGATATATCCATATCCAGGAAGGACGTCATCCTGTGGTTGAAAAATTAATTACAGGGGAAAGGTATATACCCAACACAATCAAACTGGATAACATGGAAAACCAGATTCTGATCATAACCGGGCCGAACATGGCCGGAAAGTCAACCGTCCTTCGCCAGGTAGCCATTCTTTCAATTATGGCACAAATGGGTTCCTTTGTTCCGGCACAAAAAGCATCCATCTGTGTTACAGATCGAATTTTCACGAGGGTAGGAGCTCTCGACAACCTTTCTTCCGGGCAAAGCACCTTTATGGTCGAAATGGAAGAAACCGCCAACATTATGAACAATGCAACTCCCCGCAGCCTGGTTATCATGGATGAAATCGGAAGAGGAACGAGCACCTATGACGGATTGAGCATTGCATGGGCGGTAGCGGAATATCTGCATGACCTGGAAGGAAAAGGAGTCAAAACCCTTTTTGCCACCCATTATCATGAGCTTACCGATCTTGAAGATCAAAAATCCCGAGTGCAAAATTTCAATATTGCAGTAAAAGAATGGAATGATGAAATCATTTTTCTTCGAAAACTTGTTGAAGGCAGCACAAACAGAAGCTATGGTATCCAGGTAGCCCGGCTTGCAGGGATACCGGAAACCATTATACAACAAGCAAAAAAAGTTCTTTCAAGGGTAGAACATGATAACCGGAATATTCCGAGGTCAAAAAAATCGATCCGGAAAAACACAGAACCATCCAAAAGACAGATTCAACTCAGCCTATTTCAGAACCCGGATGAGATCATCATCCAGAGTTTGCAGAAACTGAATATTTCGACCATGACGCCAATTGATGCAATCAATTATTTGTGTAAATTAAAGGAAAAAGCAGACAGTATTATTTTATGATCATGATTCAAAAAAAAATTCGCATTGTATTATTATCGGTTTGCAGTTTATTGATCTTCTGTTCTGCTGCAAGTGCAGGAAAATCTCCAAAAGATTTGTATTATCAGGCGGAATCCTGTTATCAATATCTTCTGGAAAATCAAAAAAAACAGCAGGATCGGGGAAACTGGCTTTACTGTATTCAAAAATACAAAGAAGTACACAGGCTCAATCCTTACGGTCCATGGGCTGCTGCAGGGCTGTATAAAACTGGTCTCCTTTATGCCGGATTATCCAGATTGTCCAACAGAGATTCGGATAAAAAGACAGCTCTGGCTCTTCTTGAACAGATCATCAAACAATATCCCAAAAGCAGATATAAAAACCAGGCAGCAGATGAAATCAGACGAATTTCGATTCAAAGCCCTGCGATAGATCCAACAGCCGTCCGTCATTTAACAAAGAAAGCCGGTCTGCTTTCCAAAAAAACCGGTTCTCCAAAAATATCCGCACCGGAACCGGCAGCAACTGAGCCTCCCCTTCCCCTTTTCCCAAAAGGGTTTTCAACAGTAAAAGATCTCCGGTTCTGGTCAAACCCCAATTATACGAGAATCGTTATTGATTCTGACTACGAAACCAATTACATACACCATCTTTTGAAGAATGACCCCACCATCAGTAAGCCACAGCGTCTTTACGTGGATCTGAGTCAAAGCAAGCTCGGCAAAACCTTTAAAAAATCAAAGCAGATTAACGACAATCTGCTCAAAGAAGCCCGTGCCGCCCAGTACACAGCCGATACGGTAAGGGTCGTCATTGACATCAAGTCTTTTAAAAATTATAAAGTCTTTTCTTTGAAAAATCCTTTTCGAATCGTGATTGATGTATGGGGGAAAAATGGCAAACAAGAGAAATACGTAAAAAAATCGCCCCCTGGAAAAGATTACTACCCTTCCACGAATCAGAAAATAACCCCCAGTGCCATTGCAAAACAACTGGCACTAGGTGTCCAGACCATCGTTATCGATCCTGGACATGGAGGACACGACTTCGGAGCTCCTGGCTACATTAAAGGAACCCATGAAAAAGATATTGTATTACAACTGGCTAAAAATCTGACCCGAAAAATCAAAAATACAATCAATTGTAATGTTATCCTGACGCGTGAGACCGATCGATTCCTGACTCTTGAGGAGCGAACGGCAATCGCAAACACAAAAAATGCAGACCTTTTTATTTCAATTCACACAAATGCCTCGAGAGATAACAGGGCATATGGCATTGAAACCTATTTCCTCAATCTTGCAACCGATGATGAGTCCATCATGGTAGCCGCAAAAGAAAACGCCACATCCACCAAAAACATCAGCGATCTTCAATCGATTCTAATCGACTTGATGCAGAATGCAAAAATAAATGAATCCAGCAGGCTGGCAACACATGTCCAGGACTCCATGTTTCATAGCCTTCGGGAACAATACAACCGTATAAAAAGCAAAGGAGTCAAACAGGCTCCCTTTTACGTTCTCCTGGGTGCTCAGATGCCGGCCGTTCTTATTGAAACCGCCTTTATCAGCAACGAAAGTGAATGCAAAAGATTGATAGATCCAACCTATCAGGAACGGCTCTGTGATTCCATCCTCTACGGAATTCGGAACTATATCAAAGAAACAAACCCGACAGCCTTTATTGAAAAAAAACCGGATAAACAGACATAAATACCTATCGGACGGAGGGAATAATGAAATATAATACCATCCTTTTTCAAATTGAAAACAACATCTCCATTATAACGTTTAATCGTCCCAAAGCCTTGAATGCACTGAACTCGGAGCTTTTGTCTGAATTCTCAGCAGCCCTGGATGAGATTCAGAAAAACCAGGAAATACGAGTACTGGTTTTAACCGGCGCAGGAGATAAATCATTTGTCGCAGGTGCGGACATAACCGAACTTGCCCGCTGTCTGGATTCAATTCAGGCCAGACATTTCGCGTCATTGGGTCATCGGGCCATCAATAAACTTCAGGAACTGCCCATACCGGTAATTGCAGCGGTAAACGGATTTGCTCTTGGAGGGGGAAGCGAGGTTGCACTGGCCTGTGATTTTATTTACGCATCTGAAAATGCAAAATTTGGTCTGCCGGAAATTACACTGGGAATTATCCCCGGATTTGGCGGAACCCAGCGGCTCGCGCGGCAGATTGGAAAAAATATGGCCAAAGAGATGATTTTTACTGGAAAAATGATTAGTGCTTCCGAAGCGCATCAGATCGGGATAGTAAATAAAATCCTGCCTCCTGCGTCTCTCATGGAAGAGGTTATCAAAACAGCCAGTGCAATTGCATCCAAAGGGAGAGTCAGTCTGAGAGCAGCCAAACAGGCAGTAAACAGCGGAATGGATGTTGATCTTGCCACAGGCTGTAAATTGGAAATCGATGCATTCTCCATCTGCATGGCTGGAGAAGACGCACGGGAAGGGACAACGGCTTTTCTTGAAAAAAGAAAACCGGAATTTACAGGCCAACTGAATAAATAATTATCAATTTCATTATCCGATATTGGATAATGAGAGACCCGATCAAAGGATAAAAATATGATATTCAATATTGAATACGAAACCATGCCAAGGGAAGCCCTTGAAGCCATCCAGCTCAGACGGCTTCAAGCCACGCTGAATCGTGTTTATGCTACCGTTCCATTTTATCAGAAAAAATTTGAAGAAGCAGGAATCACTCCATCTGAAATCAGGTCACTTGCGGATATACAGAACATACCGTTTACGACCAAACAAGATCTGCGCGATAATTACCCGTTTGGGATGTTTGCCGTCCCGATGGATAATGTCGTCCGCATTCATGCATCCTCCGGAACCACGGGAAAGCCTACGGTTGTCGGTTACACTGCCCGCGATATCGGAACTTGGTCTGAACTCATGGCACGTTCTTTATCCGCAGGTGGTGCCACACGAGGAGATATTATCCATAATGCTTACGGATATGGACTATTCACCGGAGGACTTGGCGTTCATTATGGAGCGGAAAAACTCGGGGCATCCATTATACCGGTTTCCGGCGGTAACACAAAAAGACAGATTATCATCATGAAAGATTTTGGCCCTACAATCCTGACAGCCACCCCCTCCTATACCCTGCACCTTGCAGAAGTGGCTGAGGAGATGGGCGTTTCGTTTAAAGACCTGAAATTTAAATACGGTATCTTCGGGGCAGAACCCTGGTCCGAAAGCATGCGGCAGGAAATTGAGAACAAGCTGAAAATCATTGCGGTCGATATCTACGGCCTCAGTGAGGTCATGGGCCCGGGAGTTGCCATTGAATGTCATGAAGCAAAGGCCGGTCTTCATATTTACGAGGATCATTTTATCGCAGAGATCATTGACCCAAAAACCGGCAAGGCCCTGCCCTATGGCGAAACCGGAGAGCTTGTTTTCACCTCTATTACAAAAGAAGCGTTTCCTGTAATCCGGTACCGTACAAGAGATATCTCTGCACTGAATCCTGAACCATGCATCTGCGGCCGATCTCATGTAAGAATGAAACGGGTCAGCGGCCGAACAGACGATATGCTGATCATCCGGGGAGTCAATGTGTTCCCCTCACAGATTGAAAGCGTACTGATGCAGATTGACGAAGTCGAACCCCATTATCAACTGGTGGTTGACCGGAAAGACAATCTGGACACTTTGTCAGTTCTTGTTGAGGTTGGCGAACATATGTTCTCAGATGAAGTCAGAAATCTCCAGAATCTTGAGAAAAAAATCTCAAAAGACATAAAAGAGATTTTGGGAGTCTCTGCTGCGGTCAAACTGGTTGAACCCAAAACCATTGCCCGGAGTGAAGGAAAGGCGATTCGTGTCATTGATAACCGAAAACTATAAAAAAACAACTGTGCTATGAACCCAATAAGGAGGTCAGAAATGAAAGTTGAACAGATTTCGGTTTTTTTGGAAAACAAGTCCGGTCGTATTGCCGAAGTGACCGGCATCCTCGCAGAATCAGGGATCAATATC
>CAYTGW010000058.1:0-19230 GCA_964437395.1 uncultured Desulfocicer sp.
CCATCTCATTAGTGTCAATACCAAAAGCATCAGCAAGTCTGTCCAGTTGTGCAATCGCATCCAAGTCATCGATTCCGCAGTTCCCTCCATGAGCCCATATGGTTTCGTATTCCGGCTGCATGCTTAAGAATTTCCCATTTTTGTCTGGATATGTACCTGAACATTGGATTACACAACCGCTGTGGCAACCGTGAGTTGCGTTGCCTCCACGGCTTTTTTCCGTTTCAGCCAGTGTTTCACCGCTGATCTTGGAGGCACCGGCAAATTGGCCTGTCGAAAAGTTATTCACAGGATATGCACCCGCTTCGTTAATGATGTTTGTCAATACATTGGTACCATATGTTGGAAGACCTTCTCCGGTTACAGGATGTTTTTTTAATCCTTGTACAAATTTTTTATTGGCTTCCTTAAATTTTTTCAGATCGTTGGGTTGCCTGGTTTTCATTCCGGAATCATCGAGTATGATCACCTTTACACCTTTTGAACCCATAACCGCACCAACCCCGCCACGGCCTGCATGACGTGTCGGTCTTGTCTCCATATCGGTAAAGGCAACCGAGGCTATCGGCATTTTCATTTCACCGGCAGGGCCGATTGAAATATAGGCGGCTTTATCGCCATAAGTGGTTTTCATTTTATCGATCAAATCATAATTTCCCATCATTTTAAGGGAATTGTCTTCGGTGATTTCAACCTTGTCCTTGTTGATGAAAACCTTATAAATGGAATTCTTTAATGGTTTACCTTCGAGAACAATCGCCGCATATCCAAGTCTTGCCAGAACTTGAGATGCCTGGCCGCCGGAGTTTGCTTCCTTTATTCCACCGGTCAATGGGCTTTTGCATCCTACCGATATCCTGCCTGATTGCGCTGCTGCAGAGCCACTTAAAAGCCCTGGAGCAATGACAAGCTTGTTGTCTTCCCCAAGCGGATGGCATGTTGGTGGTACCTCTGTGGCGATAATTGCAGAGGTCATTCCACGACCTCCCAGACCGTTGTATCCACCGAGTTCCTGGATTGAAGTTTTTGGGCCGTTTTTTGCCCCCATGTTAATCCGTAGAATCTTATCCATACTGTTTCCCCCTTTTTAAATGTGAGCAATCAAGTAAAAGATACCGGAAAACGATTTTCGTAATTTGAAATGACATGAGTCGATAAATGGATTAATTTACAAGGTTCCTATCATGGGTTTGGCGATTTTTCAAGATTGAAATGGATTTTCTCTTTCCTTGACATGACTGGATTGATGAGGCATGTTGCCATGTGTTTTATGTACGAATCCAGCAGGATTCGTTTTAGATTGTTTTACAGGTTCATTTATTTTTATCATAGGAGCCAATTTCAAAAGTCTGTTGTTGTAGTTCCGGCGAAAACTATAATCCAGTATTTTCGGCTCTTTTCCGGGCACTGACTTTCGCCGGTGTGACGCTTTATAATCGTTTTGAAATTGGCTCATAGGGAGAGCTTATGGAAAGCATACCTTACCACTTATCCATTCAGATTTACTATGAGGATACAGATCATTCCGGTGTTGTTTATCACGCCAATTATTTAAAGTATTTTGAACGGGCAAGAGAACACGTTATCGGGACGGATGAGCTGGTAAAATTGTGGAAAGAAGAAGGACTTGGCTTTGCAGTCTATAAGGCGGATCTGGTTTATTCCGAGGGGGTAGAGTTTGGTGAGACCATTGATATTCGATCAACCTATAAGCTGGATAGTGATTATCGAATGATTTGGTCCCATTCGGCCTGGCGGAAAGGAGGAAAAAAACCAGCTGTCTCCTGTGAGCTGCATCTGGTCTGTCTGGATAAAAATAAAAAATTAGTTCCCATTCCCCCCATCCTTACTAAATGAAAAACAGGTACATTGTAGGCAGGGGAAGAAAATTTCAGATTGAACAGGTTATTCTGGGTACTTTTTGTTGATATCAAAAAACCGGTTCATATTCTTAAAAAAGAGATCTACGAGGTTAGGATCAAAATGTTTTCCACGCTCTTGTTTTATTTTTTCAATGACCTGATCTTGAGGCCATGCTTTTTTATATACACGGCTGTGACTTAATGCATCAAATACATCAGCAAGACCCGTAATTCTTCCATAAATATGAATTTTTTCTCCTTTTAAACCCTGGGGATAACCATTACCATCCCAATGTTCATGATGTTGCTGGGCTACAATAGTCGCGGCTTGCAGGATTTTCCGTTTCGAACTTTTTAGGATTTCATGACCGATTCCACTATGGTTTCGAATGACAGCATATTCATCCAGTGTGAGTGCTGCCGGCTTATTTAAAATTGCATCCGGGATCCCTATTTTCCCGACATCATGCATGGGAGAAGCAAGTTTTAAAAGTTCTGCCTCTTGTTCATCCAGGCCTGCTAACAGTGCCATTTGGAAAGAAAATTCAGCAACTCTTCTGACATGATTGACAAGTCCTTTGGAACGGGTATCAACGAGTTCACCAAGAGTAAAAATAATTTCCTTTTGTGTATCTACGATTTCCTGGGATAAATATATATTGTCATAAACGATGGCAACATTGGAAGAAAATATTCTGATTAAATCTCTCTCCAGCTCTGTTAAATTTTTACATCCATTCAGATAGATGAAATTCTGAGCTCCTGTTTTTGTTCTGAAATATCCGATATAGGCGTCATCGATAAATAATCCTTTTTTTCTTTCAAGAGCGATAGTTAATTGGTCTTGAATGGATCTGGGGAGAATTTTATGGGCATCCTGATGCACGATATTTTTAAACTCACCGGTGCCGGCCAGGATAGAGAAGTGACGGTTTTCAAGCAAGGCTGCAAAACCAGAAGCCTCTATATTGGAAGTGCTTTTATCAAGATTCAGGATGGATGATATCTGGTTCAGGACTCCTGCGGTAAAATTTTCTAAAGAGTTGTTGCTGAAGATATGTTCGGAAGAATGGATAACCAGTTCCAGAACCCGTCTTGTTTTATCAATTGTTATAAGATCTTTATATGCTCGCAGCGATGCAGTAATGGTTGTATAAAGTTTTCTGGATGTAAGTTCCGTCTTTTCTTTATACTCATTGATGTCATATTCCATAATGACATTCTGTTCAGGTGCTTTTCCGGGTTGACCAGTCCGAAGAATGACTCGGATAAATTTATTGAGCAAGGTTTTTCTTATATATTGGACAACCTCCAGCCCAGCATTCTCAGTTTCCATCACTACATCTAACAGGACGATAGCGATATCGGGATATTTTTCAACAAGTTCTTTTGTTTCTTTTCCTGAATAAGCGCTGATAAATTCAAGCCGTCGACCATCGAAAAGGTAGTCTGAGAGAACCATTTTAGTGATCTGATGAAGCTCTTCTTCATCATCGGCAATCAGAATTTTCCAGGGGTTTTCATTTTCGTCTTTCAATTTATCTCCTGTGTTTTCTGGGTGACAGTACGGCCATATTACCAATTATATAGAAAAAAAGCAATTCATCATGTTATTGTATCTCGAATTGTGATAGACTGGAATTTAAAACCTATACTATCTATAACGATTCGTGTAACAGATTTCATATCTTTCGGGTGATTCATTTCATTGCATTTTGAAAAATCTTGGAGTATAAGATTAGCCATACTGGCAAAAAAGATACGAACAGTATCCGATAATTTTAGTCTGCAAGGCCAGAATCCAAACCTTAATAAAAAAACAGGAGGAAAAAGTCATGAAGAAAGTGATTACAATGGTAATGGGAATTCTTTTTTTAACTGCTTCCGTTTCTTTTGCGGAATCCACAGTATCGGGGAAAGTTATCAACAAGGCAGAGATTAAAAAATCCGCCAACATCGCAATCGGAGAGAATGCCAAGGCCAACATGGGTTCTGTAACCATGAAGGACTCCAATGTATCCGGTAAGGTTATCAACAAAGCTGATATTAAAAAATCCGCCAACATCGCAATCGGTGAAAGTGCAACCGCCAATATGGGTTCTGTAACTATGAAAGATTCCGATGTATCCGGTAAGGTTATCAACAAAGCTGATATTAAAAAATCAGCAAACATCGCATACGGAAACAAGGCTAAAGCCAACATGGGTTCTGTAACCATGAAGGACTCTAATGTATCGGGTAAGGTTATCAACAAGGCAGATATTAAAAAATCCGCCAATATCGCAATCGGTGAAGGCGCGACCGCTAATATGGGCGCTGTGACGATGAAAGATACCAATGTATCCGGCAAAATTATTAACAAGGCCGAGGTGAAAAAATCCGCTAATATCGCTATTGGTGATAAAAGTAAGGCAAACATGGGTTCTGTAACCACGGAATAGTTCGATGAGATGACAAAATTTTTTCCCAGGATCGGGTATGTTTTTCCGATTCTGGGAAAAAAGAAGCAAATTATTTTTTTCCAGGTGAAAGAGATAGAGAAAACCTCATATCTTTAATAAAAGGAGGTTATCATGCGGAATCGATTTTTTTTAACGATCATAATTGCCACATTTATTCTTTTTGTCGCTGGCGGTGGAGTTGCTTTGTGTGGTGATCAGGAGGATGGTATAGCAACGGATGATCATATTACCAGCTATGATGATCTTGGAGATTCAAACCAGAATATCAATTTTATCAAGTTGAATGCAAAAAGCAGCGCAAAACAAAGAGAAAAATCAGTAAAAAAAGGGACGAAAACGGATGAAGGCCCCGGCAAAAACGGCAGCGGTTCGATGAATAGCGTTCTTATGGGACCAGGGTCAAATGTTAAAGGGGATATCATTATTATTGATGAGTCAAAAGGGGATAAAACACAGGTTGTCGAGTAACCATTGGTATCTTTATTACCTTTACTTTTTTTAACAAAGATTAAGGTGTAAATTGAGTAAAAGATCAAAATATAAAATCACTGATGGGAAGACTAACTTATTGTCTGAATACAGGGTGAAAAATGAAATATTTATTGGGTGAGATGATCAAAATGAAATGGATTCGGTCTGTGCTGTTTTTATCACTTTTTCTTTTGGTTCTGATTTCCTGTGCCAGTGTAGACCCAAGAAATGTGGATGTGGAAATCAAAGAAGAACCACCGACCGCTAAGATAACAAGTTTTACCGAAACATTGCCTCTGCTTGGCAAGATGACGGAAATCTATTCAACAGAAGTGTTGAGGGTTCAAAGCAAGGAAATCGCAGATAATACAGGTACATCAGGGGCAACCGGTGGCGAAATTCCACGGGATATTTCCGAAATGCTGCAAAGCACACTCAATTCTATTGGTGGGAGAGTTACATATGTTCCATATAATCCAGATTTTATTCAGAATCAAATGGTAACAGGGTACTCAACATTTGAGAATAAAACAATTCCAAACGTGGTGATTACCGGTGGCATCACTGAGTTTGACAGAGGCCTTGAAACCAGAGGGAGCAATGTGGATGCCGGGATAGCGGCGGATTTTTCCCATGCACCATCATGGACACCGTCCAATACAGTAGCCGCAGATTATGGTACGGAAGAAAAATACGGTTTGGCGAGCATCACACTTGATTTTAATATGATTGATTTTCAGTCAATGGCCGGTATTGCCAAAATGCAGACAGTGAATTCGATCAAGGTTTCCAAGGCAGTCAGTGAAAAAGAATTGGCCATAACCCTTTTGGGTCCGTCTTTTGGATTAAAGGGCTCCATTAAAAAAGTGCAGGGTCGGCATGCAGCAGTAAGGATGTTGGTTCAACTCAGCATGGTTCAAATTATCGGCAAATATCTTATGGTGCCATACTGGACACTATTGCCTGAAGCAAATCCGGATCCGGTAGTCATGGATGGAGTGAAAAAGGCTTTTTATAATATGAGTGGGGTTAATCGGATTATTAAGGTTCAGGAATTTTTATTTATTCAGGGATATAATGTCAGCATCACAGGTGAGCTTGATCAAGAGACACTGACCGCACTTCAAAAGGTCAAACCCGGGGCCAGAACCATTGACAAGGAGACCTATCTTGCTGTGTTTCTATCCGTACCGATCAACGATGATGTGTTTGAAAGACGCATGGAGTTGAACAAGGCTTATGCAGCAGCAGCGCTTGCGCAGAAAGCCAAAGCTGCTCGTGCCAAGCGAGAGGCCGCTGCACCCAGAAAGACACCTAAACAGGCAGAGCCAGAGGTTGCATCTGAGCCAGCACCCAGAAAGGCAGAGCCAGAGGTTGCATCTGAGCCAGCACCCAGAAAGGCAGAGCCAGAGGTTGCACCTGCACCTGAACCTAAGCCAGCTCAAGAGCCCCAGGAAGTTGCAAGTGCGCCTGCTCCAAAAATAGAGAAGCAAGCTACTCCTAAAGAGGATCTATCCGTAAAAGAAGAGGAAAAGAAACGTTCAGCCACAAAGGACGGTGTGGGTGGCAGAGAGCTGTCCGAAGAAGAGTGGTAGACAATGTGTGCAAGTATGAAAATCGGCGTTCAATGGATTATTTTTGTTGTTGTGATTTTTATCTGTTTTGCCTCATCGACCAGGGCGGGGAACAAGGCGATGGTAGAACAGAACACCAAAGAATTGGATAAAATAAACAAGCAGGCAGTCGGCCAGCTTACTGATTTACCAAAAAATGGAACTGTACAAATAAAGGCCAAAGCAAAATATAAAGAAGGTGTCATTCAGTTTGATGTCTATGACAAAAAAGTGGTCTCTGATACCGAGGAAAAAGAGATTAAATTGGAGAACAACAGTAACTTGAATGTCGGATCTGTAAAAGAGGAAACCGTTAATATCAATAACTCAAACGATACAACTAACAGGGAGAAACAAGAAAATGATCCCAAAGATAATTAAGTATTTTATTGTGGCAGCAGTTTGTATGGGAGTGATGGCTCCCTCTGGTTGGTCAGGTAATAAAAGGATCATGACAATAAGAGCGGCTAAGGTAATGGCGGAAAGGGCGATTGTTGAATCAATATATGGGTTGAAATTAAAGGCTACAGAAGAAGTGAAAGATATGATTCCTGCGAGTTTCGAGGGCTCGACAGAAACCAAGACGATGGCCAAAATCAAGGGAATAAGCTATGATGATATTGTCTATGATCAGGAAAAGGATATTGCCAAAGTTACCGCGTCAGTGGCCTTGGACACCATCACCAATATTGATGGAAAGGTAATGAATCTAAAGAATAAGGTTTACAAGAGGGTTGGTTTTGCAACATCCACTCCTGAAATGGCAGGTCCGATAAGAGCTCTTCGTTCCGCTGAATTGGATGCCTATAAGCAACTGATCAAGCAAATTGTAGGTTTTACATTGGAAAGCCAAACCAAGGTTGAAAATTATATGCTGAAATCCGACTTGGTAAAAACAAAGGTGCTTGCTACACTGTATCTTGCAGAGGTTACGGACTATGGCTGGGACAAACAAAACGATGCTTTTGTAAAAATGTCGCTGAAGGTGAGTGAGCTATCTGAAATTCTTGGAGAGCGCATCGTAGATGGTGGTCAGGTCATTGAGGTTGAGGGCCAGGGGGCTCAGGAGGATGATTTTTCTGCTGTCAAAAAAGCAGAGAAAAAACAATAAGATGTTTTTTTAAATCAGTATTGTTCAGTACGGTTTTCAAACGGTCATGATTAAGATTCGAGATTGTTTGAAAATCGTATTTTTTTGTGTAGATCAAGTTGAATATATGCATGATGGTAAAAGAGCACTACAGATACGTTTACGAGAGCTTGTAAAAGATTGGAACAGGGCAGACAGACCTTTCCCTTCTCACAGTGAGCTGGAATCTTTTGGCAAGGTGCTTCTGAAGTGGAAAAGAACGGAAAAGATAAAGGGCCTTTGGGATGAATCACCCCTGATGGTATCCACAACCCTTGATGATGGACTGGGGCAGGGGTTACGGATTATCAATCTGTACGCCGAAGTTGCCGGGCTTACCGTTATGCCAATAGGCCTGCTCCAGCAGCCTGAAAAAATAATAGATGTCTGCAACAAGAATTTTCCTGATATATTGGGGTTGACAGTATTGCAACTTGATTCTGAAGAAATGGTTGTCAAAATTCGTCGGGAAATAGATCCAAGCATTAAAATGATTGTAGGAGGGCCTGTTTTTTCTGCTGATTCAGAGTTTGCAGAACGTACGGGTATACATTTTGTGGCAAAAAATGTTGCGTCTTTTTTAGAATATCTTTTAGAGGTCTACAGATCGGATCATTGAGCAATGGTATTTTGAAATTTGATGAGTTGTTTTTCATATATATCCCGTTCATCTTCTTTTGCCAGTGAAAGTGCCTGATTTTCTGCAGAGATGGCATCCTCAATAAATCCGTTCACAAAGTAGGCTTCTGCAAGTGTATCCAGAATATAGGCTTCCCTTTTCAGTTCAACTGCTTTTTTGGCCAGTGCCAAGGCCTGTTTATGATTCTGACATTCCGGCTTCATGCTGGTGGCATAAATCCATGAAAGATTATTTAATATTTCCGGAGATTCGGGTTTTTCTGAAAGTGATTTTTCGTATGCGGCAATGATAGCACCACAATTTCTCATCATCATTGTTTCAAAAAGATGTTGATTTAATCTTTTTCCAGTGCTGCCAAAATTTATGTCGTATGCTGCTGCACTTACCAGAGCCATTCCAATAAGAAACAGGGCGATGCTATTTTTTACTTTTCGATGGTGCTTATGAACCCATTTTTGATTAACCTCACATTTCTTCAGGTAATCAATTCTTTCTGCAATGCTGAAATGATGCCAATTGGGTTTGTCTGATGGCTGACCGCTGATAATGGATATCTTGTGCAGGGATGATATGAGCGGTTTAGCACTGTTCATTAATTCATAGACATAGATATCTGCTTGACGCTCAAAATTCCGCATAAAGTAACCAAAAAAAAATCGGAAATATAGAATAAAAAAAAGGATCAGAAAAATGCTGATCAATATGGAAGATACAGATTCCTGGTGCAGGCCGGATGTTGTTAAAAAACCAACCAGTGGTTCAATGTAGATAAGAATATAGATCAACAAATCAAATCCGGCAAAGGAAATCAGCATATATCCAGCAAAAAAGACAAGATAGAACAAGAGATGTTTTTTCTTCACATGACCGATTTCATGAGCCATGACGGCATTAAGCTCTTGTGTATCCAAAAATTGTAAAAGGGCCGGTGTTACCAGTATGTATCGAAATTTTTTTACAAGCCCCATGACACCAGCAGTAATCATACGACCACCGAATAAAGGCCATCGTAATATATCCGCAAACTGGACATCTGCTTTTCTGCAAAATGTTTCGATCTGAGTTCGATGAAAACCTGGAGCCAATGGGATACAACCCCAGAATTTCTGAATGATTATGGGGGCTGTAATAGCAGCAACGATCAGGAAAAAAAGAAAATAAACAGCTTGGCCAAGCGGCGTTGACAGGACTTCTTTGGGGAATTTCAGCGGAAGCAAAAAAATGATATCTGAAATACCGGATAACAGAAACCAGGGAAGAATAACCGGAACTGAAAAAGAGATATTGGAATGGATATAGTTTTTTCTGGAGATGGATGGGTCATTAAGATGAGAATGGCAACCATAGGCATGAAACCAGATTATCGAAAGATAAAGGAGGAACAGGCTGATAAAGATCAGGGCTGTCAGCGTTGGGATTGATTCCAATACGGGAATATTGATAAAATATGTTGGTAAGGACAGACAGTAGATATTGATCGAAAAAAAAGTGACAGCCATAATGCTTTGGCGAGTGATCAATGTTTCAAATCGATGAACAAGCTGGGGCGATTTTTGAACCAGGAGCTGTTTTTCAAGATTTTTAAAAAGATGATAAGTGATATAGTGGAAAAGAAAAAATAGAAGAAAAAACAGGAAAAGTGTTTCAACATCTGTAAAATTTGATTTTTCAGGTGGCTGATAGGTACTGTAAATCAGCAAGACAATGATAAAATACAGAAAATTTCCAAACATACACTTAATATGTATCCATATATGGATTTTTAACCAGTTTGTGGGGTTTGTTTTTGTAATACCGATCCTTTTCACTATAGATGCAACCGCAATATTGCTGGCGATACATCCCCATTCGCTTTGATTCCTCGACCCCTTGTTTCCAGCCTATCCGGAAGTCCTGGTAGAAGAAGTCGATGCCAACCGATCGACCAGTATTTTCTCCAATTGTTTTGATTAATTCATGATTTTGGAATTTGCTGTAAAGAAGAGTCGTTGAAAAGCAGTCGAATTTTCCTTTTTTTGCTAGAATTGCTGTGGATTTCAGCCGAGAATAATAACAGAGTCTGCATCGATCGGATTCCCGGAATACGACATCTTGGATGAAACTTTCAAGGTTGTATTCTTCTTCAATAAGTAATTTTAAGTTGATTGTTTTTGCATAAGTTTCAAGAGCCTCTAACCGTTTTACGCATTCTGTGTATGGATGGATATTGCTTTTAATAAAATATCCCATAACATCCATTTTTTCCTTTTTTAAAATCTGAATGGGAAATATGGAGCAAGGACCACAGCAGATATGCAGAAGAATTTTCATCCTCTTTCTCCAAATATCGCTGTCCCAATTCGAATCATAGTGGCCCCCTCCCTGATGGCGACCTCAAAATCACCTGTCATTCCCATGGACAATTCCTTCATGTCAATGTTTGAAATTTTTTCATTCCGAATAATATTTCGGAGTTCCCGCAGGGTTTGAAAATAGGGGGCAACCCGCTCCGGCGAATTGTACACAGGAGGAAGGGTCATCAATCCTTTGACTTTCAGATGTTGCAGGCTGCTTATTGCTTTTGCAAGATCAAGGACATCATCCGGGGACACTCCGGATTTGGAGCCCTCCATTCCTACATTAACCTGGAGGAGGATATCTTGGACTTTATTGATTTTTTGGGCCTGTCGATCCAGTTCACGAGCAAGTTTAATTGAATCAACCGTGTGGATCAGGTCAAAAAGTTTGACCGCATATTTCGCCTTGTTGCTTTGCAGGTGTCCAATAAAATGCCAGGAGACGGATGAATCGGTAATTGAGGCTATTTTGTTTTTAGATTCTTGAATATAGCTTTCACCAAAAATTTTCAGACCGCATTCAATGGCTTCTCTGATCATTTCCGGTGAGGTGGTTTTTGAAACAGCAACAAGCTGTATTTCATCCTTGTCACGACCATATAAATGTGCGGTTTCCCTTATGCGGTTCTGTATATGGTCAACACTTTTTTTCAAGATCGATCTCATGGTTTGTTGTTAATCCATCTATAGTGATGGCACTTTTCTGTAGAAGGTGCTCAATTACTTCACAGACCGGCAGCCCGACTACATTGGTATAGGATCCGTTTATCTGGCGAACGAGAAAGGTGCCTATCCCCTGGATTGCATATGCGCCTGCTTTATCAAAGGGTTCTTTTGTGTGGATATACCACTCAATCTCTTGGTCAGTTAGGTTTTTGAAACAGACGTCAGTTTTGATGGCCTCCGAAAAAAAATGATTTTTAATAATACATTGAATGGCGTAGCCGGTAAATACCTGATGGGTCCGACCGCTGAGATGTTGCAGCATCTTTCGTGCGTCATTTCGTGAATCTGGTTTGCCGAGAATTTTATTGTCAATGATTACAACAGTATCTGCGCCAATTACCCAGCCTTCGGGATGAAGCCTGGCGATATCAGCAGCTTTGGATTCCGCCAGGGTTAATACATAGGTTTCCGGATCTGTCATGGCCACAGAGTTTTCATCAAAACTACTTGGCATAACCGAGAACACTAATCCAGCTTGTTCTAAGAGATATCTTCTCCTAGGAGACTGGGATGCCAGTATCAGGGGATTATGATGATATGAATTTTGCATGGAAAACTAGTACCAGATAGGTTATTGTTTTACAAGAATCAAACAGAAAAAGACAAGATGACTGAATTTGATTTTGCTTTTCATATAAAGAATATAAAAAGCATATGTATACCAATCTGTAAGTGTCATGGAGTCGTGGACTTATTTAAAACAAACCCATATTGCAAAAAAAAAATGGAAAGAGTATAAAAAGATATTCCCATTCATATTTCAGCAAAGTTAAAGTGAATCTGCCTCGATTTTACGCTTCAAGTCACATCCAAGGGGGTCTGTTTTTTACATATAAGGCCTTATAACAGCCCTATTTTTCTTTCAGGAAGCGTATTCCATAAAAAAAATTTTAAATCAGTTGATTTGTCCGAACGGCTTCTTTTCATGGTTATTGGAATAAATCGTATTTTGGGAAAGGATATTAATTTGAAAAACGGAGGGTTCGATGTCGGATCTACGAAGGGCATATGATTGTATGATAGAGAATATGGGCGTTCCGGGGCTGCAGATCCCGCTTACCGCGGTAAAATTTTACCGGGGGAGCGAGAGCATACCGAAAATGGTGCTGAACTACCGGCCACAAGGGTTAACCATTACAAGTTGTCAGGCAGCCAAACAGGCAGGACTTGGTGATGGGGTGTGCCTAACCCGGGAGACGATCGGATGTGTTGCGGCGGCCATTACTTTCGGATTGGTTGGGGAGGATGAAGAAAAACCCCTTGAAGGGTCCAGGGTGTACACCGATATTATGAAAGAACATTATGAAAAAAAGAATGATTTTACATCTCCGAGCCCCATGGATTTTACAAGTGGCAGCGTCTATGCCTGTAAAGCTGCCGGACGTGAAGAATTTGCGCTTTTTGGCAAGGAAGATGTGGGTCGCTATAAAGATGTTGAGACTGCAAAATTTGCAGTTAGCGAAATGATGGCTATTCAACCTCCGGATACTCAGGCGGTTTTCTTTTTCCCCTATGATTTTGATGAAGAGAATCTTATACCGGATGTTGTTGTATTGAGTGTTCGTCCGGTTGAACTGACACGGATTATTCAGGCATACCAATATAATACCGGAAAAAGAGTAATCGCTAATATGGGGGGACTCCGGGTTGTCAATTCGGATTTGATTGTACGTCCCTATCTCTGCCAAGAAATTAATATATCAACCTATTGTCTTGGAGCGAGGTTGATCGCACAGTATGAAGGGGATCGAATGGGGATTGGCATGCCTTATTATATTTTTCTGGAAGTATCGAAAGGGATGAAGGATTCCCGTACAGGTTTCCCATTTCACCAATATCCAGGTGCCTGTTAATGACTGAAGGTGAATTGTCGGGTCAATATGCTGAATAATTACGTAAAGACATTTATAAATCAGATGGCGAGGCGTACCGGGATCAATTTGACGGATATGCATATACGGATTTTGGAATTTGTATATCTCTATTATGAAAAGCACCGTGTGGGTCCTATGTATCGAAATATTGAACGATATACCGGTGCAACAAAAGAAGACCTGGAAAGGCTTTTTCCACATGGCCTGAATTCAGTATATACATGGGTGGGTATTCCAATTCAGTCTGTCAACGATTTATGTAAACCGATTGCGGATGTTAAAGTGGATGAAGCTCGAGAGGTTTATTTTGATTACAATGCTACCACTTTTATTCGCAAAGAGGTTGTTAAGATTCTTACGGATTATTATACCAGCAAAACAGGGTATGGGAATCCTTCCAGTAGCACATTTCTTGGTAAAACGGCTTTTAATGCAATTCTGGATGCCCGTAGAGAAGTCGCGGATTGCTTAAAAGTTAAACACTCTGAGGTTATATTTACAGGTAGTGGTTCAGAAGCGAATAATCTGGCGGTAAAAGGGATTGGATTTAAATATATTGAAACCAAAGGGCATATTATCACTTCTCAGATTGAGCATCCTTCGATTATTGAGCCTGTGCAGTTTCTTGGCATGCTCGGATTTGATATTACCTTCCTGGATCCGGATCAAAAGGGTTTGATAACAGCAGATTCTGTGAAAGAAGCACTTCGGTCAGACACGGTTTTGGTTTCAATCATGGCGGTGAATAATGAGATCGGGACGGTGAATCCAATAGCTGAAATAGGGGAAATCTGCAGACTTGCAGAAGTCCCTTTTTTGGTGGATGCCATTCAGGCTTTTGGTAAAATCGATCTTTTCCCGAAACAGATGAGTATAACAATGATGTCTCTTTCAGGGCATAAAATTTATGCGCCAAAAGGCGTTGGCGCTCTTTATCTTGATGAAACGGTTTCATTGGTGCCATTAATTCACGGGGGATCTCAGGAATTCAATAATCGCGCCGGCACAGAAAATGTTGGGCATATTATCGCTTTTGGCAAGGCAGCGAAACTTGCTCACCTGGAAATGAAATCCGAAATGAAAAGGATTCAAGAAATCAGGGATTATTTTCTTAATCAGTTAAACCAATGTTGTCCGGATTGTATCCTGAATGGATCGTTACAACATCGCATTCCAACAAATCTGAATATCGGGTTTCCGGATATTGACAGTGGAGCCCTTTTGTTAAGCCTTAACCGGATTGGAATATATGTTTCTGCAGGATCAGCATGCAGCTCCGGCAGCAAGGAAGCTTCTTCTGTTATTAAAGCCATTGGGGTTGATACGGATCGATATGGGATTATCCGTTTTAGCTTTGGTCTGCAGACAACTCACAGGGATGTGGATTATCTTTTTAAGTATCTCCCTGGGATTCTTGATCAAATACGAAATGATGGATAATGTCGACATCGGGAATTAAACTATTGAAAATTGTTATTGTGCTCATTCATATATTTTACAAACAATAGGGTAAATTTTTTTCTTGAAAAATGGGTCTTTATTTATTATCCTGTTCACGCTCGATGATTGCTGAAATAGCTTGAATCGGGTTTTTAACTTTCACAACTTCATTTCCAATATCATTCAGCAAATGCCCCACTAATAAAGGTTTAACGAAATATTTGCAGTCACTTTCAGGTGATTATTTTGTTACCCATGGAGGCAAAATGAATTTCCGATTCAACCGTCTGCCTTTTAGAAACAAGACGTTTATTTTTGCAGCTTTTATTAACCTGCTGTTATTATTTTTCTCCGGTCTTTTTTTAACAGCAATCCATGTCTTTGAATCGAATCTGTTTCAACCAATCCTGTTGGTTTTATTGTTTACCATTTCATTTATAATAGTGTTCCTAGTACTCAAACGATTTCACGTTATGCTGGTTTCTCCTGTAACGGATCTGGTCAATACGGCCAAGATAGTTTCTGAACAAAAAGACTACACGGTTCGAGTATGTTCCCTATATGATGACGAGTTTCGTACCATGTCAGAAGCGTTCAATGAAATGCTGGATCAAATTCATTCGCAGGATATTGAACTAAAAAGAAGGGAAAAAGAATACCGTAAACTGTATGAGGAATCCAAAAAAGCAGAAAAAGTATATCGATCACTAATTCATTCGTCTGCTGATCCAATTATTATTTATGATATTGAAGGGCAGATTACATATGTCAGTCCTGCCTTTACTTCTATTTTTAAATGGACTGTGGCAGAAACCCTTGAGATGGAAACAAGGTTCGTTCCCCCATCAGAGCATCATGCAATGCAGTCTATTTTTTCGGATTTAATAAAGAATAAAAAATCATTCAATGAGTATGAAACAAAGCGTTATACGAAAGAAGGCGATCTGCTGGATGTGAATATCAGTGTTTCTTGTTTTGATGATCATGAAGGAAAGCCCGCAGGCATATTAATGATGCTACGAGATATGTCAGAGCGGAAGCGGTTAGAATCTCAGTTAATGCAGTCTCAGAAAATGGAAGCCATTGGTACGCTTGCCGGAGGAATTGCCCACGATTTTAATAATATTTTAGGTGCGATGATGGGATATTCCGAAATGATGATGATGGATCTGCCGGAAGATTCAGTCCATTATAATTATCTTCAGCAAGTGATGTTCGCAGGGATGCGGGCAAAGGAGCTTGTCAAACAGATTCTCACTTTCAGCCGCCAGAAAGAACAAAATCGCATCCCCCTGAAAGTTGATAAGATCATAACAGAAGCTTTAAATCTTCTCCGCGCATCTTTGCCGGCAACCATTGATATTCGTATGGAAATTAATTCTGTTCATGGGAATATTATGGCCGATCCCACACAAGTGCATCAAATTTTAATGAATTTATGTACAAATGCAGCTTATGCAATGGAAAACAAGGGGGAGTTATCGGTTGCTCTTGAGGATGATGAGATAATGGAGTACGGCAAACAATATGACATAGAGCCAGGAAAATATATTAAGCTCATTGTAAGCGATACGGGTAAGGGCATGGATCAGGCAATCATCAAGCGGATTTTTGAGCCTTATTTTACGACAAAAGAACAGGGTAAAGGGACAGGTATGGGGCTGGCCGTTGTTCATGGCATAGTCAAGTCTTATGGAGGATCGATACGCGTTCATAGCGACAAGGGGATTGGAACAAAATTTGAGGTTTTTTTCCCGAAAATCGAAACCCACATTGACCCAAAGAGTATTGACAATAAGCCAATGCCAACGGGGAATGAGAGAATTCTGTTTGTTGATGATGAAAAGGCTCTGGTTGAACTTGGCGGCAGTATGTTGGAACGACTTGGGTATCAAGTGGTTACCCGTACATCACCCGTTGAGGCTGTAGAGGCATTCAAGAACAACCCGGACAGTTTTGATCTTGTAATAACAGATATGACAATGCCGCAAATGACAGGAGATGTCCTTGCAAAAGAGATCATGAAAATAAAACCGGATATGCCTGTAATTCTCTGTACAGGGTATAGCGAGTTGATGACAGAAGAAAAAGCATCTGCCTCCGGAATACGTGATTTTTTTATGAAGCCTTTTGTATTAAAGGACTTGGCTGGTACGATCCGAACCGTTCTTGATTTATCATAAAGAGATTTTTATCATTACTACAACAGGACGCTTTTTTCAGAAAAGGAAAAAGCAGAAGCAGCAAGTGCTGCTTCTGCTTTTAAAGGAGGTGATGATGAAAAAGAGATTACAACAATCGCTTTATAATACAGCATAACTTATGCCATATATAAAAATATTTGTATGAATTATCTGTAGTACATTTATTTCACAGGTGTACAGATGCTAATATCCGGTACCAGCGCATCCTTTGATTTTGTTATTAAAACAGTTGAGGTTTCGTTTTCTGTGTGTAATACGATTAGAGATCCCATATCAATTTTTTTAACAAAATCATCTAACTCTTCTTTCCGATATATGCTGTAATATTGACCAGGCACTACGCCATCAAGATCCCCCTTATTGATAAAGGCGATTTCTCCTTCAGCAAACATTTGTTTGTTGTTTTCATCTGCGATGATTTTTCCATCCAAACCAGCAGGGCTATCCGTTAATATTATTTTGGGGGAGCGTTTTTTGTATGGGATCAGGATGTCATCAACACCAATCGCATTAAATGTTTTTGAGACACGTGCCTCTGCTAACATCGGGTCTTTTTGCATGATTTCAGTGATCTCAACGATTCCTTTAATATTGTGCTGTATGCCGATATACTGATTTGTGACATTGTCTTTTATCGGCTCTTTTCGCATTTCAATTACCGCATACAGAGTACCGGGAATCAATGCCGGAGTTTCAGTATTTTTTTGTTTTAAATAAACAATGTCATCTTCACTGATAAGTTTTTTTTGGCCTTTAACTTTAAAAATATAGGCATGGGCAGGGGCTGGTTCTTTTATAATAAATCCTATCCTGTCAATCTGAGTGAACTGGAAGGACGGACGTTCGATTTCCGGTTGTTTTTCAACAAAGGCTTCTTCTTGGGGCTTCTCAACTATTTCTGCTGGTGGTGTCTGTTCCGGTATTTTTTCCGGCGCGGCCTCTTGAATAACCTCTTCCGGTACCTTAGTGATGGAGATTACTCCGTCTTTTTTATATATGCGGAGACGGTCTCCAGGATAAATCAGGTGTGGATTCATCACCTGGTTATTTTTTGACCATAGTTCAGGCCATGCCAAGGGCGTGTTAAAGAAGTGTTTTGAGATATCCCAAAGTGTATCACCTTTTTTTACAGTGTAATAAAAAACAGTTTTCTGTTCGATTTCCGATGTTGTCCCTTCCTCCGACGCTGTGCATGGTTGAACTGATAGAAATAACAAGACATATGCGAATACTGCTGTTATAGAATTGAATCGGATTTTAGAAAGCATAATTTGCCCCTATTTTTTGGTGAATATTATTAAAGCGTATTGAAGTAAGCATTTCATACCCTTTATGACAATTATCTGTCAAGCCTTTGAGCGTATTATCTTTATTTTTAAGATGGATCATATCACCAGCTTGTGGGTATTTTCTGCTATTAACAATAAGAAACCGTGATTGAATCATTAGGAAAGATCTCGAATCATGCTTTATTTTATATTGAATCTTTATGATTGTATCAATATGTCTTTACAGACGGTGGATCAGGAGGGCGTATGATGATTGAAATCAAAAATATTGTGAATCTGCTTTTTGAAGCCAGAATGTTGAAAGAGATCCGGCGCTCCGGATATCGATTTTTAGGTTCGGGAAATGAGACCGTGGCCGAACATTCTTTTCTGGTTTGTTTTATCGGGTATGCTTTGGCTCAGATGGTTCCAGGCATTGATGCTCTCAAATTGATTTCCATGGGTTTGGTGCATGATCTGGCAGAGGCGCGGATGGGTGATTTGGATATGGTTCAGAAGCAGTATGTTTCTGCGGATGAAAAAAAAGCAATCCATCATATGACGGAAGGTCTGTTTTTTGGTGCCTCAATAACAGCGCTTGTAGAAGAGTTTAATGCCGGTGAAACAACAGAGTCGAAACTGGCTCATGATGCAGATCAATTGGCGTTTGTGTTAGATTTAAAATCAATGCATGATAAAGGTTTTGCTCATGCATCCAGATGGTTGGACTCTGTGGAGAAACGGTTGAGGACCGAAGCCGGAAGGAGAATAGCGGAAGGTATCAGGGGGGTTGGATGGGATCATTGGTGGCGGAAAAATTTTCTTGACATATCAGATTAAAGGGATTAGTAACAATGTTACTGGAATATGGGGCAAAAATATATTTTAAGAGAATTGCTGGACCGTTAATATGTAAATACGATATATTGGGTATTAAAAAACAACTGAGACTTCTTTAGCTGGGCACCCCTAGGAATAATCTCGGATAATATGATTGATCGGTAACAATGTTTCTGGGTATAAGGTAAGCGTTTCCGGCAAGCAATACGGATACAGAAAAAAAATTTTGATGGCATGGAGAATAAGATGAATTGGCTATTGGATATTATTGAGTCTTCCATTGGAAAAAAACTGTTAATGGCATTGACCGGACTATGTTTTTGTGTTTTTCTTTTCGGTCATCTTGCAGGTAACCTGACGATCTA
>CAYTGW010000059.1:0-19104 GCA_964437395.1 uncultured Desulfocicer sp.
ATCCCCGTGAGGCCAGCCAGACCTCTGCCCATGCATGGGCATGGTATTGACGGATCACCATAAAGTCTCCATAGGGATTTGGTTCTCCCCCCAGATATCCGGCAACGATTCTTGCCGGGATACCTGCTGCGCGCATCAGGAAGGCAAATGCAGAAGCAAAATGTTCACAATACCCCTTGCGTGAATGAAAAAGAAAGTCATCAATCACATGCTGCTTGAGAAGAGGCGGTTTCAGTGTGTAGGAGAATGGCTCGGTTGTAAAATAATCAAGAGCCCGGCGAATGATCTCTTCCGGATTTTTGATTTCATTTCTCCATTTTTCAGCAAGTGCGCGAGCTTTTGGATTACCGTAACCAGGGAGGGAAAGGGTGATCTTCTCCCACGGATGGATCGGCCCTGTATGATACTCCAGATAGGAAGTGACCTGATATTGAGTTGTCTTTCGAATTTTATGCCTTGACCTGAGGGTATGATCTGCCAGAATGATTTCATTTTTCTGCCCGGATGCAGGAAGATCCAGTGCAAAAAGCCAGCGGTTATGATGGGTTTCAAGACGGATCTGATAATCGATTGCGTTTTTTCCCTGAACCGGGTTTTTCCGGGGAGGTGGCTGGGTACCGGTCTTCCAGTTTCTTCCATCAAATTCCGAAAAAACAATACCGCGCCAGTACAGGAATTCCGGCCTTGGTATGGCCTTTGAAAATCTTGCCCGGAAAGCAATCTGATTGTTGAGGATGAGCCGTGAAACATTCCCGGGGGATAAGATGTCTTAAAATCCGGATGAAGCGGTAGAGCTTGGCGTGATTCCCCATAAAGAACCTTCGATTCTCGGAAAAAGAAGAAATAAAATGACCATCAGTGGGAAGGCCTGAATCAGAATCTTTCCGGACAGGCGGAGGTTTGACTGAAATCGATGACCAGGATGATTCACCTGGATGAGAACCGCGGTTGTCACAAATACGGAAAAGAACATATACAAAGAGATCAGAAGGGATTCGGATTGGAACAGGCTGGTGATGATGATGAAATAAGCAAAAAAGATCGTCACCATCTTATCCCGATGAGAACGGATTTCCATGGGTTTCAAGGTTGCCATGATCGCCAGCAGACTCTGGTAAGTTGCACTGCTGATTTGCTGACCGCTGGAAGACAATACGCCTGCAATGCCGAAGCAGGTTAATGTGATACGCATCCACCGGGAGGGTTGTCTCCATTTTTTCCAGAGAGAGGCAATCAAATATCCCCAGAGAATGAAGCACCAGATATCGATCCATACCGGGAGGCTCGGCATGTGCGGCACCAGAGCGACAATCAGCGCGCCAACCAGATAGCCCAATTCCATATTTTCATTTTCAGGTTTGATCATGGTCAATGGATTCATTTTGAAAAATGGATAGATGTTTGAAACATCGATGCCGGTGCTGATTCCCGGAAGCTGGTTTGATGGTCGTGCCGGGCAATCGAAGGCCATATTCAAGGTTCATCTGGTGCGCTTTCAGGATCATGCCACTCATGATGGATAACTTTGTTTCTGTATTTTGTGTGGGCAGGGAAAACCAGTCGATCACAATGGAATTTCCAATCAAACCGTTAAATTTTTTGGTAAGCAAACCCTGGCCGGCGGATAATTTTTTCCAGGATACATGTTGCATGGAATCGCCGGGCTGGTATTCATCCAGTCCCTGAAAATCCTCAGCACCGGATCGGGATGGGGTAGCGTTTCCATCCTGCTCCGAATATCCTGCCTGAAAGCCAATGGAGGAAAAAATCGGTTTTGGATAGACATCGCATTTCAGGTTCAAGGAGATGGTTGACCAGGCACGAAAGATTCCAAAGGGATACACTGTTGAAATCGTGATGTCACCAGGTTTGAATATCCCGCGTCTGACAGTGGCTTTTGACCTTCTGATCCGGTTGTTCTCGGTTGTGAAGAGGGTTTCCGGGTACAGATCCGGCTGATCGGAGAAGTGAAAAAAAATTGAAACCCGGTCCGATCCGGTGACCTGAACCGTAAACTCAAACATAGCCGGATCTCCGGCAAATACTGGTTCCGAGAGGACAGATACAAATCTTATTCCTTTGATGTTGCTGTTGGTGTAGTACAGGGAAACGATACACATGCTGCTGAGGAGAAAGGTCAGCAGAAAACCCAGGTTGTTGTTATAGTTAACGGAACCGATCAGCATGATCAGAAGGAGAATGATAAACAGATATCCATACCGTGTCGGGAGGATATATGTCTTTCTTGGATTCAGGGTGATGGGCAGTATGTGATCATTTGAGACCATTATGGAATGGGCACTTCACGAAGTAGTTTGTTCAGTCGTTCAATGGATAATTCCCCCAGATTTTCCCTTGATTTCAAACGATGCCGGACAACCCAGGGCATTACCTGCTGAATATCTTCAGGCAGGACATGATCCCTTCCATGAAGAAACGCAAAAGATTTTCCTGCTTGAAGAAGGGCCAGACCTGCACGCGGGGAAAGGCCCACATAAAATCCGGTGGATGACCGGGTGAATTGCAGGATATCCTGGAGATATTCCAGAAGGGCGTCTGATACATGAACCATATCGATCTGGGTCTGGATATTCAAAACATCCTGACCTTGCAGACAATTTTCAACACTGGACATTTTCTGTTCTCTTCCTTTTCCCTGCAATATTTTTTTTTCAGCCGATCTTCCGGGATAACCGATTTCAATCCGCATGAGGAAGCGATCCAGTTGTGATTCCGGTAAAGAAAAGGTGCCGGAATGTTCCAGGGGGTTCTGGGTTGCGATCACAAAAAACGGGTTGTTTAATTGCCTGGTTTTTCCTTCTATGGTGACCTGCCGCTCCTCCATTGCTTCGAGCAGGGCGCTCTGGGTTTTGGGGGTTGCCCGGTTGATCTCATCTGCAAGCAGGACATGGGTAAAAATCGGACCCGGGTGGAATTCAAAGGAGCTGGTTTTTTGTTTAAAAATTGAAACACCAAGGATATCCCCCGGAAGCATGTCACTGGTAAACTGGATTCGCTGAAAGTTCAAACCCAGACATTTTGCCAGGACCTTGGCAAGGGTTGTTTTTCCAATACCCGGGATATCTTCGATCAGCAGATGTCCTTTTGCAAAAAGGCAGGTCAGCGCCAGGCGGATCTGCTCCTCTTTTCCCAGGATGACCTGACTGATCTGATTTACAATATTTTCAAATTCCTGTTTCAGCATAGGTTCTCTATAGATCATGGATGCGGATGATTTTTGCGCTATGGTCTTTCATCAGGTTTATGGCTTTTTCACAGTCACCCTTTTCCAGTTCCACGCCCCGGATTCCTTCCTGGATGACGCGAACCGAGAAACCGAGATTGCATGCATCCAGTACGGTGAATTTGACACAATAGTCCGTGGCTAGCCCCAGAATCGTGATATCTCTGACATAATTTTTTTGCAGAAATTCCTCTAAGCCGGTTGCATGGATATGGCCATTGTCAAAAAATCCGCTGTAACTGTCCATATCCGGATGGGTACCCTTAAAAAAAATTTTATCAATCCGGTTAACATTCAAACCGGGTGCAAAGGCCGCGCCCGGCGTATCCTGGATACAATGATCCGGCCAGAGAATCTGGGACATTCCTTTCCATTCAATAATGTCACCCGGCTTTCGGCCTTTGTGCTGGCTTGCAAATGAGCGGTGATGACCGGGGTGCCAGTCCTGAGTCGCTACAATCAGATCAAAGTTACTCATGACCTGGTTTGCGACCGAAACAACTGCGTTGCCTTCCGGGACGGCCAGAGACCCGCCAGGCAAAAAATCCTGTTGAATATCCACAAGTATCAGCGCATTTTTCATGGGGGGCTACCTCATTATTTTCCAAATTGGCTGTTATTATCTCATAAAAGTGTGATAAAGAAAATAGCATGGATGTTCTAAAAAAATTATACCGTTCATCTCTGGCTCTATTGACCGATCTTTACCAGCTTACCATGGCAAATGGATATTGGAAGGCAGGAAAAGCGGAGGATGAGGCGGTCTTCCATCTTTTTTTTCGAAACCATCCGTTTAACGGAGGGTATACCATCGCATGCGGTCTTGAATATGTAGTTGATTTCCTGAAAAATTTAAAATTTACCTGGGATGATATCCATTATCTGGGACAGTTGAAAGGGAATGACGGCCATCCTTTATTTGAAAATGCGTTTTTATTTTATCTGAAAAATTTGGAATTTTCCCTGGATATTGATGCAATTCCCGAGGGAACGGTTGTGTTTCCCCACCAACCCCTTTTGCGGGTCAAGGGGTCTCTTTTACAGGCACAACTTATTGAAACACCACTTATGAATATGATCAATTTTCAATCGCTGATCGCCACAAAGGCCGCAAGGATCTGCCAAGCTGCAAAAGGAAATCCTGTTCTGGAATTCGGGCTCAGAAGGGCGCATGGCATTGACGGTGGTCTGGCAGCATCCCGTGCTGCTTTTATCGGAGGGTGTGCTGCCACATCCAATGTTCTTGCCGGGAAAATGCTGGGTATTCCGGTTCGCGGAACCCATGCCCATAGCTGGATTATGGCTTTTGATACGGAATATGAAGCGTTTCAGGCCTATGCAGAGGCCATGCCGAACAATTGTGTATTTCTGGTGGATACCTACGATACCTTAGCCGGTGTTGAAAATGCGATCCGGGTTGGGAAGAAACTGCGGAAAAGCGGTCATGAAATGATTGGAATCCGCTTGGATTCCGGGGATCTTGCCTATCTGAGTATCGAAGCCAGAAAACGACTGGATGAAGCAGGTTTTGTCAATACAACCATTATTGCCAGCAATGATCTGGATGAGAATATTATTTCAAGCCTGACACATCAGAATGCTGCGGTCACGGTGTGGGGCGTGGGAACCCGTCTGGTAACCGCTCATGACCAGCCCTCACTTGGATGTGTATATAAACAGTCTGCTATCCGGAACAGCAATCGGAAATGGAAATACAAGGTGAAAAAATCGGAACAGCGGATCAAAACAACAATACCGGGAATTCTCCAGGTGCGAAGGTATTTTGATCAGAAAGAAGCTGTTGCGGATATGATTTATGACATTGATCTGGGGGTTCCGGAAGAAGTGAAAATTATGGATTCCATGAATCCGTCCAGATGTAAAAGAATTCCGGAAAAATTGAAATATGAGGATCTTCTGATCCCGGTTTTTCAAGATGGAAGACTGATTGCAACCATTCCGCCGATTGTTGAAATCCGGGAACGAACAGATGAACAGATGAAATGTTTTCATAAAGGCATTCTTCGTCTGGATCATCCTCATGAATATCCTTCCGGACTTGAGGAAACCCTTTATCTGAGGAAAGATGCCCAGATAAAAAAAATACAGGATAATCAATCAAACACATGATGAAAAAGGCTGGCAAAGAAATCAATTTACTTTGTGATCAAAGGTTACAGCAGGATATTCAATACCGGCTCAACCGTTTTCGACCTGCCACTCACCAATGCCCTGAAATGAGGCAGGCTGCCGTGGCCGTAACCATTGTGGATGTACTGGATGGTACAGGTGTGTATGGTCTTCAGCCCAGAGAAAATCAGAAACAGGATGCTGCATTGATTCTTACCAGAAGGGCATCCGGACTGAAAGCTCATTCCGGTCAATGGGCTTTTCCCGGGGGAAAGATGGAAAAAGGGGAAACACCGGAACAGACCGCCCTCAGAGAGCTTGAGGAAGAAGTGGGGCTCTCTCTGGATCCGGATCATATCATCGGCAGACTAGATGATTTTTCGACCCGGTCCGGATACACTATCAAACCGGTTGTGGTATGGGGCGGTACGGGGAAAAGGTTGACTCTGAATCCGGAAGAGGTTGAGTCAATTCACCGGATACCGATTGAAGAGTTCCTTCGGGAAGATGCTCCGATCCTTCATCAAACCGGAATCAGTCAAAATCCCATGCTGTTGATGCCGGTAGGAGATTCCTGGATTGCAGCACCCACGGCTGCGATCATATATCAGTTCCGGGAGGTGGCCATCCTCGGTAATGACACCCGTGTGGCTCATTTTGATCAGCCGGTATTTGCATGGAAATAATCCATTTTCCAGAAAAGCCGTTATCGGTTACAGGGGAAATGCCATTGCCGTAATGGTTAAGAGAGAGGATTTTTTGCTGTGTGGTTTGTTTTATCGATCTTGACGGCTGTATTGGTTGCCAGCCAGGACGCATGGGTAAAAAAATATTTATCCCAAGGAAGCGTCTGGGAAATGACCGCATATCCTCTGTTTTTCAGTTTTCCACTCTGCTTCATCGCGCTTTTTTTTATACCGGTTCCGGATCTGGATGCAACTTTTTATTGGAGTTTTATCGCAAGCCTGCCCATTAACTTCATCGGTGTATTGTTATACATGAAAGCCATCAAGGTATCGCCGCTTTCGTTGACCGTGCCATATCTTGCGTTTACACCAACCTTTATGATTCCGGTTGGGTATGTTTTTTTAAACGAATTGCCGGATGCCTGGGGAATGACAGGAATCCTGTTGACCTGTGCCGGCAGCTATGTCCTGAATATTGAAAAAGATCATTGGTCTGTTTTCGCGCCCATACGGGCCATCATGAAAGAAACCGGTTCATGGATCATGATGATTGTCGCGTTTGTTTACAGTTTTGGAGCAGTAGTCGGAAAGCTTTCGATCCTTCATTCTTCACCTTTATTCTTTTCCATCTCTTTTTTTTCAGTTTTTAATCTGATCATTCTGTTCCTGCTGTTTGTTCTCCGGAAAATACACATCAGCACCTTTCAAAAAGAATATAAAAAAGGAATGATTGCCGGCATGTTATTTTTCTTTCAGATTCTTTGCCACAGTTTTGCCATCTCCATGGTCAAGGCAGCCTATATGATCTCCATGAAGCGTCTCAGTGTCTTATTCAGTGTGATTTACGGGCGATATATTTTTAAAGAGAAGAATATCACCATGCGGTTTGCGGGTTCTCTCTTGATGGTCGGCGGAACGATCCTCATTGTTCTGGCAGGGAAATAAGTATGACTTGAATAAGAAGGTCAAAAATTAAAGGAAACTATGAGATTTGGCTTTTGATAACTCCTTGGATTGCCGGAAGAACTCTGATTCCGTGATTTCAGTAGCCCATTCCAGTCGCACAAACATATTGTATACGTTTTGATTCTTTATATAACGAATAGCCTTAAGAGAGATTAAAATATTTATATCCCTATAAAAAGCTTTTGTCGGATTGTTTAAATTCTTGTATAAGTGGTGCACCTTTTTATGTAAACTATCTAAGAGTTGTGGACTATCTAACAAAACCTTTAGAATTTCAACTTGTCTGTCAGCGATAACACGTTTTCTTGTTGATTGAAGCCTAACAAACAAGTTGTACATAACATCCTTGAATAATGCTTTGGATATATTACTTTTTATCTCTTCAAACAATCGCTGGCATTGAATGGCTATTCCTTTTAATCCAAATAGGATAAAAGACGTTAAGTCATGCTTTTTAGCCCTTACTCCTGCAAGTGTAGCCAGATATTCATTTTTTTCTTCATAATAATAATTCGACATCGCTATAAAAAGAGAATCACGCAGCCCAACTTTTTGAAGCATAAGAGCTTCTAACGCCCTTGCTGTTCTGCCATTGCCGTCAAGAAACGGATGCATGGCAGCAAAGTGGTAGTGTGTCGATAGAGCTTGAATTAAGGGGTCGTGGTCACGAAAATCTTTATTGATAGATTGGCATAACAACATGAATGCATCTCGACATGGAGTTCCTCCTTCACATCCACGATGCTTAGGTACCCCAAAAATGACGTTTTGGTCTTGCTGTCTTAAAACACCAGGAGGACAATGGTCATCATCAGCATCCGTTACGATAATCCTATGAATAGTTGATATTAATTCTTCTGTAATAGGTTGATCATTTTCTAATGCTGCGATCCATTTGTATGCTCTTACCGTCGCTGCTGCTTGTCGTTGAGACCGTGTGTGTAACTGTTCAATGGTTTCATTAATAGCCGCATCCAATTCTCCTTCCGTGAAATCAGCACCTTCAATTCGTGAAGTTCCAGCTACTTCACGTTTTAACTGGACAATTTGCAATTGTTCAGCCCATTGTTTTTGATATGGGATGTGAGTCAGTGAAATTATAGCGGCTTTTGCTTGTACTAGTGTGTCGAGGACGGCCTCCTTGTTGTAGAGAATCCAATTATGGGGGAGTTGGTAGCGAATCATGGATAGATCATATCACAGTTCATTTCTACGTCAAGTTTTTTGATATATTTTTATTGACTTGATAATATTACATATATAATGATTCGTGTCTATTTTTATATTTGTTTGAGGCGGTTTCATTTCCTATCCATTTCTGGAAAGCGTCACTTAATTGTCAACATATTGCAAGATTTAAATTCATATTTTTATGGATTCATATTGTCGGAATCAGGAGCAGGCGACCCAGCAGATTTACTTTGGCAGATACTCCTCCCGAACCGGAGAAAACACTTCTATGGCAATCGAATCTTCCAGAATGTCTGCTCCATGGGAAACATTTCCGGGAATACACCAACTATCACCCGGAGTTACCTCAAAGGTATCGGTACTGATCCGCAACCGCATATGACCCGATACCAGGTAACCGGTTTGCTCGTGGGGGTGAATATGATCTGGAAGCTTGCAGCCTTTTTTCAGCCGGAATTCCGTTGTCAGGGTTTTTTCCCCATGCACCAGTGTTTTCAGCTCAATTCCATTCAGCACTTCTTTGTAACCTTTCGGGCTTTTTTTGGAAAACATGTCTTGACTCCTGATAGGGGTAAATGTTGAGGTAAGGATCTATTTTACTCCGTGCCGCAGGGAGATTTTTTCAAACATGGTAACAATTCCTTCACACATTGTGTAGATGGATTCAATATCAAGATTTTTATCAGAGGAGGAATCAAAATAGATATGAAGGCTGGATTCAATGCCCTCTTCCGGTCGCCAGTAGCATATCTGAATCGGGAAAAGGGGCAATGGGTGAAGCACAATCGATACATCTGAATCAATGTGGCCTGTGTTCTGTTTCCCGTCAAAAATTTCCAGCATGTCCCGGAACAGATCCGTATAGGTGTCGGCGACCCGTTTCAGTGGTTTTTCACAACGTTGCTGAAAATGAGCAAACCGGGGAGGACCGCCTCTCAGCTCCCGGAAAGAAATCCAGTTTCCGGATGGAGCAGTTCCGGACCCGTTCAGGATATAGTTCAGGACCGGGAAGGCAACCCAGGCATTGATATGGATATCAGATGAAAGAGCGCCGGTTGCGGCCACACTGAAATTTTTTCCAAAAACTTTAATGGTCAACTGGTTATTGGAAAAGAAAGCTCCTATGCGTCTGGCGGTTTCAGCAAGGTCGATGGAAGGGATTTTCTGTTTCAGTGTTTCAACAGCCTCTGCTTTATCTTCATCAATGGTGTTTGGCTTTTCGGTTTTTCTATCATAACGGCTGATTACTTCCGCCGGAAGATGAGGGCATGCATGTATCGGTATTTTATCTTTAAAGACAGCCACGGCAAACGCCAAGCAGGTTTTCTCGCCGCACTCTCTGCAGTTAGACCCATTGAGAAGTTTGAAAATCTCCATGGGATTGTTGATTCGTGACATGTGGAAATGGTCCCTTTCTAACCGGTCAGGACAAAGCAATAAATCATATCTGCCAATTCGTTGATCAGCCTTGCTTCATCGATTTTCCCGGAGCCGATGAACTTGGCAGTATGCGCTACATTTTCAACAGCATTATGGATCACAATTGCCGCTGCTGTAATATCCTTGATACGCAGACGGTTTTTATTGTTTTCCAGAAGGAACCCGACCTGGGCAACTTCCCGCTCCCTTTCCTTATCATAGATCCGATGGATATCCGGATCAGAATACCGGAGAGCATGGGTCTGGCGGTGGAATTCAGGAGAAATATCATAAGCCTGAAACACATTGGTCAGAATTGCTTTAACATCCTCGCGTCTTAACTGATCAATGGAAAAAAGATCCAGATGCTGCCAGATCATGGAGTAGTGGCGATTCAGGTAGTCATCCAGCATTTCAAGGAGGAGCGCTTTTTTATTTTTAAAATAGGAGTAAAAACTGCCGATGGAAACACCGGCTGTTTTCACAATCTCTTTGGAATTGGTTCCGTGGATTCCTTTGCACGCAAAGAGATGGAATGCGGCTTTCATGATTCGGGCCTTGGTTTGAATACTGCGCTTTTGCTGTGGTGCTCTTACAGATGTCATTTGTTCCCCTTCCAATGTGGGGCAATATATACGGCAGGGCAAAGCTTGTCAATCATAATTATATGAACCTTAATTCATGTATAATAAATAACTAATTAATATCAAAAGAAATAATTTTTGTTGACAAAATGAACTTTAGTTCGTATTCAGAGACAATAATCACATCACATCACACCATAAGCGGGGGGTCAAATTGAAGGCATTACAATTTCATGTAACTGTTCCACAATTTATTGCCGCCAAGAGCCTGAGAGCTGTTTTTGGAAACCAGGTTTTTTATAAAGGCCCGGTCCGAACCGTGCAGGTTGTTGACATTCCGGAACCAGCCCTTCCCACAAGGGACTGGGTAAAAATTAAGACAGTATATTGCGGTTTCTGTGGAAGTGACCTGAACCTGATTCTGCTGCACGATTCTCCGACTGCATCTCCATTCACTTCTTTTCCCTGTATCACCGGTCATGAAATTGTCGGTGAAATTATTGAAACGGGTTCCGGGGTACAGGAGTTCCGTTCCGGTGACCGTGTGGCGATAAATCCGGTGCTGGGATGCGCAGCTCGTGATATCTCTCCACCTTGCGTTAGCTGCCAAAACGGAAGGGCCGGAAATTGTGAAAATACGGCAAGAGGCAATCTTCCGCCGGGAATGTTCATCGGCATCACCCGTGGCATGAACGGGGGCTTTGCGCCATATCTTGTGGCACATAAAAGCCAGCTTCATAAAATTCCAGAAGGAATGGCTTTTGAGTCCGCAGTAATGACCGAGCCAGCTTCCGTTGCCTTGCAGGCTGTCTTTGACAATCTGCCGTTGAAAGATGAAAAGGTTCTGGTGATCGGAGGGGGCGTCATCGGTAATCTGATCATTCAATCGGTTCGCTATTTGTCGCCGGATTCCCATATTTCAATGATCGAACCATCTCCGTTTGCTGCCGAACTTGGATTGCGTCTGGGTGCAGATGAATGGATAAAGTCCCGGAATGTGTATCAGGCGGCTGCCAGGATCAGCAAGGCAGCTGTTTATAAACCGATGATCGGAAAAGAGATCCTGATGGGCGGGTTTCATCGGATTTATGATACGGTAGGCAATTCAGCGACCTTGAATCTGGGAATGAGGCTTCTTTCCGCCATGGGAGTCTTGAGCGTTGTCGGGATCGCAGGGGATGTGAAGCTGGATCTTACACCTTTGTGGCTCAAATTGCAGACAATAAAAGGTGTCTATGCTTATGGCCGGGTTTCCTATCAAGGAGAAGATCTGCATGTGTTTGATGTTGCCCTTGAATTACTGCATCAGAAAAAAATACAGGCCGATATTCTGGTAACCCATAAGTTCAGGCTCGAAGAATATGAACAGATGATTCAGGTCAACCTGAATAAAAGTAAGCACAGGGCGATTAAGACAGTGGTATCCTTTACCCAATAACCTGTTTTCATGTGATCGAACCGCATGATGAACCTGTACAAGGAGAGAACATGAGATTTTCATTACTTCTTTTTGCACTGTATGGAATCCTGAAAATGGCTTCCTTCACCAATCAGTCCTTTAAAAAATATATCCGGAAAATCAGTGCAAAGATCCTGATCAAAACAGCAGATGGAAAAGTCGCCCGGATGTTTGTTTTTGACAAGGGGAAAATTACCTCTTTGACCGGAGATCAGAAGACCTTTGATGTGGCACTCATCTGGCAGGATGTGAAAACCGGTTTTTCCGTCATGACAAGTAAAAAAAAGGATGCTTCTTTTCAGGCGGCAGCTCAGGGAAAGCTTCGGGTGGAAGGGATGAGTGTGTATGCACAGTGGTTTGAGGATGGAATCAAGAAAGTGCTGTAAGTACGGGCCAGATCAAGCAGAGAGACTCGAAACAATACAACGGAGGAAATCATGCCAAAAATAACCGGTGGACACCTTGTTGCAAAATACATGAAAGAGATTGAGAACGTCCGTATCGTATTTACCATTTCAGGCGGGCATATTGAAAACATTCTGGATGGTTTCACGGAGTACAACATCCGCACCATTGACAACCGGCATGAACAGGCTTCAGCCATGATGGCCCATGCCTGGTCGATTTATACCGGAGAGCCGGGGGTCTGTCTGGTGACGGCAGGGCCTGGATTTACCAATTCGCTGACCGGAATCGCCAACGCTTATCTGGACAATGCACCGCTGGTTGTGCTCTGCGGAAGGCATCCCCTGAGGGATGACCTGACCGGAGCACTTCAGGAGATGAATCAGATCGACATGGTAAAGCCCATCACCAAATGGAGTGCAACATGCTACGACACGAAACGGATTCCCGAATACCTGTCCATTGCTTTCCGGCAGGCCACACTAGGTCGTCCGGGGCCTGTTTTTCTGGAATTGCCGCCGGATATTCTTTCTGTTGCGGTGGAGGAGAAAGAGGTACCTATGCCCAAACGGAAAACGCATAAGTCCTCTACTGTTCCGGAAGAATCCGAGCTGAACGATGCTGCGGCTCTGATCAATTCAGCCAAACGGCCGATCTTGTTAGGAGGAAGCGGTGTCGGAATGAGCTGCTGCGATCTCTCCCTGGCCAATTTCATCGAAAAAACAGGGATTCCTTTTGCCTTGATGAACAATGGGCGGGGAGCTGTTCCGGAAAATCATCCCCTCTGTATTTCCGATGGCGGGTTTACTGGTATCCTGACCGGTCTTCCCCAGGCTGATGTGGTTGTTGCTGTGGGAATACGGTTTAACTGGGTTCTGCAATCCGGGCGACTGTTTCCGGATGCAAAACTGATCCGGATCGATATCGATCCCAGTGAGATTGACCGGAACCGGTCTTCTGATGTGGGTCTTGTGGGTGATGTGAATGAGGTTTTGAACCGGCTGATCCCTCTGGTTGAAAAGCGGGAACATGCGGAATGGGAAAAAACCCTTCGAAATGCGTATGCAGCCTTTATGACCACCGAGCTGGAACAGAGATCCAAACCTTCTTTCCCCATTCATCCCAACCGGCTGGTGGCCAAAATTCAGGAAGTGTTTGGAACCGATGCCTTCTATGTCGCGGATGGAGGCGATACCAGCTACTATGGTCTGGCTGGATTTCTTTCATCCAACAAGGCGGGTGTTCAGATTCCTGCCGGAGCACTTCTGGGATGTCTGGGAACCGGTATCCCCTTTGCCCTTGCAGCCAAACTTGCCCATCCGGATAAGCCGGTCGTTGTGTTGAATGGTGACGGCTCCTTTGGATTCAACAGTATGGAATTTGATACAGCCGTCCGGCACAATATTCCAATCATCTGCGTGGTGAACAATGACTGCGCCTGGGGTATGATCAAGCATTCCCAGAGGATGAGTATCGGGGCAGAACGATGCACCTGCGCGGAACTGGGTATGCGGAATTATGAAAAAATGGTGGAAGGACTGGGAGGATATGGAGAACTGGTTACCCGTGATGAAGATATCGTACCGGCTATTCAGCGGGCCGTTGCCTCCGGCAAACCGGCCTGTGTGAATGTGGTAACGGATACAACGGTTACCAGTCCGGCCACGGTGATTTTTTATCAGAATCTTTCTGACTTTTAGAAGGAGAAGGATCATGAAAGTACTGGTCACCGGCACCGGTGGATTTATCGGGTATCATCTGGCAAAGGAACTGGTAAAAAGAGGCTATCCGGTCAGGGGGCTGTTCCTTCCCAATGAAGACGCCGGCCCTTGTGAAAAGCTGGGTGTGGAAATTTTCCGGGGTGACCTGACCATTCCGGAAACCCTTTGTGGAATCACAGAAGGGATTGACACTGTGTATCATCTGGCCACCCGAACCCTGGATTGGGGAACCCGGAAACAGTTTGAGACTGTTATGGTGGATGGCACCAGAAATCTTCTGTTGCAATCCAAAGGAAAGAGTAAAAGATTCATCTATGCTTCCTCCATCGCAGCATTCGGGGTTGGCCGGGATCTCTCCGGCGCAAATGAAGACAGTCCCCAGATGGAATGCGGAATCCCGTATTGCGATACAAAGATCATTGCCGAACATGCCGTAAAGACATTCTGCCGGAGTAACGGCATTACCTATACCATTGTGCGGCCATCCAATGTGATCGGTCCCGGCAGTGTATGGGTCCGGGAGATCCTGGATGCATTTTTCCGCGGACCCTTTCCCAAAATCAATGGAGGAAAGGAACCCGGCGCTTTTGTGTATGTCACCAACCTGGTGGACGGCATGATACGATGCGCAGAATCGGAAAAAGCAGTGGATCGGATCTATCTCTTCCGTGATGATTATCCCATCACCTGGGGAGTGTATCTGAATACAGTCGGCGGCTTTGTCGGGAAGAAAACTATCGGAAACCTTTCTTTTAAATCCGCCTGGTTTCTGGGGTCGATCTGTGAAAAACTGTTAACACCTTTGGGTATCCGGCCGCCGATCACCCGTCTGGCAGCTGCTATCATGGGGAAAAACAATAATGTGGATGCAAGCCGGGCAAAAGAGGAGTTGGGGTGGTCTACCCGAATTTCTCAGGACCAGGCCATGAAAGAGATCCATGAGTGGGTTCTGGAAAGCTACCGGATTCCGGGAAAAAGAAGATAACCGATTTCCATAACCAGTAAGTCTATCGTTCCGGTGGGTCAAAAACCGGCAAAGAAATAGATGGATCTCCTATCTACCATCCCGTCATTCAGGCTTTCGCCGGAATGGCTGGCAACGCTATTATTGTCATGCCGGACTCGATCCGGCATCCAGTGTTAAGATCCCAACAGTTAAAATTACACCCGGCTTGACCCTCTACTTGATTCTCCGACCCTGTTTTTTTCCGTTTTATCATGCATTATTGACATATGAGTCAATTGAAATCAGTTAGAAAGACATTTTCAGGATAAAACAGGAGGTTGTATTTTTGCGACATCAACGCTCGAATTATATTGACATATTGAATTAAATTATCTATACCAGATCGAAATCGGATCGGGAAAATATTTTTTTCTTTCTATAGAAGATGTACAGTTGATGAAAAGAAGGGGCGATGCACCAGAACCCATAACAGGAGGTCGTAAAAAATGTATAATGAAACAAAACCTGTGTTTGAAAAAACAAGAAATATTGTTTTTTCCATTCAAAAAAAATTAAACCAGGTATTCCTTGGTCAGTTATTGGAGATCAGGGCCAATACCCGGCCTGATTTTCCGGTGCTCACCTTTGAAAACAATAAGGATCCAGATTTTATCCAAACCTTTCGAAATCTACATGAGAACTCCCACCGGTTTGCACAGGCGCTTCTGGATGCCGGGCTCCGAAAAGGAGATACCTATGCAGCCATTATGTACAATTATCCGGAAATGATGCATCTACTGGCAGCCGGCAGTATCATCGGCGCCATTGTCGTGCCCATTGATCCCCGAACCAAAGGGGACAAGCTGGCCCATATGGTTTCCAATTCAAGAAGCAAAGTGATTTTCACAACTGCGGATCTGCTGGAGAATATTGAGCCCATCAAAAATAAAATTCCAAATGTAACCCATATTTTTGTGTCTGAAAAACCACGAAAGCCGGCAACAGGGGATGCTTCGAAATACCATTCCATGCAGGAGATTCTTGAGGCTCCTTACCGGCATGTTGATTATGTGTCATCCAAACCCAGCCATCCCATTCAGATTGTCTATACATCCGGTACAACCGGTGACCCCAAAGGGGTATTAAATGAGAGTTTCCGGTTTCCGGTCTATGGATATGTGTTGAGCCGATACTGGAAGTATGATCCGAGCGACACCTTGTATACCGGTCTTTCCCTTACCCATGGAAATGCCCAGGGTTGTACCTATGCTCCGGCAGTGTATCGAAGCATCAAGGCTGTTTTCAGCACAAAGTTTACCAAAAGCCGTCTATGGGATATTGCTCGAAAATATGGTGTCACCAGCTTCAGTATGCTGGGAGGCGTTGCTGCCGGTATCTATAATGAGCCTCGAAAGGACAATGATGCGGACAATCCGGTTCGCCATGTTGTAAGTGCCGGAATGCCCCGGGCCATATGGGAAGATTTTGAGAAACGGTTTAATGTGAGCATTCTGGAGTGGTACTCCACCCTTGAAGGCGGCGGATTTGCACGCAAACCCATTGGCGAAGGGCCGATCGGCAGTTTTGGAAAACCCATCGGCCTGTTCAGCATGAAGGTTGTGGATGAAAATGACAACCCATGTCCGCCCAATGTTCCGGGAGAGGTTATCGCAAGAATAAAGGGGGTACCGGCTTTTGTAAATTATTATGACAACCCCGAAGCCAGCAAGAAAAAAACCATGGGCGGTTGGAACCGGACAGGGGATATTGTGCATGTTGATGAAAACGGATGGTTTTATTTTGACTATCGGGTTGGTGGGGGTCTTCGAAGAGCAGGAGATTTTATCCAGGCAGACAATGTGGAAAGAGTCATCGGAGAGCATCCGTCTGTAAGCGAAGTTACCGTATTCGGGATTCCTGCGGAAAGCGGAGCGCCGGGAGAATCCGACCTGGTTGCCGGGGTCGTTCTGTTTGAAGGTTATGAACGTGATCCTGCAACTCTGTTTGAAATCGCCAGGAAGGGGCTGGAGGCCAACAGCGTGCCCAGTTATCTTCTTTTCCTGGACGAGATTCCCAAGACCATCAGTGAAAAGCCTCAGGAGCGGTTTTTAAAGGAAAAATTCGAGAACAACAAGGAAGATGTTTTTAAGGCAGAAGACTACAGATGATAAAACCATGGATATCACCTTCATCTGTGAGTTGATCCAGATCAGTTCGTATTCATCTATTTTGGATACGAACTGATTTTTTTTACCCACCTTTCATCCGCCCGCCCCGCAAACTGGGGTGCAATTAAAAGTGATGGGCTTTAACTTCAATATGGATAGCGCAAAGCTTCACTGCGTGTCCGGCTTTCGGACTTGATCCGGCATCCAGTTTTTCTCCAACAGTTTTGATTACACCCGCACACTGCCGGAAGTTGACGAACCTTTTTCTTTCCATTATAGATTGCATGACGGATCATCTGATATTCCAGAGATTGCCGTTCAACAGAATGATAAAGGAATTCCCAACGGATTCAGGAACATTATAAGTATTGAAAAAACAGCAGGAATGAACCTGGCGGAAATTATCGTATACAACGGGACGGACAGGGAGATTAAAGACCGTACATTTATGATGTTTCGGCAGGAAACAGATGAGATTCGTCAGGTCTCCTATGCGGATTTTTATGTAAAATCCCTGCAATGCGGCCATCTGATTCAGCAAAAAAAAGAAGAACAGGGAATCAATTCCTTTACCCGTTTTCATGTCGGCGTGTTCATGCAGAACATTCCGGAGTTTTTTTATATCCTTGGCGGCTGTGCGTTTACAAATTCGACACTGGTCGGCATCAACAATGCCCAGGTGGGAGACAAGCTTGCCTTTGACATCAACAATGTGGATATGAATCTTCTTTTTGTGGATACAGCTATTCAGCCGGGTACGGATGGTTCTTTCTTGGATACGGTGTTGAAGGCAAAGCGGAAAAACGGGTTTTCAACCCTGGATGAAACCCGTATCATTTCCATTCAAAAAAGCGGGCATGAGAACATATCCTGTCTGGATCAACAGCTTGAACAGTATGGATCTGCAATCGAAACGTTTGTTCCCACACCACTGGATGTTTCCGGTGCTGCGATGGTCATCTTTACATCCGGTACAACCGGAGCTCCGAAGGGTATCGAGATCTCCTGGGAAAAAATGACCCATGTCGGGATTCATGCAACCGAAATCCTCACGTATACAAAAAAGGATGTGGGTTATATATGCATGCCTGTCAATCACTCCAATTCACTTTACCTCAATGTAATGCCCGCAATCATGAACGGCGCCGGGATTTTTCTGCGGAGGAAATTCAGTGTATCCGGATTTGTCCGGGATATTCAGGATTCCGGTGCAACCATATGGAACTGTGTGGGAGATCCGGTTCAATATCTGCTGAATCACTTTTCACGGGAAAACAGAAAACAAGAATACCTGGATCTGCCCCTGAGAACCGTGATCAGCACAGGAACCAACTCCGTCAACCGGGCGCAGTTCACCGATCTGTTCGGTCTGGATATATTCACGGAAGTCTATGGCTCCACCGAAGCCGGCGCTTTGACTGCCGTGGATGAAAACACTCCCGCATGCAGCGTCGGAAGGCTATTGAAAGATGTTCGTATCGTGAACGAAGAAACCTTTCAGGAGTGTGAGAATGCCGTATTGGATGAAAACGGAGCCATTATAAATCTTGGCCGATGTTCAGGGGAAGTGGTGGTCAGCCAGGCTTCTCTTGGCGCATCGGCGTTTACAGGATATTACAAGCTTCCGAAGGAGAGTTCCAGAAAACTGATTTCCATTAAGGGGGAGATGTTTTACCGGATGGGCGACCTGGGTGCGATTGTGGAACAGGATCATGTCAGATATCTGATTTTTCTCGGCAGAACCGGAGACTGGATACGGCATAAAGGAGAAAACTGGGCGCCGGTGGATGGAATCCGCATTGCCGGTAAGTACAAAGGCATCATCAATATGGGTATCATCGGCGTTCCTCAGAGTACGGGCAGGGAAGATGATCCCATGTATATTATTCAGATCCGGAATGATGATCCATTTGATATCCGGGATTTTTATGCTCATTGCAGAGAAAACCTGCCCCATTATATGCTTCCCCGGTTTATCCGGATCATGGAAAGTCTCCCCATGACCGAAACCCTGAAATTAAAAAACGCTTTATTGAAAAAGGATTTTTACTACCGGGATGAAGAATTGGATAAAAACCGGTATGATCAGATTTATGAGATTAAGAATCATGAGATATTTGCTTTTCAGACGCCCCAGTATCAGAAGGAGGTTGCAAAGTTCGCTGATCCGACCAACCAGGATACC
>CAYTGW010000060.1:0-19053 GCA_964437395.1 uncultured Desulfocicer sp.
TGTCAAGGGACATTGCAGAAAAGCCGTACCGGCAAAAGACACCAGTCCGATGCGATCGCCTTCAAGCATTCCCAGCAAGTCGATGATCTTGCGCTTGGCGCGATCCAGACGGGTTGGTTGCACATCCGTGGCCAGCATGCTCCGGGAACAGTCCAGGGCCACCATGATGTCGATACCCTTGCGCTCGACTTCCTGCCATCTAAAACCATATTGCGGGCCGGAAAGCGCCAAAGCCGTGAACAACATGGCCGCCAGCACAAGACCGGACTTGATCCATCGCTTGGCGGAACTCCTGGTCGCCGCAATGGCGGATAGTCCTTTGGGTGATGAAAAACGTCCGAGAATCGTATTCCTTCTCTTCATACCCCATAGAACCACCACAAACATGACCGGTGTAAACCAGATCGTAAATAGCATTTCAAGATGGGTGAATTTCACGGAATCCTCAAAAACCGGGTATGGACGAGAACAGTCCATATTGTCAGTAAGCCCAAGGCCGGTAGTAAAAAATATCCGTATAACTCCCGATATTCCTCGAACGTTTTCATTTTCACATCCGTTTTTTCCAGGCGATCGATGGTGGCATATATCTTTTCCAGCCCTTTCAAGTCTTCTGCCCGGAAATACATTCCGCCGGTTTGATCCGCTATTTTTTTCAGAATCTCCTCATCAATGGTAACCGGCTGATAAACATAGCGCTCGCCCAAGATAGGATCACGAATCAAAAACGGGGCCTTGCCGCGGGTGCCGACACCGACGGTGTATATTTTCACACCTTGCCGGGCGGCGATATCGGCAGCCGTCTCCGGCGTCAATTGTCCGGAATTGCTCTGACCATCGGTCAATAAAATAATCACATTCGAGCGGCTTTGAATATCGGCAAGGCGCTTCAAGCTGATGCCGACGGCATCACCGATGGCGGTGTTGGGTCCGGCTGCACCGATCTGAAGACGATCGAGGATAAAGGCAATCGTATTGTAATCCCGGGTCAACGGAAGTTGGGTAAACGCATTGGTGCCGAAAACAACCATTCCGATGCGATCGCCCTGCCGCTTGGCAATAAAATCATGGATAACGCCTTTGATCGCCTCCAGTCGATTCACAATTTTACCGTTTCGTTTAAAGTCCAGCGCCGCCATGCTTTCGGAAAGATCAACCGCCAGGATCAGATTGACTCCTTCGGTCAGAACGCTTACCTGGCGAGTACCCCATTGGGGCCTTGCCATGGCCGCCACCATTACGGCAAAAGCGGTATATTTCAGAAAAGGCAGCAGCAGTCCCATGCGTAGCGTAAACGGCTGTTTGATTTCATCCAGAATGACGGTGTCTGATACGCGCAAACAGGGATGAGGCTTAATCCGCCTTCGGTATAGAACCGCGATTGGAATTATTGCCAACAGAAAAAAATAAATCGGTGATGCAAATCGAAACATGCTTTTGGAATGTAATGCGATTTTTTATCAATAAGGCGCTTACCAGCCCGGATTCTGGATATCCGCCATTCTTTTAAGACGTTGACGTCTCCGCTTCCACTGGAATCGTCCGGTTGACAAAATGTTCGGCAAAATTCAAATCCGCTCTCATCTTGTCATTGTCTGATGTAATCCCGGCAAATTTTACCGGATCACTCCAATTCAGGAAATCCTTTATACCACGCTCCAGGTTTCGGTCAAGGTTGAGTTGCATAATTTTCGGTATCAACTCCTCTGTAGTCATTTCAAGCGCATCCAGGCCGTATCGCCCCTGGATATATTTCCTTAATATAAAAGATAGCGTGAAATAAAACTCCCGGCAGCCGATTCGATCCAACCCTGCCAATGCATGTAACCGTTCAAGGGCCACCGCATGGGGAGGAGCAGGCGGCAGAGCCTCTTTTTTCCTTTTCACGTATTTCCGGAACAATATGACGGCGAAAGTCACCACCGCGGCCAGTACGACAACCGCAACACACCACCACAAGATTCGTAGACGACCGAAATCGAATCCGATCGACTCAAGGGGTTTGATATCATGGATATCGGTCATCCGGGCAATGGGGTCATCCTTTGGGCCGCTGCCCGTTTGCATTGGCGGTGATGAAGGGTCGGCCTCCTGGTTTGAAAAGGCAATCGTGGTTGCCGTCAAACACGAGATAATCACGATTCCGATTATCAGGGCTTTACCGTTTTTCTTTTCCATTGTCGCTATTGATTCCGGTTTCTTCTAAAATTCGCTCTTGACTTTCTTAGTAAGGGATATTCACTGTCAGCTGAAAAAATTCCGGCCCCGGATCCTGCCAGACGACCCCATGGAATTGAGTCGGTGAATCAAAAACCAGCTGCATGGACTTTAACAAGCCGGTAAAACGGGAATCAGTGGTTATGTTGTCCACGACAACCCGCCACTTGCCATCCAGGTTTGCCATATAAACAAAATGCTTGCCGTCTTCACTGAAAATCGGCGATTCAATCTGCTCATACCCGGGGGATTCCTCGCCATCCACCACCATGTGCCATTGGGATCCCTTCCTAACCCGAAATGCCAGGCGCGATAAATTCTTGCTGAATACCGGCATGGCAATATCATCATACTCATTGCTGCTTTTACCGTTCACGACCACGTTCCACTTGCCGTTCTTGCCGCCTGCATAGACCAATTGAATCCCGTCCGGGCTGAAGGCAAATCCGCGAATGGCCTCCCAAGCCGGCCCGATAATTCCATTTTCGGAAAGGTGCCAGTCATCGCCCTTACCGGCCGTGTATACATAACGTGAGGAATCCGGACTGAATTGGAGCATCCCCAGGCGATCCCACCCCGGGCTGCTCTCTTCGTCAATAACGAACCGCCAAACTCCGGCTTTCATCATGCCATAGCCGAAGCGATTGCTGTCCGGACTGAAGGTGGGTAAACCGGCGTGGTCTCCGGCCGGCAATTTCTTGACATCCCTTATCATATACCAATTTCCTTTTAGCTCGGCGGCGTGGGCCAGGCTCCAGGAATTCGGACTGAAAGCAAGCTGACCGACACCATCAAAGGCCGGTCCGGGTTTGCCGTCTCGATAAACATACCAGGTACCTTCGTTTTTAGCCGAATAAGCATAGTGTTTTGAGTCAGGACTGAAAATGACTTCCCGGATATCGTCGCATTCCTTTTCCGGCTTTCCATTTACGACCAGGACCAGCTTATTGCGCTTCAGCGCCACATAGGCGAATTGATTTGAATCCTTGCTGAACAACAAACCGATATTTTTTGAAATTCCATCATAGTCCGGCCCTTTTCGCCCATCCAGAACCACGAACTGTTTACTACCTTGCATGGCCCGATAGGCCAAGTGGTTTCCATTGGGGCTGAACGTGATATTGTCCACGCCTTCATAAGCCTTGCCTGCGCCATGGCTGGTGATAACCGCCATTTTTTTCCCCTGAACCGCGATATAAGCGATCTTTGTGCCCGTTGGATTAAATACCAGGGAGCCTTTGCCGATACCTTCAAATGCCCGCCCTTGAACATTATTCACCACCACGGCCATCCCCGCGGATGAGTTGACTACATAAGCGATAAATTTTGAATTTGCATCCACAATAAAAGATTCCGGAACTATTCCGGTATCTTGTGGTGTTTTGCCGATGGAAACCAGTTTTTCCACTGGCCGGAGTGCTTCTGCCGCAGCAACAACGGTTCTTGTGGTTGCAATCGGAAACAAAACAATTGTCGGTAAAACACTCAGCAATAGCGCTATTATTCTTTTATTGAGATGTTTCATTACATTTCTCCCTAATGCGCAGTCTTCTTCCGATATTGGAAAAATCGGGCCAATGCTTCTGAAACCGCATCGGCTGTGCGGATCTCAATACAGTCAATGTCGGCTGTTTTCAGTCCTTCCAATTGCTGCTGATAACGAGCTGTCTGTTTCCGCTCAAAGGCCTGCCGCGTCCGCCGGTTGGAGGCATCCAATACAAAACGATCGCCGGTTTCAAAATCTTCAACGGACAGAATACCAGCCTCCGGAAGCCTGAATTCCCCTTGATCGGAAAGCATTACTGAAATTAAATCATGCTTTTTAGAGGCCACTTTCAGTGCATGTAGAAAGTCCGTGCATAAAAAATCCGAAATCAAAAACGTAACTGTTTTTTTCCGACAGACATGACCGAGATAACGGATGGCGGCATTGATATCCGTCCGTTTATGGGACGGCTGAAAAGTAAAAATTTCCTTGATCACGCGCCAAATATGAGCAGAGCCTTTTTTGGGCGGAATATACTTTTCAACCCGGTCCGTAAAGAGGATTGCACCGACCCTGTCGTTGTTGCGAATGGCGTTGAATGCGAGAATACCTGCTATCTCGGCGGCGGTTTCCTTCTTGATGTTCTCGGTTGTCCCAAAGGAAGTGGATGCACTCATATCGATCAGCAACATCACCACCAGCTCGCGCTCTTCACGATACAACTTTACAAACGGGCGGCCGAGGCGGGCCGATACTTTCCAATCAATACTCTTGACTTCGTCTCCGGGACTGTACTCACGCACTTCCTCAAACTCAATCCCGCTGCCTCTAAATACCGATTTATATTGCCCCGCCATGATGGTATTAACAAGACGGTTGCTCTTTATATGGATCGACTTAATTTTCTTGATAATCTCCATCGACAACATACAAACCGTCCTTGATGCGTAATTCGTGATTTTATCAGGGTACTTCCACTGAATCAAAAATTCGGTCGACGAGCTGATCCGTCGTCAGATCCTCCGCCTCGGCTTCATATGTTAAAATGATACGATGACGCAATACTTTCGGCGCCACCGTCTTGACATCTTGGGGCGTAACATAGGCCCGACCATGAAGAAAAGCATACGCTCTGGCTGCAAGACTTAAAAAGATGCTGGCCCGGGGGGAAGCGCCGAATTGAATATACTCAGCGATATCAATCTTGTAATCCTTTGGTTTACGCGTGGCAAAAACAATATCGACAATATAATCCTTCAATTTTTCATCCATGTAAATATCTTTGACAAGCGCGGCGATCTCATTCAACTGCTGCGGCGAAAGCACCGCTGAAATTGTAGCCGGCCTTTCAAACCCAACGCGTTTCATGATTTCCTTCTCCTCATTCTTGTTCGGGTAGTCGATCAACAGTTTCAGCATGAACCGGTCGACTTGGGCTTCGGGCAAGGGGTAGGTTCCTTCCTGCTCAATGGGATTTTGGGTCGCCAAAACCAGAAACGGATCAGCCAAGGGAAAGGTGGTGTCACCGATGGTGACTTGTTTCTCCTGCATGGCTTCCAACAAAGCGGATTGCACCTTGGATGGAGCCCGGTTGATTTCATCCGCTAAAATAATGTTGTTGAAAACCGGCCCCTTTTTTATTGAAAAATTGCCGGTCTTGGGTCGATACACTTCCGTGCCGATGAGGTCGGCGGGCAGCAGATCAGGAGTGAATTGAATCCGCTTGAAATCAGCCTGAACCGTATCCGCCAACGCCTTGACCGCACTGGTTTTGGCCAGCCCGGGAACACCTTCAATAAGAATGTGGCTCTTGGTAAACAGACCGATCAGCAACCCCTCAATCAACTCGGCTTGTCCTACCATTATTTTTCCGATCTCATTACGCAAGGCATTGACAAGAAGATAGGATGCCTCGACTCTTTGTTTTAATTCCTCCACGACACATCTCTCCTTAACGATGTAAAATCAATTTCGGTCGGATATCGCATTTCTTTCGCGGCACTTTCATACCAAAGCACCACATCGAAAACAACCAAAAGTTTACGAGTAAAAGAATTATGAAATTTACTGATGGTGAGATGGATGCTCCGGAAGCCCGATAGGGTTTTGGAAGCAATTTCAGAGCCCTAGCAACGGACTTGGTTTCCATGAAGCAGGGACTATTTTATTGTTCTATCCGATCTATCTTATCCTTATCGTTGCACACTACAATCCCGCACCGCCAGAAAGAGACAAGTAGCCTCTTTTTTGTAGTTGGTGCCAATACTCCCATCCTTCAAATTGATGATCCATGCGTTTTCTGTATACTCTTGGTGGCCATCGTCTCCAATGGCGGTGGTCGAAGTCCAGTAGTTTGAAGCCTGAATGCTGCTGAAATAGGGGGTAACACCATCATCCCTGCGCGGGAAGGCCGTGTTATTCTGATTGTAATCAACCAGCGACATCAATTCATTCCGGTTGGGCAGGCGCCAGTCATTATGTACAGCGTCCTTGGAAAAATCATACTCCTTCCATTGCTCATCCACGTAAATCATCTTCTTATCGTCGATTTGGGTCCCCCACGATCCATCGCTATATAATATTAAATTCTCACAGAAAATCAGCGCCTCTTCCCAAGTAGCTTCTTCCCTACCAAAAAGCTGAAGCAAACTCGGTGGCTGCATCCACATCAGTTCGTGATTTTTATCCGTGATCGTTCCATATTTTTGATCATCGGCATCATCCGGATCAAAGGGATCTCCAACCTGAGGTCCGCCATTTACCGCAATCACGTAAACAGTAGGATCATTCTGAAAGACTTCCTTTGGTTGGGTATGGATCTCACCTGCTGCAAAATCAACACACCAGGCATCGATTCCCTTATTGTCGGCATATTCGGTGGACGACCAGTAATATTTTTGCATCATAGTGGGGAAATATTGAGATTTTATTGCCGGCAGCCGCATTTGACTGTTTACAATGGTGGCAAGCTCCTTAATCGTCGGCAATCGCCATCGACTCGGCAGGTTGCTGCCACCGAAATGGACTGTATTCAGTTGCTCGACATACGTATGTGCTTCCGTCCAGAAGTAGGTATTGTCCTTATCCTGCATGGAATTATCATTAATTTTCACTTCCCAAATGAGCCCGGTTACATTGTCACGAACCATGGCACAGACTTGTTCAAAGGAATCACTAGAATCATCATTAATCATTCCCTCTCTTCCGAATTCATCAACCGCGGAAATACTCCATGTATATTCCATATTCCCTGAACAATCAGCACCATTATTATCCAGTAGGGAATAGGAAGGTTGTTTTTCTACAGCCTTAATGTCGCCATCTTCGGTTTTTATAATCGACAAAAGCGAGTATGTAGTTGTCTGCCCGGTATCCGGAAAGAGGTAGTGGACCTTGGCACCATCATCACCATCTGTCGCGTTTTGCCCATCGTTGACTGGTTGTGGAGCTGAATAAGTATAGTTCGTTGCGGTAGTGTAGTAATTTACTATGGGGTTAACGAACACATGATATTGGGAAACTCCGGCAACCGGCTCCCATTTTAGCGTAAAGGAGTTGGAATTGAAAATCGTTCCCTTGAGCGGTGAAATGAGCTTCGTAATAAAGGGCTTACTGTTGATGTAAGGAACCGTGGTTGTTTTTCCGGTCACCACGGTCACCCCGTTGCTTTCGCCCCGAAAAATGACTCGACTAATACCCTCTCCCGCATATATGAGCAGTCTCCTGTTTGTTCCGGCGGGAACATCCTCGATCTTCAACTCTTTTACGGCCTGGTTTCGAGAAAATGTTTTTCGCTGAAGCAGATTCTTATTCTGATCATAAACTTCCGCATCGATAAGCTGAAAATTCGTTTCCAAGGTTTCCCAGTTGCCGCGGAAGGCAATCTGCCCTGTGCCGCTGAAATCGAGCGGTTGGCTTACTACAGGGGCAGCGTTGTCATCATTGCTGCAGGAAAAAAATAAAACCGCTATCAAGCCCCAAACATATCCGTAACGTCTGAATGATGGCATCATATTCGATGCATTCCTTAAATTTGGTTATATTATACTGTCAATGATATCATGATTCCTAAACATAAACAACGTTTACATTATAAAAAACCCCTTGTCAAACAATAATTATCAATTTAGTATTCCCTGTCAAATGAAAATCGGCCCTTTGATTTGGAATCCTCCGAAATGAATAAGTTATCAGCGATACGATAATTCAGAATTAATTAGGGAATAAGAACAACGCTGAGTAAAAATAACAATATCAAAGATCCTGCATCACGCTGCCGAACCGCGATTATACTGTTTCTGCTGTTTATAATTCCGTTCGCAATCTATTGGCCGGTCGTCGACAATGAATTTATCGACCTTGATGATAATGTTTATGTAACTGAAAACCGTAATGTCAAACAAGGGATTACGTTCGAAGGGATACGTTGGGCCTTTCAATTCAACAATACGGATTATTGGCTGCCCCTGACATGGCTCTCTCACATGCTGGATTGCAATCTTTTCGGTCTCAACCCGGGCATGCATCATTTCATAAATCTATTGATCCATGTAATCAATGGCCTGCTGTTGTTCATTTTTCTATCGGAAGTTACCGGATCTGCACGTAAAAGCATGTTGGTGGCAGCCTTTTTTGCCTTGCATCCGATCAATGTCGATTCCGTGGCATGGATCGCTGAACGAAAAAATGTATTAAGCTCCTTGTTCTGGATGCTGACCATGCTGGCCTATGCCCGATTCATTAAACAGCCGTCTATAAAAAAATATTGGGTTATCCTGGTGTTCTTTATATTGGGAAATATGGCGAAACCGATATTGGTTACCCTTCCTTTTGTTTTGCTGTTGCTGGATTTTTGGCCTTTGGGACGTTTGAATTTTACCGATGCCACGGAAAAAACCGGCCCACGCTTTTTACTTTTTTTTCGTAATCTTATGAAACTCCTATTTGAAAAGATACCATTATTTGTTGTTTCATTTCTTTCCGTATTTATTGCTTCATGGTCACTTCAGAAACTCGGCCATCTGGTTTCCACCGAAACCGTCCCCATGAAACTTAGAATTGCCAATGCATTCGTTTCGTATCTGAAATATATCGGCAAAGCAATCTGGCCGTATAATTTTTCAATTCATTACCCTTACCCGACAGAAATGTATCCCACCTGGCAACTGGTCTGCTCAGCCTGCCTGCTTTTATCGATCTCTATTTATGCCCTTAGCATGATCAGGGAAAAACCATATCTGATAACGGGTTGGTTGTGGTTTATCGGTACGTTCGTACCCGCAATCGGTCTTAAATTCTCGGGTACTTGGGGCGCCATCAACGATCGTTTTGCCTACATCCCTTTTATCGGTCTTTTCATTGTCATCACTTGGGGTGTTTTTGATCTGCCTAAAACCAATTCAAAACAAAAATTCCTTGTAACCGTATTGAGCGCAACCATCATTATCATCCTATCCGCAAACACACGGACCCAGGTGAAACACTGGAAAAACAGCATCACTTTATTTGAGCATGCACTAAAGGTTACTGAAAACAATTACTTCGTCCACAACCTTTTGGGGGCAGCCATGGGGAAACAGGGTAGGGTAGAGGCAGCCATCGTTCATTTCAAGGAATCAATCAGAATACGACCGGCCTATTTCGAGGCCCATAATAATCTCGGAATCGCTTTCTTGAAAGCGGAACAATCGGATAAAGCCATGATTTGCTTTTTGACCGCCCTGCAATTATCCCCCAACTTAGCCACGGCGCATAACAATATCGGCAATCTGCTAGCCGATAAGGGTCAATTGATTGAAGCAAAGGGGCATTATTTCAAAGCCATTGAACTCAAGCCCGATTTTGCCGATGCCTATAACAATCTGGGAGTTTTAAATTATCAGGAAAACCAAATCGGCAATGCCGTGAAAAACTTTCAAAGCGCTATCCGAATAAACCCTGATTTCCAAAATGCACGTATCAATCTAAAACAAGTGCTTACAAAACCAAATAACCGGTAATATCGAATTGTACTTGGCGGCTATTTTTTTCCATGACTATGATTTTTCTCTTGACAAACAATTTTGGTCTTAGTAAACGTTGTTTACAATCGTTATGCACATTTTATTATCAAAACCAGCTTTTATAGCAGGAAAGCGATAAAGATGACCAAACAATCAATAAAATACCCAATAATTATGCAAATACTGTTGGTCATTCTCTTTTACGGGCTTCTTTTAGCCATGTCGCCTACTGCACTTGCCTTGGAAAAGATGTCGGATAATCAACTTGAAGACATTTATGCCCGGAATGCTTCCGACGCCCAAATTGCGACAGGGCCGGCATCTGATGCATCATTTCACTACAACAATGCAATTCAACCGATCTCACAAACCGCTGGTGATATTCAGACCAACCTTGGTGCCGCATCCACTATAGGCCAATTCGCCGGACCGCCACAGGAAGCGCAGCGAATCGTTAATGACGCCCAAACCGTAGCATCCGGAACCACCCTCGGATTAGGAGGGATTTAGCCCTCAATTTCACCTGATTCGTCCATGATTACCCCACAGAATATTTTCATTCGACTCATTTCTATTTTTTCTCGTTGCCGGAATGAGGCTTCAAAGCAGATAAAAAAACAAAATTATTGGCTGGAGTCCCAACGGGCTATCAGGATTCAATCTTGTAATCCGTACCCCTTCATTTCGAGGCGTATATTTTTTGAAAAAAGTGCCAGGAATACTCTTGATGAATGTCTTACTTTTCGTTTTTAATTTAATAAAGCGTCATTGTTGACATCATTTTATGAATTCATTATGCTGGTGCTCACGAATTTTTCAGTGTCAAAGGGCTTGCCGAAAACCAGGATCGTATAACGGATTGTTCCATTTTTGTATGGTATACGGATATTTACCAGGGATTCAGAAATCCTACACTCAAATCAACAAACAAATTGGGAGCTATTTTTGATGAGACAAACGATCAATAAAAGATGGGTCTTGTGTTCAATAATAATTATACTTTCAGTCTTCTACAACTGTCCACCAAACACGAACCAACTCCATGCGGCCGAATTCTCCTATAGTGAAAAAATGACTATTTTGGCCAAAACCGATAAACAAACCAAAATTTTTCCTGCATCGCTGGCGATAAGCACTGATGGACGAAATATTGTTTATGCAATAAAAAACGATAAAGGAATGGTTGCCTGTTTAAACGACAAGCCGGATAGTAATAGCTGGGTCAAGATTGGAATAGGAACCCCTATTTTAAACTCAACCGGTGATCAGATGGCCTATACTGCCTATGACGGCAAAAAATGGTACATGGTATTGAATAATCAAAAAGGCCCGGGATTTGACAATCTGGGGAGATCGGTGTTCAGTCCGGATGGAAATCATTTGGCTTACATCGGCAGTACAGGAAAAACACATTATATTGTTATGGATCAAAAAACTGGAAAGGGCTATGAAAGAATAGAAGAACTTCAGTTTAGTCCGGATTCCAAAAGATTTGCATACAGTGCGTTTGATAAGAATGGATGGCTCGCCGTGGAGAATAAACTAAAGCCCCAAAAAGAATATGCTTTGGTAACCACCTTCACTTATAGTCGTGATTCAAAACATATTTCATATATGGCCAAAAAAGGGAAAAATATGGTTGTGGTTTTGGACGGCAATGAGCTTTCACAAACCGGTGACTTTATCGGCATGAACACTTTCAGTAACGACTCTTCGCATTTCACATACGGTATAAATTCGAATAACAAGTGGTATCTCGTGGTCGATAACATTAAAGGTGAGGCTGCGGATTTGGCGATCCAGTTTAGCTACAGCCCTGATTCAAAACAATATGCTTATAGTGCCCGATTCGGTAATAGAGAGAAACTAATTATTAACGGACAACCAACTGCGGAATATGATGCCATCGACACTATTGTTTTCAGCTCCGACTCTGCCCATCTTGCCTACCGCGCCATGGAAAATGGGAAGAGCTTTGTAGTTTACAACGGCCAGCCACATAAAAAATATAATTCTATTACTGGGCCCGAATTTGTCAATGGAAGGAGTATATTATATTATATAGGCACACTTGAAAACGGAAAGCGGGTTTTGGTTCTGGATAATAAGGAAAGCGATCCACAAGATTCCATCGGAATACCGGTTTTCAGTTATTCCGGCCAAAGACTTGCCTATGTGGTTGAGTCTGACGGCAAGAAATATATGCTTATAGATGGTACAAAACTTGGTCCCTATGAGGCTGTCCGGCATGTTGGATTCAGCCCGGATGAAAAACGATTTGCATTTTCAGCGCAAAGAGATGATGAATGGTTTATCGTGGTCGATGGCCATGAGTTGAAACAACGATTCCTAACGTTGCCCATTGGGCAAACCATTTATTTCTCATCCACGGATGCTTTTCAATTGCCGGTTATGAAATTGAATGGCGAAGATCCCATTTTTTACAGATATGAGGTGGAAATCAAACCCTGACATTTTTCCTTATCCAATGTTTTTCCCCCAGATGGAGAGGGACTTTACTCCCCCTCTCCTTTTTTATAAGTAAGCGATAGCCAGGTTGATGGAGTCTACTAATCTTGGTGCCCCCTATTTCAAAAATAACGATCCAAATTGGAAATCTGAGTTACGGGATGCCAAAGGTGGAAGGATGAATTTTGGGCTACCGAATTAAAACAGAAACATACTGAATTAAAAACAAACAAAGACTACATTATTAACTGGTTCATGGCATGTCATTTTTCCTTTCACTACTTGCGACACTTGAAAACTTCTTTTTTCTTTTTGCAATCTTTTCCGAGGTTCGCCGGCATATTCAATCATTAGCTGAATCCTATGCATATTCTTTGATTTTGTTATTATCTATTCTTTCAGTTTCGATTCATCTCTTTTTTTTATTCAGGATACATCGATTTTACTTTTTTTGCGATATACTTTTCATTATCGGATCCATCTATCTTTTTCACAGAAACCGACAGTTAATTTCTGAATCATTCAGGCTTGTTTCACTTTTCGTTACAAACAACATAGGTTACTCATTTTTAATTTCCTTTTCTTTGATTTGCATGTTTATCAAAGGTTTTTTATTGCCTCCTACTACCTGGGACAGCCAGACCTATCATCTTACCCGAATAATGATGATGCAAAATGAAGGACAATTGTTCTTAAATAATTTTTCAGATTATCGACAAGATATCATGCCGATAGGTTATGATATTCTATATTTTCTGTATTTAAGGTTTTTCACTGATTATGGGCTTGCAACCTATGGTTTCCTTAGTTATACGGCTATGATTTCGGGCATATATTCTTTGGTATCCAAAATATTCCCGAACAACAATTTGGATAAAATTGTTTGCATTATCGCCTCTTCGCTATCAATGTTTGTAGTATGCGCCTCGTCCACAAAAAACGACTTAATATTAGCGTCGATTGCAGTTGTTTGTTTTTTATCGTTCTTCAATTTATTAAAGACAATGCAATACGTCCATTTTTATTTACTGATTATTTCGTTGCTCTTCGGATTAAATATAAAATTCACTTTTGCTTCTTTTTTTCTTTCTTTCGTGGTTTTCTTTGGAATTTATTTCTTAAATAGTAAAAATGATTTTTCCAAATCTATTCGCCATATTAATGTAATTAATATTCTGTCGATAATTCTCCCCTTACTATTAATCTATGTTTTCAGCACCGTTTGTCTTCATAATTTTCATAAATACGGCAACATTTTGGGATCGGATATTTTTTATTCTCAGCTTTCCGAAAATAAAAATCTATCTGATATTATAGTTAATTTAATTCGTTTTCTCTTTCGTTCCATTGATTTTCCATTAGAATTCGGAGGAGAAATTCTTACAAGATTTCATGATTCATTATTCGGCCGATATAGAAATATAGGTGTTCTTTTTCCTGATCAACTTTCGAGGATTGATCTTTCAGGCTCCTTTTTTCCAACTGATGTGAATGCTTGGTATGGCTTATGGGGAATGCCTATATTATTTGCAATCTTATTCTCTGTTATTAAGGGGACCGGTTTTATTCGAGTGCTTTCCATTTCAGTAATGGCAACAACCATTATTACTATTCTTAAAATGCCTTGGACGCCTTGGAATGGCAGGTTCTATGCGATCACCTTTGCAAGTGGGATCATCTGCCTATCGTTTGTTTTTGACATGGTATTAAAAAAATATCCTATATTTTGGAAATACTTTTCAAAAATCGCGCTTATCATATCAATCATCAACCTTGTCTATCTTTCATTTTTTCTAAACATAGCCAACTTTTCATTTTTAAAATACCTATATAAAGATAGAACGGCTTGGTATTATCATAAGTATTTTTCAAATCAAGCATGGCGATACTATGCCGAGGAAATACCACCAAAAAGCAAAATTTTACTTGTAGCAGGTTGCAATATTGTAACAGGCTGTGATGTAGGCCTTTTTAATATGTTTCTTCAACGCCCTGATTTGAACATAACAGCGACAAGAACTTATATGGAGAATAGGTTCACCGAATTACTGACAATAAATGGTAGTAAATACAATTTATCGGATGAAAATGATTTCAAAGCTGTTCAACAATTATTTGACATTATATTTTTTATTCCTACACCAAACAAACACAATGAAAATTTTGGAAAGTAATGACGAGAACATAATTTTTAGTGGAGAGCGAAAATCCAAGCAACTGTGGTTGTTCGGGTTCGGTCTTTTGGTATTCGCCGCTTCTGCGTTTATGGGTTGGCAAAAACTTCATTACGGATTCAATTTTATAGATGAAGGCTACCATATGACCGAAAGCTGGCGCTTGGCAGCGGGAGATCATCCTTATCAGGGTAAAATCACCGGCGCACTTCGGGATTTCAGACTAATTAATGCAGTTTTATTTCGTTTTTTCCCCGAAATGACATTACTTGCTTTTCGAAAATTACAATTTTTTCTTACTTTGCTTTGCCTCTTATTTCTCAGTTTTTCACTGTACGGCCCGCATAAGAAATATTGGTTTTTTTACCCCCTTATCTTAACTCTTTTCGCCTTTACAGGACTGGATCCGATTGGAATGATATCCAATCTGTCATATTATACGTATCCTCACTTTTTTTTAGTTGGCCATATTTCCCTGTTTCTCTTAGGACTTCACCAGAAGAATCCATCGATCAAACGCATTCTGTATGGACTGAGCGGTTTCTGTCTTTGGTGCATCAGTTTATCCGTTCTTCACTTGAGCACTATCGTTCTGTCTCCAGTTATTTTTTTTTTAATTGCCCCAAGACTGCAATCGCCTTATAAAAATTTCAATCTGATCGATCTGTTTTTTATTGTAGCCCCTTTTGTCTTGTTATGGCTTATATTTATCTACTATTTCAACGTCCCCTATATCAACAATTTATATAACTCATCAAAATTACTATTATCTACGCCCAACCATTCCGCGCGTTCATTAATTGCAGTCAATTTGGAGATATGCAAATACATCGGCGTAACAGCCCTTTTTCTATTAGGTACACGCATCGCACTGAATTTTAGCAAAATTCCGGCCATATTACTATCACTATGCATATTATCTATTGTTATTTTAGTTATTATCGTGAGTTCTTTTGGGGGATTAATCCATCCTGTTTTCTCCTGGTTTTCTCACATCATGTGGTTTTCCTCCTTACTCATTGTCTTCTGTCTGTTTTTCTGGGCTTTTATTTTTTATAGGTATATCATGCACAAAACGATTACTCTGGAGGATTGCATTGTCATCGTTTTGATGGTGCCATGTACTGTGTTCGGAATCACGAGTATGACCTTTTCGAGTTTGGGCTCATTGACCGTTTTGCATGCCGCTATCCCCGCCACTGTATCTTTTTCAATCTTTCTACTGAATGTAAAAAGAATCGCACCAAGGTCCAATTTTATTAAAGGCATTATCCTGGCACTGGTTCTGGCCCCTTTCTATCTGACGACTGCATGGTTTGATTGGCAGTTCACTTATTTTGACGTTACACCGCGGCAAGCATCCGTCACGATTGACAAAGGCTTTGGCAAAGGCATCAAAACAAATCCGACTTATAAAAAATTATACGATTGGATCTTTGAGATATCGAATAAATACACGGACGAGAATGACTATATTCTTTCATACGTGTTATCGCCGATGGTCCATATGATTGCCAAGCGGCGACCTGCGATCGAAGATTCCTATATCTCCATCACAGTAGTTCCCGGAGAATATTATCGCACAGCCGTAAATCACATGATCCAAAGCAACCGAATTCCGAAAATTGCATTCATGTTCGAATCCATACCTGCCCTGGCTCCGATTTCACTGCATGAAGGAAGATTCGAATGGTTCGGAAAGCAAATCTGGTTTCCATCCAATGATCCTATATCTAAGTATGTCTTACATGAAATGAAATTATTGGCGACGTTTCAACTAAATGAAAGAAGCATTATCCGTTGCTATGGAAGTCCCCCGGACTGAATAGATGCATTCCTATGTTTTAATTCGGACATCACTTTTTCTTAAGAATTACAATATAACTAAGTGATTGAATAGGGATAAATGAATCAATTCTACGGAGTATCGGGGTAATCATATTCATAAAAAATATTTGGAAATATCCAAATGATCTTTTTCTCATCAGCTTGCCGTTGATCCACCATGGTATCGTACTTGCTCGATTAAAATGAAGTATTTTCTCTATAGTAAAACCATTTTTTTCTGCAAGTTGTTTCAGCATAGCTTCTGAGTATCTGCGTTTATGACCAAGGACTTGATCGAGTGTACCAAATAGCCATTGCCCTCGTGGTACAAGCACAATTGCTTTTCCATTTTTGGATAAAAGTGAAGAGATGTTTTTTAACGCAAGATTATCATCATCAATATGTTCTATAACGTTTAAACATATAATGGTGTCAAACAATTTATTCTGACGGACAAATTCGCTTACATTGTTGAGATCTAAATAATCAACTCGCAGATAGGGTTTATCCAATTTTAAATTGTTTGCCATTTGAAGATATAATGGATTTATATCCGTAGCAAAATAAATTTTTCTAGGGATCAGCTCTTTCGTTAGATTGCCGATTCCGGCTCCGATTTCCAGTACTTCTTGGCCGACATATGGTGATATCGTTTCGGCTAACCATGAATTAAACTTACGCGCACGACTTAGCCTTGCTAAAATTTGACTCCCGTACTGATCCTCCGTAAAAATGTCATCTGAAAATCCGAATTGTATTATTGCAAGAATCGCCTTAAACCCATCAACCCAATTTATTTTCTTCCCTTCTTGGTAGGTCCTCCCACAATAATTGATCGGCACTTCAAATAATTTCGCTGCTCTTTTGGAAAGCTTGATTGTAATTTCAGGCTCAATTCTAAAATCATTGCTTCTTATGGGGATACTCTTAAATAAATCTGTACGAACGGCTTTATAGCAAGTTTCCATATCCGATAAATTTAAATTAGACACTACATTGCATAAAAATGTGAGCAACTTATTTCCTAACTGATGACGATACATTAAAACGCGTCTATATTCATGGACCGCAAACCGTGATCCAAAAACTGCATCGGCATTTTCTTCTATAAAAAGCGGAATTATTCGCAGGATATCTTTCGGATCATATTCTAGATCCGCATCATGAATTATGCATATTTCACAATCAGCATGACTCAATGCGGTCTGAATTGCTTTTCCTTTACCCATATTTCGTGGATGCTCAAGAAATATCCAATCGAAATTTGAATCATTTTTTGTTTTTATTTTGGAAAAATGGTCTAGAATTCGTGCAGTATTGTCGGAGGAATGGTCGTTTACGACAATAATTTGTATTCTATTCAGATGAGGACTTTTTCCTAAAATATCAAGCCGATTAAGACTTTCTTCGACAAGATATTCCTCATTGTATACAGGCACGATAACGGAAAGAGAAATTTGATTCATAACAGATTCACTTAAACCAGTTGTTGAGTTATTATAGTAAAATCTATCGCTAAACAAATAAAAAATTTGGTGCCAAATGTACGGTCAAAGTTCATTTTCGATAAGATAATCCATCTATCGTTTGATAAATTGTCCGAATATACTCTTTTAGAGAATTCAGGACAGTATTTTAAAATTGTTGAACGATAAAATTTGTTTGATGGTATCCCTTCAAAAAAACTCCCGTCAGGACTGGCAAATACAATGTATTTCATTTTTGGGGGAATATTGGCTAAGAAAAGCTCTTTGCCTATCTTGTAGCCGGCTAATTCTCTGTCGTATATACCATACGAATAATGGTATAATTTCTTATCAACCGTTACGTTTACTATGGGATACCAAGGGAAATAAACTTCACCTGGATGTGTCACGGCGAATCCATAGGCCTCTTCTATCTGATTTTTTGAAATTTTGAACCAAAAGCTATTAAAATTGATTTTATTCCAAGGGCAGAGGATTATTGTTGCTAAACAAAGAAAGACAAGCTGTCGATTATTCCATGATGCTTTATTTTTTGTATCAGATATATTTGTTTCCACTAAAAGCAAAGCAAGTGTTGCGATCAGGTAATAAATTGAGTGGAATGTATTAACGTCACCGCCGATCTTCATTCTTCCAAATACGGATATAGAAAGCATAACAATTGATATGGAAAGTAAAAATAGCCATGGCCGTTTTACTAAAAAAGATGATAAGCCTTTCCATTCTCTGAATGCGTGTATACAAGATATGAAACTTATCCATAATACAACAAACATTGGGATATAAAGTGGGATAAATAGTTGGTATAATTGTTTGAGATCTGTTTCCCATGGATGATGGCCTGGAATAATGAACATACTAAAAATCAAATTATCTAATCCAAAATTAGCAACTGATAGTAAGCTGAATATGATACAGATTATTATTAGTAACCCAATATATTTGAGAACAGTTTTCATATTCCAAATAATCAGAATATATATTACTTGTGCAAAAACAATAAAAATCTCATTTTGTTTTGAAAAAATTGATATATTTGCAGTCATAGCGAAAATCAGTTAGAGACAGTACCTACAAAGCAAGTGTCTGAATGGTTTCATAGAAATGTTGGCCGATCAGTTCAATCGAAAAGAATTGAGGTGAAAAGGGCTGTAAGAAAAATGGAACAAAAATGGGATCAAATCGATGAGGGGGGGGGATTTTGTGTGATTTTCACCACCCCAGACTGTGAAGATTGGGTTTATTAAGCGATTACGGATCTATGCCAGTTTCATAGACTTTCAGATCCGACCATTTGCAATTGGCTTGCAATTGTTTTTGTAAGCCAGGGTACCATTTAACCCTACAACGATACTTAAAAGTATTTTAACTTGAAAATTTATCCATGGCCT
>CAYTGW010000061.1:0-19031 GCA_964437395.1 uncultured Desulfocicer sp.
CCTTAACCAATGCATTTTTTATTGGATCAAAAATGGATTCATGGATGATCAGCCGCCTGATGGTCGTACACCGTTGTCCGGCAGTGCCGACTGCCCCGAATACAATGGCTGGAACAGCCAGTTTCAGGTTGGCATCCGGAGCCAGGATCACCGCATTGTTACCTCCCAGTTCAAGGATTGATTTACCAAACCGGTTTGCCAGAACCGTTGCAACATGACGTCCGGTTGGAATGGAACCGGTGAATGAAATCAATGGAATACGATGATCCTGGATGATTTTTTCTCCGAGTGTTTTCCCTTTGCCGACCACCAAAGAAAAGATACCTTCCGGCAGACCTTCGGCCTTTACGATCGGCCCGATGATTTTCTGAATGGCGATTGCGGTTAATGGAACCTTTGAAGACGGCTTCCAGAGAATTACATCCCCGCAAACCGCACCGATCATTGCATTCCATGCCCAGACAGCCGCCGGAAAGTTAAAGGCGGTGAGAACACCAACTACTCCCAGTGGTTGATACTGTTCAACCATTTTATGCTGCTCCCGCTCCGAGGCAATGGTCCGGCCATACAGCATCCTGGATTGACCGACCGCAAAGTCGCAGATATCAATCATCTCCTGAACTTCACCCCATCCTTCCTGAAGGGATTTGCCCATCTCATAAGAGATCAATTTACCGAGAGGAGCTTTATGCTCTCTCAATTTCATCCCTATTTTACGAATCAGCTCTCCCCGTTTGGGTGGTGGAACCATCCGCCAGTGAAGAAAAGCACGCTGGGCAACTTCCATGATCTGCTCGAACACTTCAGAAGAACAGGGCTGAATTGCAGCAATCGGTTTGGCATCAACAGGGGACGACACCATGAGCTGGTCTTGTTTAGATGAAGATAACCATTGGTTTCCGGTAGATGCTCCGGAGTTGACTTTTTCGATACCCAGTTGCGCCAGAAAGTCCATTTTTTATCTCCAGGAATGGGATGATTATTTCCATTCAGATTCAATCTCCAGGAATTTATGATTGGATCCGCGTAAGATATGCATCATGATCGCTTTTGGTTTTTCCGAGTTCAGTTGTTCCATGGTTTTTCTGAACTGGCTGACATCTTTGATGGATTGGTTGTTGATTTCGATGATCAGGTCATCAACGGATAGTTCTCCAAGCGCCGCCCAACTTCCGGGCGCAACTTCTTCCACAATTACGCCTTGCTGATCCAGGGGCCACTGGAGATCGATTTTTTTCATAAACGAGAGATCGCGCACCGTAAATTCATAATTGTCATCCTGATATTTTTCCATTTCACGGGCTGGTTCGGGAGAACGCGGCAATGTCACGGAAACAACCATTTTCTCATTGTTCCGGATGATATCCAGATTGACGGTTGAATCGATCTGGTATTGGCGTATCATACTGGAAAAGACTTCAGAATCTTCTGGAAAGGCCGCCGGAATTTTTTCACCATCCAGTCCTATAACAAGATCACCAACAGAAAGGTCCGCATTTTTACAAAATTTTTCATCCAGGAGCCTCGTGATACGAATCCCGGTCAGATCCGGCATTTTCATAATCTGTGCGATCTCTCTGGTGATGACCTGTGTGTTTACAGGTATCCACGCTTTCCTGACTTCACGTCCTTCGTCACTGGTTTTTTGAATACCAACCGGAATGACACTGATGAAGGACTGACCATCACGGGTCGCTTCAATAAGTGTTGGAATCGGTTCTGTTTTGTCTTTAATGAGATCACTTGTAGTGGACAGAAATTTTTTTATGTTTTGAATCGGCCTATTGTTAATTTTGATAATCGTATCTTTGGGCATGACAACCGGTTTGGCCAGTCCGCTGGGCCCTCCGGGTCTGACCGATGTCACCAGAACACCTTCCTGATCTTTGAGCTTCAGTTTCTTGCTGGCTTCCGAAGAAATGTTCCGGATTGTAATTCCCCAGGGCTTTGATTCAATTGTTTCCGGTTCCGCGGGTTCGCGCAGGGATGGTGTCACCGTCAAAACAATAGGGTCATTGTTGCGTAATACTTCAGCCTGAATGGGTTTTCCAATCGGCAGGTTGGCTGTCATCTGGTGAAAAAGCGGCATTTCCTCATAGTATTTGAGATTGACAGGATGCCCTCCGATCTTCAGCAAAATGTCACCTGATTTGAATCCGGCATTTTCTGCAGGGGACTCCTGAATCACTCCACTGATGATTCCGCCTTTTTTAATATTCGAATATTTTAACAGGGGTTGAACCTCTATTCCCAGATAACTTCTGGTTACAGTACCATTTTTTTTCAGTTGGATGGCAACCTCTTTCGCCAGGTTGGATGGGATCGCACCGCTGAGCCCAAACACAATCTCATTGATGCCGATAATTTCACCTTTCAGGTTTACAAGCGGTCCTCCGGAATTACCCGGATATATTGCCGCATCATGACCGATCCATAATACAAAGCTGCCCACATCCTCACCATCCAGGCTGAAGGTGTATTGATCTTTTCGATAGGATTTTGGGATGGTCATGCCGATATTGCTGATCACACCAAAAGTCACGGATTGGGAAAGAGATATCGGACTTCCCATAGCGATAATTTTTTCACCAACATTTACCAGGGAAGAATCACCAAATGTGGCAAAGGGATAAACCCTGTCTTTCTCCGATTGAAGGCGGATGACGGCAATATCCGATAATGCATCCGTACCGATGATTTCAGCTTCGATTTCTTCATTATCCGAAAGCGTACATCTCAGCCGTACAGCATGTCCGACAACATGGTGATTGGTGATGATGTGACCGTTCGGAGAGATTATGGTGCCGCTTCCCGTAAATTCATTTTTGATTTCTCTGCCTGCATTGTAAGAAGTGGAGAGGGCATGAATTTTAACCAGGGCAGGTTTCACCATTCTGATCGCCTGGTCAATGGATTCACGGTCAGGGGGTGTGGTCGTATCAGCGTAACAGGGAAACAGGCAGACAACACAGATTATGAATAGAATTACCAAGACCGGAATACTGGATTTGATATGGCTCACGATTGCTCCCGAATAATGTTCAAATGTGTGAATCACTCTGGTGTGGCTGCTCCAACCTCTGGTGCCTGAGCGGCAATCTCCATGATATCTTCCGCCGGCAGAATCACAAAAATAGCTGCCGGGAAAGTGTTACCGGACTGATTATACCGGATCAGCATATTACCGATCCAGTCGCCATTTTCCGAGAAAAGAGGAGATCCCAGCTCCCTTGTAAAAAATGGAATATATACGGTTCGAGGTTTTTTAACAATTGCATGGATTCTGTCTATGGAGATCGTCGCTGTGTGACTTCCCAGTTTCCCAAGCCTGCCAAGGGAAAAAACAAGATCCATGATTTCAGGTTTGCCTTGTTTTACAGCACCAATGGAATGGAAAGGAAGCTCATACTTTTTTTTTTTTTTTTTAAATGCAAGATCCAGATCGCGATCCCGCAATACAATCGTACCTGGTATCTCTTTTCCATCCGATAGAATAATCTTGATATCTCCCAGCTCGGATTCAAGTTTCATTTGTGCGCCGGATTGGCGTTTGATATTTTCTTCGGCCATTTTATCCGGTTCCGTTGTGTTCAGGGAGATCAGGGTCAGACCCGAAGGAGACAGAATGGTTCCGGTTGTCTCTGTTTTTGACTCACTGTTTTTCTTTTCGTTCCCATTCATGAATAAACGGAATTTGATAATCAATGTAACTCTTACAACAGCATCCTGATGTTGATTGAAAATTGCACGGCCGGCAGCAGCAATCTCATCAGCAGCGGAAAGGGTTGAAAACATGGTGAAACAAGATGTAAGGATAAGAATTCCTATACTTTTTTTGGATAACATGCAATAAGCCTTGTGGTTGAGGGTGTAATCAAAATTGTTGGGTAAATGTTGGATGCCGGATCAAGTCCGGCATGACGGCAGCAGCGCTGTCCGTCATTCCGGGCGGAGCGAAGCGGAGATCCGGAATCCATATTCTGGTTGAAACCCAACACTTTTGATTACACCCTGTGGTTGAAGTCACTTTTGAATGGAACGTATACGATTTACCTGTTGTAATGAATGCAAATATAGATGCCATACGAGGTTGTGTCAAGCCGGAAGATTGGAAAAACCAGACCGGTACTTCAGGGTTATGATTTTGGAAAGTGTCTGGTGAGGTTGGTCTGCAACAGGCAAGGTGGGGTAGGAACAGGAGTTAGAATATGAGCTGGATGGGAAAGCTTGTTGGTGGTGCCATTGGATTTGTATTGGGGGGCCCCCTGGGTGCAGTTGCCGGCGCAACGTTCGGGCATGCATTTGATACCAGTGAGGATCGATATCTTTCGGACGGAAACCGTTTATTGTCATCAGGAGAAACATCGCAGCTTACTTTTTTTGTAGCAGCATTCTCAATGATAGCAAAGCTTGCAAGGGTGGATGGCCGGATATCAGAAGAAGAGATCGATTCCATCCGGGCAGTTATGATAAAAGATTTAAATCTGGATATACAGGGCCAGAATATTGCCATCCGGATTTTCAATGCCGCAATCCAGTCTCCGGAACCATTCAACGAATTTGCAGCCCAGTTTTTCAAACAGTTTCAAACACAACCTCAGTTACTTGAATTGATGATTGATATTCTGTTTCGGGTTTCCCTGGCTGACGGCCGGATGAACCAGCAGGAAGAGATGCTCATACTGGAAGCTGTAAGAATTTTCCGTTTTCATCCGGATGCGTATAAACGCATTAAATCCAGATATGTAGACGATTTTCAAAAATATTATGCGATTTTGAACAGTGATAAGAAAGATTCCAATGAGCAGATCAAAAAACAGTACCGGAAACTGGTCTTTGAGTACCATCCGGACAAAATCATATCTAAAGGACTGCCAGAGGAATTCACGAAGTTTGCAAATGAGAAATTCCGTGAGATACAGGAAGCATATGAAAATATTCGAAAAGAAAGGGGGATATAGAGGTTTCTATTCGATATTATTCCACTGCACCCATTACTGCAGTGGAATCGATCTGTTCGATGATTTTTGTTTTGATTATCTTTTTTTTCAATGAATCCGGCCCTTCAAATAATACCGTTATGTAATTGGATGTAATTCCTTTTAACAAATTGGTTTTTTTATCCCTGGTTTCCTCAGCCAGAACATCCACGATTCGGTCAATGGATTTTTCTAAAAACAGGTTTTTCTTCCGGATTCCCAGATTCCTTATCTTTTGACACCTTTCTTTAATCGTCGGTTGGGAAACCGGATTTGGATATTGGGCCGCAAGTGTCCCTTGTCTTCCCGAATAGGGGAAAACATGCAGATAGGTGATCGGAAGCTCCTGGACAAGGTCGTATGTATTTTGAAAAGCGCCCTGGTTTTCACCTGGAAAACCGATGAGAATATCCACCCCAATGGAAGCTTCCGGAATTTTTTGATGGATGAGGGAGATCAGGCTGCTGAATTGTTCGCCTGTATATGGGCGTTTCATTTTTTTCAGGATTGTATCATCTCCGCTTTGAAGAGGGATATGAAAATGGTTACAGAGTCTTGTAGAGGATGCAACCAATTCAATGATATCTGTCGTCAGCTCATGAGGTTCTATGGAGGAAAGGCGTACCCGTTCTATCGTACTCCTGTTATCAATCATTTTAAGAAGCTTATACAGGGAATTTTTTCCGGTTGGAAAATCTTTTCCATAGCACCCTAAGTGAATTCCGGTAAGGACAACCTCCTTGTATCCTGCTGATGAAAATAGCTCAATCTTCTGAAGGACATCATCCGCAGGCATGCTCCTGCTCCTTCCCCGTGTATAGGGAACGATACAATAGGTGCAAAATGCATTGCATCCATCTTGTATTTTCAAAAACGGCCTTGTCCGGTTACCGGAGATACCCACCATGGTCTGCTTGAAAATCTGTTCCCGGTTGATATCCGGGATAATCACAAGGGGTGAATCCGGTTTTTGTTTTCCGGGAGTTGAAAGTAGCGCCTGGGGAATACGGTGCTTGAGAGCAGATCCGATAATATCATGGATTCCTTTAATCTGTTTCAGCTCTTCTGCGCTGTTTTGAGCATAGCAGCCTGTTACCACAATCCTTGCATCCGGATTGGATCGTATTGCATGGCGTATGGCCTGACGGGATTGCATAGAGGCTTTTTGTGTTACAGTACAGGTATTGATGATCACAATATCTGCTTCTTCATCTGCCTGAATGGACAGCCAGTCAGATTCTTTGAGAAACTGGCCGATTGCATCGGATTCAAACTGATTCACTTTGCAGCCCAGGGTGATGATTTTATACTTGCACTTTTGATTCATAGGGCCTGGGTTATCCATCCTCCGCCAATAACCTCATTCTTGTCGTAGAAAACAGCGCCTTGCCCTGGTGTTACCGAGAGCTGGGATGTCTGGAAACGAATTGTGAATTGTTTTGTATCATCGGTATCGATAGTCGCCGGAGCGGGTTTGTGCTGATATCGGATTTTCACGCTGCAAGTGATCGGAAAGGATGATGGTTTGATAATCCAGTTGACATCTTTCACAATGCAACCGGATGAATAGAGATCCTGTTTTTCCCCCACGATGATTCTGTTGTTTTCCGTATCCAGTTGTAACACATAATATGGTGCTGAAGATGGACAGTTGATTCCCTTTCTCTGCCCAATTGTAAAATAATGGAGCCCCTTATGCTCACCCAGAATATTGCCCTTTTTATCGGCGATGATACCGGGTTTAAAAGGAATGTTCTGGTTATGCAGAAAATCAATATAAGATTTTCCAAGGATAAAGCAGATGTCCTGACTCTCTTTATCTGTGACCGGGTGTAATCCGTTTTCAATTGCGAATTTTTTTACCGTGGATTTATGCATCGATCCTAATGGGAAACACGCATCAGCCAGTTGTTTCTGCGTAAGAAAGGCAAGGAAATAGGATTGATCCTTTTGCGGGTCATCCCCTTTAAATAAGTGGGAAACACTATTTAGATCCAGTTGTTTTTTTACATAATGACCGGTCGCAAGCTGAGTGGCGCCGACAGATTTTGCATAATCAAGGAGCATGCCAAATTTGATCTGAGGGTTGCAGACCAGGCATGGATTGGGTGTCTGTCCCTTTACATATGAGGAAGTGAAGTATTGAACAACCTTTTCCTGAAATTCTTTTCTGCAGTCCAGAATGGTAATGGGAATACCGAGCTGATCCTCAATTGTTTGTATTTTTTTTTGTGCAGCAGAAGGATTGTTCAAATATCGGGCTGCCCGGTCTGGTTGGCTTATCAACTCCGTTTCAAACCCGGTGATAAAATGGATACCCATTACGTCATATCCTTCCTGTTTCAGCAGAAAGGCTGTGGTCAGGGAATCGATACCCCCGCTGATAGCTACCGCAATCCTTGGTTTCATTTAAAAAAAAGTTTCAGAGGTGGGTTGAACCTTCATTGCCCGGGTGGGGCAGGCAGTGACACACAACTCACATACACTGCATTTCTGGATATTGAAATCAACACTCAGATCCGATCGTTTCACAGACAGTGCACCGGTTGGACACACGGCAGTACAGGCCCCGCAATGAATGCATTTCTCCTTATCACGGTTTACTTCCTGGGATGCATTTTGAACCTGAATCCCCTGATCCCTCAGAAAGGCCATTCCTCTTTTAAAATCCTTCTTGGCACCGGTAACTTCTATCACCAGAATCCCTTCTTTTCTGGGCAATATGGTTGCTTTCAGGATGGTAAATGTAAGATCATAATCTTTGGATAAATAGCAAACGGTCGGCTTTGAAACACCGGTATTGGGAAATCGAAGTATGAGAATTTTTGAATACAATCCACTCCTCCAGGAATTTATTTATGCCTCATCGGCCTTGAAAAATTATTGAGAATGTAAAAGTAATCCCCGTAGATGTCAATATCAATCATGGCCTGGTCCAGGGTAATCGTATTTGGGAATAATATCCTTATTCAACCTATTCCCCCATGAGGGGGGAATTTAAAAGTTGACATTCCAAATGCGATTACCTTGTGGCCTGCTCCATGGCTGGACAGGCAGAGAAGTCATTTTTTACCATATTTTGATAAATGGTCAGGAATTCTGACAAGTCATATTCGGATTTGACTTAAGCTGTTTTTTCTATTACAATTTTTAAACATAATAGAAGAAAATTTTTATGATTCCAGAGACAATCGAATCCTTTTTTCATGGAGAGAAGGTGATGGACAATTTCGCATATCGCACCAGTAAATATGCAATCCGGGCTTTATCCGGCCTTTCAAAAGCACAGATTCGAATTCACGGTGAAAAAAATATTCCCAAAAAAGGGGCGATTATTTATGCAATCAATCATTTCACACGAATAGAAACCCTTTTTATTCCTTATCATATCAACCGAATAACTGAAAAACCCATATGGTCATTGGCTGATTACAGTTTATTTCAAGGAGGTCTGGGTGAATACCTGGATAAGGTTGGTGCAGTGTCCACCAAGGATCCCAACCGGGATCTGCTGATTGTGAAAAGCCTGTTAACCGGAGAAGCATCCTGGGTCATTTTCCCGGAAGGAAGGATGGTAAAAAACAAAAAAATATATGAAAGAAAGGGCAGAAAGAGAGGAGAGTTCATCATGTCCTCTCCGGACGGCAAACGTCCGCCTCACACCGGGACGGCTGCCCTTGCATTACGGACGGCCTTTTACAGGGAAAGGCTTCAAAAGATGATAAAAGCTTCACCACAGGAAGCAGACCGATTGGTTCAACTTTTTCAAATCACGGATGTCCAAACGGTTCTGGATAATGAAACCTATATAGTTCCGGTAAACCTGACCTATTATCCCATACGGGCAAAAGAGAACCTGCTGAGCCGGCTTGCGGAAAAGTTTGTGGATAATCTTTCCGAACGGATGCTGGAAGAGATCATGATTGAAGGTACCATGCTTCTGACCGGTGTGGATGTGGATATGCGGTTTGGGGAGCCCATCAGAATTCAGCAGTATTTAAAAAGCCCTAAGATTCAAACAGATATCAATGACATTTCACCTATCAATTTTGATGATTCACTTTCTTCCAAAAGATTGATGAAGCTTGCTGTACAAAAGGTCATGGAACGTTACATGTCCAGTATTTACAGTATGACAACCGTAAATCATGACCATATTTTTGCAACACTTCTGAAATATCTGAGCACCAATGTGATTGATGAACATGATTTTAGACGGCGGGGGTATCTTGCCGTGATTTTAAAACCTGGGAAAGAGAAAGTATACCGGCACCATGGATTAATGGGAAATCAGATCCATCTGTTGACCGATGATCGTTATCAAAAATACCGGAATTTTTACTCTCTGGCAGTTGAAAAGAAAGTGATCGTGGCCAATGAAAGGATGATGCTCAAAGATCCGGATTTTTCCGATCGTTCGGAATTTCACCAGATCCGGATCAGCAATCCGGTTTCCGTTATGGCCAATGAGCTAGAGCCGATTTCTTTTTATCAGGATGCATTAATGAGTTTAGCCCGTCAGCCTGCTATCAGAATCAAACACCTGGTTGTTAAACATCTTATGGAAAAGGCTGTTTTTGATTTTGAAAAGGATTATGCCCATTTTGCTGTGGAAGGAGAATCGAAAGATAAAAGTGTGGGGATGCCGATTTTTCTAAAAGGCAAATCCATGGAGACAGGGGTTCTGCTGATTCACGGGTATATGGCGGCGCCATTGGAGGTACGAGGGCTTGCCGAATACCTGAGCCATATCGGATACCGTGTATATGCGCCAAGGTTGAAAGGGCATGGTACTTCACCGGATGATCTTGCCACTAGAAACTATATGGAGTGGGTTGAATCGGTTGAAGAAGGGTATGCCATCCTGCGGAACAATTGCAAGAATGTTGTGGTCGGCGGTTTTTCCACTGGAGCAGGTCTGGCCCTGGACCTGTGTTCCCGTGTGGAGGATGTGAATGGGGTCTTTTCAATCTCACCGCCGTTAAAGCTTCAGGACTTTTCGGCGAAATTTGTTCCGGCTGTAAACCTCTGGAACTGGCTGATGGACAGGGTCAGTTTCGAATCTGCAAAAAAAGAATTTGTGGTCAACACTCCTGAAAATCCGCATATCAATTATACCCGGAATCCGGTTGCAGGTATTCTGGAACTAGGAAGGCTGATGGATTCTATTGAGGGTAAACTCGAGAATATCAAGATCCCGGCGCTGGTTATCCAGTCAAACCGCGATCCAGTAGTGAATCCGGATGGGTCCAGAAGAATTTTTCAACTTCTTGGCTCGGAGCAGAAGGAATATCTGGTCATTAATTTAAAACGGCATGGCATCATTCTGGGTGAAGGTTGCGAGAGGGTGTATCAGGCTGTTGGTGATTTTCTGGAACGAATAAAGTTGCTCGAAGAAAGCAAAAACAGCCAATGGATAAACCGTGTCCACCTCGATAGCGTGAAAGAGGATATAGGTTTAAAAAAACGCATCCACACAAAACCATGATATTGGAATGTAAGACCTATATTTTTTTCATCAGCATCGAAGAAGGATCAACCACAAGCTTTGCGGTATTTGATTCTCCAGAGCCTCCTTTTAAATTCTGGATACCGATCTGTTCGCCTTCCGGGGCCAGTTGAATAATGGTGTCGAAAAGATCTTTTACACCGGTTATCTGGATTGGAAATTGGTCCGGCCCTGGTTGTTCATGCCGGTGTGTTCGTACTGTAAACCAGACATGGGTATTCAGATCCTTGACAAGAGGCCTGAGTTCGAGAAGAATATCTTTGACCGATTCATCAAACGGAAGTCCGTCAATGATGATCATTCGAGGTGAAAAGATGTCTTGTTCGATCAGATCTTTTACTCTTTCTTCAAGCCTCAGAACACTGAATTTATCCACTTTTAAAGTAAGGATGAACCGGTAGGGCAGGATCGTTTCCCAAAGTTCCCGTTCCTGATCAACCTTGAACTCCCGAACCAGTAATTGAAACATCTCTTTATACCAGAGATTGATCTTTTTTACCGGATAATCCAGGCTGATATGAAGTACAGGCTGTTTCCGGATCATGGAATTTAATGCAATCTGAACCAGCAGGGATGTTTTTCCAGCACCGGCACGAGCCAAAACAGCGCCAAAACCACCATCCGGAAGGATGTTATCTGTCGAGTATCCAAGCCATTTCAGTTGATTGACTTCAATATGGTTTGCATGTTGCATTTTATTGCTCCTGTATTGTTTTCGATTGATTATTTCGCTTGTTTATTTTTTTCTTTTGCTTGGTTCTTCTGTTTGATCAGTTCCTCCGCGATGGGTTTGGGGACTTGTTTGTACATTGCAAACTCCATCGTAAACTGTGCCTTCCCTTGTGTCAGGGATCGGATGACCGTTGAGTACCCGAACATTTCCGATAAAGGCACCTGGGCTTCGATGACACTCATGGGCCCATCTTCCTGTGAACCTTCAATGATGCCCCGTCTCTGATTCAAAGATCCCATTACAGGCCCCTGGAATTCTGTTGGGGTTTCCACCGCAACCTTCATGATCGGCTCATGAATCACCGGATTTGCCTTGTTGTACCCCTCAAGAAATGCTCCCCTGGCTGCTGCCTGGAAAGCCATATCCGATGAATCAACCGAATGAGACGCACCGTCTGTAATTGCGACTTTTACACCGGTAACGGGAAATTCCAACTTCGGCCCTTTCTTCAAACATAGTCTGAACCCTTTCTCACATGCAGGTATATACTGAGTGGGTATGGATCCGCCGGTAATTTTATTTTCAAAAATAAATTCCTCATCAAAACACGGCTCCATATATCCTGTAATGCGACCGTACTGGCCGGAGCCGCCGGTCTGTTTTTTGTGAGTATAATTGAATTCCGCTCTTTTGGTGATGGTTTCCCGGTATGCAACCCTGGGCTGACCGGTTGTCACCTTTGCATTGTATTCCCGATGCATTCGTTCAACATATACCTCAAGATGCAATTCCCCCATGCCTTCGATAATGGTATCGCCGGTTTCATCGTTAACAAAACTTCGGAAGGTCGGATCTTCTTTGGTAAAACGGTTCAGGGCTTTGGACATATTGATCTGGGATTTGTTGTCTTCGGGAATAATGGCCAGGGAAATTACCGGTTCAGGAACATACATGGATGTCATTGAATAATTGATTTCCGGGCTCACAAATGTATCTCCAGAAGCACAGTCTATACCAAAAATAGCGCCGATATAACCCGCGGAGATGGTCTCGATATCCTCCATCTGGTTCGCATGCATCCGGACAAGCCTTCCAATTTTAATTTTTTTACCGGTCCGGACATTTACAACAGTGGAACCTTTTGCGAGTTTCCCTTGATATACGCGGATATAGGTAAGCTGACCATACTGACCATCTTCAAGCTTGAAAGCCAGTGCAACATCCGGTTTATTCGGATCTGTTGACAGAATAACAGGCATTTCATCATTATCCATATCAAGGGCTTCGTTCTGAATATCCGCCGGGCAGGGGAGCAGATTATTGACTGCATCCAGCAGGGGCTGGACACCTTTGTTTTTATAGGCAGACCCCATGAATACAGGAGTAACGGCACGCAACAGGGTCCCTTTTCGAATGGCTTCAAGCAACAATTTCGAAGGGATATCTTTTTCCTCGAGAATCGCCTCTGTCAAATCATCTGAAAAAAGTGAAGCCTTGTCGATCATTTCTTCTCTTTTTTCCGCTGCCTGAGCTCTCAAGCTTTCAGGGATCTCTTCAATGCGGAGAATTTCACCATTGTCTCCATCAAAATAAATAGCCTCCATGTTGATTAGATCAATCACACCTTCAAGATCGCTTTCCAGACCGATCGGGATCTGCATGGCAACCGGATTGTGACCGAGTTTATCACGAAGTTGATCGATCACACGAAATGGATTGGCACCATTCCGGTCGCATTTATTCACAAATGCGATACACGGGACTTTATAGCGTTTCATCTGCTGGTCAACGGTAATGGATTGGGATTGTACTCCTCCAACAGCGCAAAGAACCAGCACTGCTCCATCCAGAACACGGAGAGAACGTTCCACTTCAATCGTAAAATCAACATGTCCTGGGGTATCGATAATGTTGATGTCATGGTTTTTCCATTCACAGAAAGTTGCTGCCGAGGCAATGGTGATTCCTCGTTCTTTTTCAAGCTCCATCGAATCCATGGTCGCTCCAACACCATCCTTGCCTTTCACATCATGAATGGCATGAATTCGTTTGGTATAGAAAAGAATTCTTTCCGTTAATGTGGTTTTCCCGGAATCGATATGTGCACTGATTCCGATGTTTCGAAGTGTGGATATTTCATTTTTCATAACATTTCATCCTTTGACCTGTTCACGAAATATGTTGAAAAGATAGTCAGGGAACATGGCTCAGAAATAAGAAACAGAAAATAACGAGTAAGCAGTATTCTGTTAGAATTGATTTTTCTGTATATGCAGAAAACAAATTGGATCAGAAAAGATGTTACCGAAGTGAAGTTTCTTACATAATTTACAGGTAATGATCCAAAGTTTTTGATTCGCACGGATGATTAGCGGCTATTTCTATGGTATCAGTACCTGTTGACTCATATCTATATGTTCAACCTGGCTAAAATTTAATCATTCATTCCTGACTCATGGTTATATGTTCATTTTTCTCATCCAAATCCAGACAAAGAGTGATGCTAATAATTGACATTGGATTGAAAGTCAAGCCTTTATTGACAAGCTAACCAAAATAAAATATCTCAAACAGGCTTGAGTCATAGGGTCTGTAATCAGGAAATGTAAGCTCACTATACATATCTTGCTCTTTACATGCAAAACAAATTTTGATTTTTTTCACCTGTGATTATATTCGGAATCGATATGCCGGATAACCGAAAAGCACAGAGGGGCACATTTACAGAAATATATAACCGGCATTGCGGGGCAACAGAGCGGATTCCTGCCTTCGCAGGAACGACGAAGCAGGAAAACAGGCTGATGTTTCTTGCTGCTATCGCCCGGATTATTGTTTTGCCATACTTTTCTGCCGTGCCAGATAATGGTTGTTCAAGGCATTTCGCAGATACGTTTTAATAAGGGCCTGGCGACTGATGTTCAATTCACTTGCTATCGCATCAAGCTCTTTTAACATGTTGCTATTGAAATCAACATTAACGCGTTGGGCAGGATATTTTTTTTTGCCTTTGTTACTGAAATATTGAGAAATATCCTCACCTCTATCCGCCATGTCGGCGATTGCATCCGCAGTTACCTTTTTACCGGCTTTCTTCATACAGCTTTTGCTCCTGACGGGTTGATTTCCAGAGTGTTACAAGATGGATGAATTCCCCTTTACGGTAGTTATACCGCAGTGTCAATATAGATGGGTTTCCTGCACACCGGCTTTCGCTTGTGTGACGTTTTTTATCGTTTTGAAATTGGCTCTTTTGTTTAATTTTTATAATGACCAATTTGTTTTTGATTGCAAAACAAATTTTGATTTTTTGCATCTATGATTATATTGGGGGTCGATGTGTTGGATGACAGAAAAGCACAGGGTGTGAATTCACAGATTGGAAACAGCTCATGAACAATAAAAATCGACAGATGCTTTTGGACGGTGTCCGGGCAGGATTGCCCATCTGTTTCGGGTATATCCCGATCGGTCTGGCATTTGGCGTCATTGCTCAGAAGGCCGGCCTTTCTCCACTGGAGATCGCCCTGATGTCCATATTGGTATTTGCCGGGAGCTCCCAGTTTATTGCTGTTTCCATGATTGTTTCCAATGCCGGAATCCTGTCCATCATTTTAACCACATTCATGGTGAATCTGCGTCATTTTTTAATGAGTTCCTCTCTTTCCCGGTTTTCCGGTGAAAAAAAAGCAGGATTTCTTTCCATTTTTTCCTATGGAATCACGGATGAGAGCTTTGCTGTCAATCTGGTAAAATTTCATCAGGACGCTTGGGACATGAATCGGGCTCTTGTGGTGAATCAATCCGCAAATCTGGTATGGATTATCAGTACGGTTGCCGGTGGTTACGGCAGCCGGTTTATCCCGGAAAAAGCTTTTGGGTTGGATTATGCCTTATCTGCAATGTTTATCTGTCTGCTGGTATTCCAACTGCGTGGTTTCAGGTATATCATCACGGCAGTTTGTGCTGCGATAACAGCTATAATCTTATCCTTATGGATTCCAGGCAACAGCTATATCGTGATCGCATCAATGATAGCAGCAACACTGGGTGTTTTCATCAAACCCGATAAAATGGGGAAGTGATTGTCCATGGAAATGAATGCGTATCTTATTTTGCTTCTGGGTATGGGAATGGTGACCTATATACCGCGATGGTTGCCCATGTTTTTTCTTTCCGGGAAAAAAATGCCACAGTGGTTTCTGGACTGGCTGGATCTGATACCGGTCGCCATTCTCAGCGCGCTGCTTCTTCCCGCACTGGTTACCTCAGGTGAACCCCGGCATCTGGCAATTTTTCAACCAAAAATGGTTGTCGCGATTCCAACCTTCCTGTTTGCGCTGAAAACCAGATCTCTGGCCGGGACTGTTGTTGTTGGAATGGGATTGTTCTGGCTTGCGGAGCAGATTATCCAGTAGCGAGCGATAACACCTTATCCACCAGTTTTTCGATCCCGATTGCAATTTCTTTGATTCCCGGCCCGATCATATAGGCAGGAGTGGTTACCAGCTTATTGAATTCATCCACATGAATCTCATTCACAGCACAATTTTGGTGTGAGCCGCCCATTTCTTCTAGTTTTCGGGATACGGTTATATCATTGCCAATTGTAATGGACGGTTTTTTTTCAGGAATGGCTCCAACCAGTGTTGCCGGAGCGATACATATGGCTCCAACCGGTTTTTTCAACGAGACCATTTTCTGGATCAGTTGTTTTACATCCGGGTTGACCTTCATATCTTTGCCTCTGGATGCGAAATCAGACAGATTACAGACAGCGCCCAAACCACCCGGCAGGATAAGACCGTCAATGTCTGAAGCGGAAACATTCTTTATGTTTTGTATGTTTCCCCTTGCAATTCTGGCGGATTCAACCAGTACGTTCCGCTTTTCCATTGTCTTCTCACCGGTAAGATGGTTGATTACCTGGCTTTGTTCAATATCCGGTGCCATGAATACAGCCTTGGCTCCTCTTTGTTCGATAAATAAAAGGGTTAATACTGTTTCATGAATTTCCGAGCCATCTTTTGCACCGCAGCCTGACAGCAAAATACCGATTTTTTTCATATGGTTCTCCTGATCATGTTTATTTTCTTCAGATGTTGAAATGGTTTGGTTTGGGTAGAGGAACCTGGCGATTTCATGCTGCCTCCAACAATTAAGTGAAGATATGGATACGCTTCATTCCGTTCTGGTATTTGAAAAAATCATTAATGATTTTTTCATGATCAAAAACAATCGGGTTCGGCAGATTTTTTTGAAAAAAGACACCAAGGTTTTTTGCATCATCCGCTGCCTTGGGAATATCACTGGAATGCGCAATAAATACGGTTGAAATCGTATGGTGCCTTGAGTCCCGTTTCGGATCCGAATAAGTATGAAACTGTTCTTCCAACGTTACACAGAGAGAAGTTTCTTCTTTTGCTTCCCGAATGGCGGCCCGTTCAACGGTTTCGCCATAATCAACGAACCCTCCTGGCAGAGCCCAGCCATGAGGAGGATTGAGTCTTTCAATCAGTACAATACCGCCCTGGGTTTTAATGATAATATCAACGGTTACCAAAGGATTTTTATGGATAGGAGCCATACGTTATCAAAAACCTATTTTTCATATATCAATGTCATTGTTTTGACTTTTATTAAAAACACAAATATATAAAAGGTTCAAATAAAAAAAGACGGGCGGCAGCGAACTGGTCAAACCCAATTGCAGGTTATTTTTGACTCAAATCGAAAGAAATTGTTATAATCGTTGAATCCTAAACCAGTTAATCATAAAGTGACCAGCAGAGAGAAGGAACATGACGAATATTAATTTTGATGTAATTAAAATCGGTTTTGTTTTTGGTGGATTGATTTTTTTCCTGATTCTGGAGCTTATTATTCCGTATCGTGAGAATTCCATGTCCAAAATCAGGCGGTGGATGAATAACCTGACCCTGGGAATCATCAACATCATTTTTTATCAAGTGGTTGTTGCATCCTTACTGGTTACGACAGCCTTTTTTGTGACAAAAGAGAATATCGGCCTGATGAATCTGGTGGAAATTCCAACCTGGTTGAAAATTGTGGATACCATTGTTTTTATGGATCTGATGTTTTATTTTCTGCATATCCTGATTCACCGGATTCCGCTTTTATGGCGCTTTCACCGGGTTCACCATACAGACCTGGATGTAGATGTTTCCACTGCCATGCGATTTCATTTGATCGAGATCGTCTTTCGTTCCTTAGCTGGGATCAGCATGATCTATTTCATTGGAGCAGATCCTTTGGGGGTGTTTATTTTTGAGTGTGTATTTTTATTATCCTTTTTCTTCCAGCACAGCGGAATCAAGTTGCCCAGACAGATCGAGAACCTTTACTGGATTCTTTTTGTACCGCCGGCCATGCATCGGGTGCATCATTCAGTGGATCTGGAAGAGCGCAATACAAATTTTGGTGGAATTTTTTCAATCTGGGACCGTTTTTTTGGTACGCTTCTCACAGGTGTCAATCAAGATCAGATCTGGACGGGTGTGGATGGTCACATTCAGGAAAAAAAACTGGAAATCTATCATTTGTTGTGGATGCCATTTACACCAGCGGTGAAATGATATTTTTGAAGAGATACCGATACAGGCTATAGAGAATGAAACCGTTTCCCAGCTTATCGGAAACGTCAGGCTAACCAGGCAGCTCCAAAGACACCTGCTGAATCACCAAGCTGGTTTTTCAGTATAGGAGTCCGGATATCCTGGTGAAACGCATAATGTTTAATCCGTTCTATCCCATCTGTATATAATTCATGGATGTTGGAGAGGCCGCCACCGATCACAATTGCATCCGGATCAATGGTGGATATCAGTCCTCCGACACTCCGGCCAAAATCATCTATGAATTGCAAAAAGATCTCTTTGCAATCCGGAATGCGATTGCGGTATCCCTCAACAATTTCTTTCATGGTGAGATGTTTCCCAAACCTGGCAAAGTAGGATGCTTCAACACCAGATCCACTGATTTTGGTTTCAATACATCCCTTTTTACCGCAATAGCAGGTGGTTCCTTTTGGATCAATTCCAAAGTGACCCCATTCTCCGGATATATCATGAGGGCCGTTTCTTACAGAACCATTTATGCAAAGTCCGCCGCCGCAGCCGGTGCCCATAATGATTCCAAAAACCAGACCATACTGTTTTGCAGCACCAGCCCGGCATTCCGCAAGTGTAAAACAGTTTGCATCGTTTTCCATGCGAATCGATCGTCCAATCCGATTTTCAAGTTCTGCCTGAAACGGTTTTCCGATTAGACAGGTTGTATTGGCATTCTGAACCAGTCCGGTCAGAGGATTGATTGTGCCGGGAATACCAATCCCGATTGAATATGAATTTCCTTTGGGGATACTTGCAGCACATCGGTTGATCAGTTCAATCAGGGATTCCACGATTGCAATGTACCCCAAATGCTGAGGAGTCCGGATTCGTTCCCGGTATTCGGTATCATTTTCAGCATTCAGAAGAATTGCTTCTGTTTTGGTTCCCCCTAAATCAATCCCGATTTTATAAGCCGTCATGAGTTATGTCGCCTCCTGACATATAGCAGTTATCTGCCTATAATTAAAAATGAATTTCTGCAAACACAATAAACAGAATAAAAAGAATGCATCAATTTTTCTTTGACAGCGGGTACTTTTTTTTTTATACTGAAACACAAATTTCTGCAAACAAGAAACATCTCTTACTCAAATCAGAAGTACTAAAGTACTAAAAATTTCGATCCAGCATAAAAGAATAGACCTAAAAAATTTCAACCTTATGAGCTAATTTCAAAACTATAAAAAAGCGTCACACCGGCGAAAGTCGGTGCCCAGAAAAGAGCCGAAAATACTGGA
>CAYTGW010000062.1:0-18980 GCA_964437395.1 uncultured Desulfocicer sp.
CTGCTCTTGACTCATTTTAAATTCCAGATGAGTCAAGAGCAGACTTGACCCTTTTTCTTTTTCTGTTGACTCCGGCGAACCTCCACATTCTCGCCAATATCGAATGCTTCTGTATTGCCTTCGGTGCACGTTAAAACCCTCGGCGTCCGCGATTGCCATTTCGAAGCTGTACCAGCACTTCAGGGAGCGCGATCTCCCCTGCGGCCTACGGGATTCTCTGCCTACGCTTAGCCCATCTTGTTCGCTGCCCGTCTTACCAGCAACTCCGCCATGGGCCCAAGGCTCAATACGGGTGGGTGGCTAACCCTTACAGGAAATCATTGCTGATCTCCTCCCGACAGGGACTTTCACCCTGCAAGATGCACCGAGCTTTGCTCGGCGCGATAACTCTCCGGCTGTGCGGCGCCGGCGTAAAAATGTTTCGTTCAAATAAGTGCGTTGCTCCCGGCGTCCGACACGAGCCGGTTAGCTGTCATTTTGGCTCCTGTGTGTTTCCACTAAAAACACAGCCAAAGTAGATGCGGCTCCAACCGCGAGCTTTGCGTGCCGCGGACTTAAGCCTTTGGTTTGTCCCGCTTTACCATGGCCTGTGCCATATTTATTTCTTAGCTCTGCTACCCCATTTGCAACTGTTGCCAAATTACTCAATAGCTTTCTAATTGATTCAGCAGCTTTAGCCTCATCGGGAATATCGCTTGGGGTGAGTTTTAATTCTTTGACCGTTGACTTAACTAATTTAGGTAGGTCATCAGATCCGCCGTAAGTGATCCCCCTTTCTTCAAGTATGGTCTTGCAACAAGACTCTATAAGTTCCTTCGCAGTGCCAATGGCGAGGCTCGGGTCATTGTGGATAGCCGCCTCCATTCTCGTGATTTGTTGTGAAACATAAACCAAATCGGTGGCGCTTAGAGATTCTTTGGCGGTAGAAAGTCCTGGTAAAGCTACTGCCCCGATATTCCTACCGACATAAATCGGCTTTCCTGAAATTCGAGACCTTTCGGCAATCTCGAACCCATCATTTCGCAAAAATTGGTTGTAAAGTTGGACTAGCCGATGAGATTCAGTTACATCTGGCCGCACAACCGGATGAACTGTCTCTGCCAAAAACTTCAGCAGTATCTCGTCATCCCCATTCATTAGCTCAAAACGAGTGTCATAGAAGACCCAGTGGTTTCCCCAGTCCCAGTTATTAATTCGGTGCTGCCAAATATCTCCCGCTGCATCAGAGAAACGATTGTCCGTTGATCTCATTTCCTTAAGGTTGTAAAGCCGAGACAAAAACTCGGGTTCTTCCAATGAGCCTGACCAATTCACTTGTTCGACTGTCATTGCGTCGAATAAATCCTTGCGTGTGATTTGGGTTATTTTCATTGTAGATCCCTCAGACAGCTAACGGTGAACTGTGCGGCGCGCCCTTTGCGTCCGCACCAGTGATAGGTTATAAACCCGTGTCTACTCAACCCGAACATTTGAAAAAGATTCTATACAAACTGACTGCATATGTCCCTCTTTCTCTATACTAAACGGGCAGACCTCAAAGTCAGCAAAAACCCTGGCAGCAATGTTCTGCTTAAAGATGTTTAAAAGTTTATCTGGCATTATTTCAGACTCAGAGGGAACGACACCTAATAGCCGCTTTGTTCCTACAACCCAGATTCTAAGGGATGGAGTACCATTGTAAACTGAGAGTCTGCCATGTATTGTTTTGCATTCACCAACCACATCATGATTGCCTTTGCATTTGACCGGCGGCTCTCCAAACGCATTAGCGGCTAAGAATATAATATAAATGGTGAGCAATAATATTTTCATACATTTTAATCTGGTTTAGGTTTATAACCATATTATTCACAGGTCAAACATTTGACCTGATATTGACTGCTTTTCGGGCACTTTTTCCCTGATAATAGCCAAATCAGGGTGTTTTCGGGCACTTTTGCCCTGATAATTGTACCTGATATTTTCGCAATAAATTGTCTGAAAAATGGGTGCTGTTCAATATGAAACAATGCCCGATCACCAGAGTCCAAAATATGCTAAAGGTAATGATTTACAATCAAAATCATTTAATGAAACCGATGTCAAGACAAAAGGACCGGAATCGGGATGAAGTCCGCGGGCAGATATGGAGCCTGTTGAGAACAGGCAGCGCAGGCGATTTCCGCAGCGGCAAATTATGAAAAACCCCGGACAACCGGAATTTGTGTCAAACTATTTTACAGCGTTTCCGCAAGATATTGAAAAAAGGCTTTCTCCACCTCGTTTGATTCCAGATCGACTGTCCAGTCCGGGTTGGCGGAAAGTTTTACGATTACAACATTTTTGATTGGATTGACATAAAGGTATTGGCCATACACGCCAAGCCCCATGAAATCTCCTTTGGGATGCTCCGGAATCCACCACTGATACCCGTACCCCATTTTGTAGCTGGATAGCAACGGCCTTTTGCCCGGCATCACATGGGGCGCATCCGGCGTGATCGACTCCAGTACCCATTCCTTTGGGACAACCTGTTCGCCCTCCCAGTTTCCAAGATGGGCGTAGAGTTTTCCGAACCGCGCATAATCCCGGAGGGTGATATTCAGCGTGCCGAAAACCAGCTCCATGTCCATGTCATCCACCAGCCATTTTGCATCGGCCTGCATGCCGATTTTTTTCCAGATCTTCTCTTCAAGATACTGGGAAGGCGTTTTCTTTGTCGCGGCCTTCAGCAACATTCCCAGCACCTGGGTATCCATGCTGACATAATGATTGTACGTTCCGGGCTTTCGTTCCCGCTCCAGGCTTGCCGCAAACTCGTTGATGGAGTTTCCCATGGCGATAGTCCGGCCCATCCGGTTGATATCGGAGAAGAAGGCGCTATAATCTTCATCAAAGCCTACTCCGGAAGACATCTGCAAAACATCTTTCAGCCGAACCCCGTCATAACCGCTGCCCTTCAACTCCGGAACATAGTCGGACACGATTACATCCACCCCTTTGATATATCCTTCATGGATTGCTATCCCGATTAAAGCAGACACAAACGACTTCCCGACCGACCAGGAGATATTCAGGCTGTCTTTTGAATTGCCCAGATAATACTCCTCAAAGCAGATCTTATCATCTTTAAGTACAATCAGCCCAGTTGTCCATGTGGACGCCAGCAGGTCTTTGACCATATAGGTTTTATTCTTGAATACAAACTTCTCCGGCAATTGCCTATGCGCTTCTGCAAACCGATATTCCTTCTCTCCCTTTTTTACCAGATGATATGAGCAGTAATCGGGCATGCTCCGGAAATTCTCGACAATCTCCGGTTCATCAAAGAGTGAACCGAACATCCAGATACGGTTTAATTTCCGGGAGATTCCGCAACCGGTTACAAATGTCATTAAAACGATTGCGGCAACCACCACGCCTGCTTTGCCCAGCCTCTCTGATTTTTGATTGGTATTCATCTGCTTTTCTTCCTTACCTCTTCAGCGGTTTAAACGACAAAGCTATGATTATTTTCCTGGTTTCGACCACGGCGCTTTGAGGATGTCTCGGTCAACAGAGGTCACAGCATGGACTGCTTCAGATTCATTAGCCCTTTGCCTTCCTTTTCCGACTTTTCTCGACCATTTCAAGACCTTTCCCCGTAACCCGATAGCGCTGGCTTTTAGCTCTTGGCGTTTGCGGGTTTGTCATTTTAAGAAAACTCCGGTCAAGTAAACCGGAAAGTGCCTTTTTAAAATTTCCGGTTCGCATCTTATATCCAAGAATCTTTAGAAGATCAGAGGTACTTTTTGAACCTTGGGCACATGCACCCAGGATTTTCAGTTCAATCTCCGTCATGAACTCATGGGCCTCATCATGGGCCTCATCATGGGCCTCGACTTGAATCCGGACATCCGGATTAGGCCGGAAGATTGCGGTGAAAAAACTGCTGGTTTCGAAGACGGGTTCTGGGCACCCCTGCTCGCGCATATCATCGCGTATGCGACGAATGCCAGTGCCTGCCTTTTCTATAAAGTCAATACGGTGCAACAAATCCGCAATAAAAACATTGCGTCGGATGCTCTTGCGGCCCAGATCGGCGAGCGTGATTCCACTTGGAAGACCTCCGGGGCTGATCACCTCGACCCGGTCGGTGTAAATTTCAACGAACACATTAGCCCCATCTACAAACCAGTCGCGATGCATCACGGCATTGGTGATCGCCTCTCGCAGGGCCTTCATTGGATACTCGGGTATATTTTCGCGCCGCAATCGCTCAATTCGGTAAGCCGTGCGGGTGTTTCGCTCGATAAACCGCATGGCATTTTCGATGTCAGCCACGATTCCACCGTCAAAGTCCTTACGGTCAAGGACATTCACCTTGTCCATACCCTTGAGCAAAAGACATGTGATGTAAGCTTGATTGAAAAAGTGCCGCACGTTTTTGGCAAAAAACAATACTCCTGCATTGCGAAAAAGAAGTTTTCCACCTGAAAGCTCCGCTGCCTCAATGTTGACCAGGATATCTTCCACACGCGACTGGCCTGTTATCTTACTCAGGTTGATCCAAGCATTGAACTTGTCCTGATCAAAGTCATCGGGATAATGAAACCGGGAATTAATCGAAAGGTCAAATCGGATAACCCCTTCTTTTCTGAAGAACTCCCGAATCTCATCACGGGAGAGTTTCTGAGTTACAGCTCCTTGACGCCAGAAAAAACCTTCTCTGCACTGCACAGGCTTGGCATCGCTTTCACGAACGGTTACAGCCAGTATCTTGCCGACCGGCTCCACCAGAATTTGAACCGGAGGATCGCAATTGCGGGCAATGTCCTGAATTCGCGCCCGCAGGTCGTTGGAATCCCTAATGCCTTCGACCGATCCATCGTCACGTACTCCCAGCAGGATTCGGCCGCCCAAAGTATTGGCCAGAGCTACCAGCTCGCGGACAAAGGATGCAGAAAGGCTCTCCTTGTATTCCAGCCTGGTGCCTTCACCCTCCTGAAGCAGAATTTCAAGTTGATCAGGGGTCATAAAATCCATCAGTGCATTTAATTTTCCAGCTTCTACGGTCTAATACAGAAGCAAAGGGAATTCTCTTCTGATCCATCACCACTATCTCTTTGATTGCATTTTCTTGTGATAATCCATATGCTATAAAAATTCTGTACGTTATAGCAGATGTGATAATCGGTGCAACCCAAAATTATTGTTTTCCCTTACACAACAATGACTCTCAATAAGACCGGACTGATAAGACAAAATCCCCGTAAATAAAAAACCAGTCACCTTCACTCTTAAGATACCATGCAATCCCATTGAAACGCTTTTAAGATTTTATGAAACACAGGAGAAAACGGCGCGACAATTCTGACTTCCTCGCTGGTTTCCGGATGAGGCAGAGTCAATTCTTTTGCGCATAACAGCAATTGATTGCACTGGAACTGTTTCCGGAAAAATTGATTGTGGGGTGTCTGCCCGTATCTTGTGTCTCCGATGATAGGATGAGAGATGTGTTTCATATGGTATCGAAGCTGATGCCGCCTTCCGGTTTGGGGAATCAGTTCCACCAGGGAATACCGGGTGGATGGATATTGATCCACTTCAACGGGGATCTCGATTGCTGCCAGACGGTTAAACATTGTTACAGCAGGATAGCTGTTCCGGGTATCCTGATCCTGAAACGGAATATACCGGTCTTTCACTTCTTTTACCGGATAATCGATCATCCCGGATTCGGGAATATGGCCGCGAACCACGGCAATATATTTTTTTTTCGCATTTCCGGACTGGAACAGGGAAGATGCCTTTCGTGCAGTTTCAGAAGAGAGGGCAAACATCAGGACGCCGGATGTGGGGCGATCCAGCCGATGAATCGGATATACACGCTTCTGGATTTGATTGCGGAGGATCCGGACAACAACATTCTTTTCTCTCCGGTCCACCGGACTGCGATGCACCAGGAGTCCAGCCGGCTTGTTGACGGCAATCAGATGCTCATCCTGGTAGAGTATTTCCAGGGATTGACCATTTTCTTTTTTCGGGTCAACAGTATTCATTTATCGTTAGATTGACTGATCCACTTTGAATCTGCCAGCACAACAGAGGTTTCTACCTGCCGCTCCGGAATGTTCCAGTATTGTTTCAACAGCCGGTTTTTTTCCTCCGGCGTCACCAATTGATAACCGTTTTTTTGGTAGAAGGAGATGGCCCAGGCTGCATCGGCCCAGGTTCCAATCAATATTGGATTATTTGTCAGAATTTCCAGATGTCGCAGCAGCCTGGTTCCGACTCCCCGGTTCCGGATTGTGGTTCGAACATAGGCATGCCGGATCAGGGTAACCTCACCCTTATCCTGAATTCCCATGACTCCGATGAGGCGGTTGTCCTGCTCCTCTCCCCAGAAAATAATGCCATCCTGAATTTCAAGGGATAATTTCTCCCGGCTCATATATGGATCATGCCAACGGTCTTCAGGAATTATGCCGCGATATGCCTGGGCTGAATCATTGATAATTTCATAAATTTCCAGAATATCATTTTCCGTGCATTGACGAATCATGCTCTTTTTTCCTTTTGAAACAAGACTGATGATCAGGGCCGGAAAAGAATATGCAAGAATTCAGACAAAAAGCAATATGAAATGTGTCGAGGGGTGTAATCAAAACTGTTGGGTAATTACTGGATGCCGGATCAAGTCCGGCATGACGGCAGCAGCGCTGTTCGTCACTCCGGCGAAAGCTGGAGTCCATATTCAGGTTGAAACCCAACACTTTTAATTGTGCACCCTATATCGAAGCGGGACGCCTCTCCCACAGAAATTCATGCATCATCGGAAGTCATGCATCTGTATGGGTTCTGGATTGAAAAAAATCCAGATTCTTTTTCAGCATTTCTCCATCCATGAGATCTTCCATGGAAGCAGTGTAATGCGCTTCAGTCAGTTCCGGAATCAATCCTTTCTGATGGATGGCTCTGAGCAGAGCGATGTTCTGCATCCGGGCATCGGAAAGATGGTTGTGAAACACCTTGATCTCTGTGATTTTTCGTTTTCGGCACGCGTCCTGAATCATCCCCTCCCCGATTTCATCACTCACCCCCAACCGCACATCAAGCGGCTGCCAGGCTGCATTGTAGTAAACAAGAGTACCGCCGGCTTTCAGTGCCATGTTCATCCCCCGGAGCGCTTCATGCCTTTCCAGCGCCACCAGGAGATCGGCTTCTCCTTCGGCGATCAGCGGTGAATGGGCCTTTTCTCCTATCCGGATCTGGGAGGTGACGATCCCCCCTCTCTGCGCCAGGCCGTGGGTGTCAACTCCTTTTACCGGGTATCCGGCCTTGTCCACGGCTCGTAACAGGATTTCACTCAGCAGACCAATCCCCTGTCCGCCGACGCCAATGAGATAGATATTGAAATTTTTCATTTCTGATCCCTTTTCTGAATATGGATTGCCGTGGAAGGACATACCCGGATACAGGAACCATCACCAATGCACAGATCCGGATTGATGGTGATCCTTCCATCTTTGTTCCGTATGAAACTGGGGCAGCCGAACCTCTCAACGCACTCATATGAGCGAGTGCAGTCATCCTGCTGGATTTCCACCGGCGTTATCTGAAATCCGGATTGACTACGTTTTCCCCTCATCTGTTTCAGCATGCAGGGGTGCTTTGCAATCACGACGCTCAGGCCGGGTTCATCCATGGCCTTTTTGACCAGATCCGTCAGCTTTGCCATCTGGTAGGTGTCAGCCTCATGAATCTGTTGAATGCCTAAGCCCTCCAGCACTTTCTGAACCGGTATGGCATCCACCGGCTCATTGAAATTTTCTCCGGAAGCGGCATGACTCTGATGTCCTGTCATGGCGGTTGTTCCGTTTTCCATGATGATCAGGGTCAGATTGTGCTTATTGAACATTGCATTGATGATACCGGGCAGCCCGGCATGAAAAAATGTGGAATCCCCCAGAAAGGCGATCACCTTTCTGGTATCGTTGAACAAAGACATCCCGGAGCCGATCCCTGTAGAGGCGCCCATGCACAGAAGCATATCCCCCATCCGGTAAGGAGGAAGAAACCCCAGGGTGTGGCAACCGATATCCGCAACCCGGATATCCTGATCTGACATTGCCTTTTTGATTGCATGAAAAGCTGCACGATGTCCGCACCCCGGACACATCTGGGCCGGCCGGGGCGGGGCTTCCTGTACCGGAAGCTTTTTCTCCTTCCGTTCCGGCAGCAATCCAGGCCAGACCTTTTTCATGATGTCAAAAACTTTATCCGGCGTATATTCTCCGATCCAGTCCTCTGCTTCCATTTTCCCGAAGATCTTTGATTTGATCTTTTCCTCAAAAGCGATCTGCTTGATTTCCTTTTCCAGGATATTGTCCAGCTCCTCCAGAATCAGGACCTGTTTATGTGTCTCCAGAAACTCCTTTACCAGTTTTCGGGAAAGGGGATGAACAACGGCAAGTTTCAGGATATCCGGTTGTTCATTGGCTTTTTCAAGAACATCCAGCAGAGACAGGAAAGGCAGTCCGGCGGTAATGATTCCGTAACAATTGTTCTGATGATCCATCCGCTGGTTTAAAACAGAACTGTATGAATACTGCTCAATGGCCGAAAGATTTGCAAGGGCTCTTCTCTTTTTGGGGAAAACCATGGAAGTAATCGGAATGAACGGGCCTTCCGAACGGTTGAAGCGCGGTGTTGCATCATATGCCGCAGGCTTCCACCCATTGAACCGGACCCGCTGTTTTGCATGACATACATGGGTGGTCAGCCGGACAATAATCGGCATCTGTTTTTCCCTGGATATCCTGGCAGCCTCCAGATAAAAGGAGTACACTTCCTCAGGGCCGGCCGGTTCAAACAGAGGAGTATAGGACATATGGGCAAAATGCCGGTTATCCTGCTCATTCTGGGAGGAGTTCGCCCCTGGGTCATCCCCCAGAACAATCACCATTCCGCCTTTGATCGGCATCAGGCTCAACTGAACCAGAGAATCGGAGGCGACATTCAGTCCTACACTTTTAAAAAAGACAGTGGAAAGATGCCCGTTCATGGCTGCACCAAAGGCAACCTCAGTCGCCACTTTTTCATTGGTGGAAAATTCAAAATAAAAAGGTCTTCCGGAAGAAGGAATCGAGCGGATCGCGGCTGCGATTTCCGGAGTAGGCGACCCTGGATAGGATGTCACAACCTTTGTTCCCGCTTCCACCATTGCCCGGACTATGGCGGTGTTTCCCATCACGATTTCGGAAAACGGGCTTTCCTGCAAAAGCATATCTCCCATCTTTTTCATGGCATGATTCTCCTGTTTTAGGTCATCCTGTGAGAGCTGCGTTCTTTGGCTTTACGATTTCTGATAGATCCCCTGTTCACGCCTGGACGATGCCAGTTTGCTGATTCTTGTCCCTTCAACAATATCCAGCTTGTGTTTCTCGGCTATCATCTCCTTCAGATAGTCCAGGTGGGGACATTTTGGCCCGTGAAAATTATCTTTCACAATGCAGGAGGAGAGATGAACAACAATTTTTTCTCTGGCAATCTTTTCTTTTTTCTGTATGGAATTTATAAAATCAGTCAGTTTCCGATGAACAGCCCTTCCGCAGCATCCGCCGCAGGTCATGTTCAACATCCGGATGGGTTGATCGGATGGATAGATGGAAAATCCTCCGCTTCGTTCAAAAAAAGATTTTTCACAAAAATATCCTGAACACCTCTCCTTGACGATATGGCACTGAACAATAATGATATAGGATTTTTCACTCATACGGAGTTTCCTTCTGTCCCTTCAGATAATGAATAAAATTTTTCCTTTGAAAAAAGCCGTCTGTTGTTTTCCTATAACCAAAAAACAAAAAACCAGCAAAACTTTCTTGATTCCGGGCATACCCTCATGATACTTGGAAACAGAAAGATTTTTGAATTTTTATTCCAGTATTTTCACAAAAAAGGAAAAAGATGAGCATTGTCGATGCAATAGGAAATACACCCCTTGTTGAGGTTGTACGCATGTGGGATTCAGATAAAACCGGTGTGCGCATCATGGCCAAAATTGAAGGCTCAAATCCTGGAGGTTCGGTCAAAGACAGGCCCGCCTACTTCATGATCAAAAAAGCAATGGATTCCGGCAAGCTGAAATCCAATCAGATCATTCTGGAACCGACTTCCGGGAATACCGGCATTGGAATGGCAATGATCGCTGCTGCAATGGGATACCGGATCAAGCTGACCATGCCTGCCTGTGTCAGTATTGAAAGAAGGTCTACCTTGCTTGCAATGGGCGCCGAGCTTGAACTGACTCCCGGCTGTGACAAAACCGATGGCGCTATTGCCCGCGCACATGCGATCATGGAAAAATATGGCGATCAATACTACATGCCGAATCAATTCGACAATGATGCCAATTGGGAATCGCATTACCAGACCACTGCCCCTGAAATCATACGGGATACCGATGGCAATGTAGATCTTTTTGTCGCTGGAATGGGAACCACGGGAACGCTCATGGGTTGCTCCCGATACTTCCGGGATCACAATCCAAGAACAAAGGTGCTTGGAATCGAGCCGGGCCTCAATCACAGAATTCAGGGGTTAAAAAATATGAAAGAGGCCATTGTTCCCAAAATATACCGGCCGGAACTCCTGGACAGTAAGATCATATGTGATGATGATAAAGCCTTCAATACGGTTCGGGATCTTGCCTTGCGTGAGGGGATATTTTGCGGAATAAGCAGCGGGGCCGCCTTATGGGGTGCAATGGAAGCGGCCAAAGACTTACCAAGGGGTTCAACAATTGTTGTGCTGTTACCTGACCGGGGAGACCGGTATCTTTCAACAGAAGTTTTTCGGTCTGTATGCGCAGAATGCCCGCCCTGACAAAAACCCTGTTCTCAACCCATTCCAATGCTGAACAGAACCTTCCTGTTCAGCTTCCTGCGGATGACGAACCTGGATGATCCATTCCATTTCGGAAAACAGCGGCAATCAGAAGTGCAAGCTTGTGAATCTGCCTTCGTTTTTCTTCCCGGCTCCGTCCCGGATAGTTTCGAAAAACCATAATGATTCCAGTCAAAGAAGAAAAAAACGCCTGAGAATAGATCTGTACCTTATCCTGGCTCGCACCGGCTCGCAAGAGAACCTGATCCAGCAGATCCAGAAAATACCGGGAGACGGTATTGAAACGGCTGACAATCTGAGGCTCCATATCATTTTTGGTCATGAAATAACTCATCATCTGATAGGTCGGCTCATTATCAATAAGGTAGTCACTTACCTCAACGGCAAATTCTTCGATGGATGCACTCTGATCCTCCATTCTTTTTTCAAAACGCTGCTCCACAATGATAATATCCCGGATAAGCGCTTCCGCAAACAGGTCATCCCGGCTCGGAAAGTAACGATAAATGGATGCTGCTGAAACTCCTGCTTCTGCGGCAATATCCCGCATTCCAATATCATGAAAGGGCATCCGTTCAAAAAGAATCATCGCTGCGTTGATAATCAATGTTTTTCGGATCTCGCGCTCATCTTCCCTCATCCGCATAAATGTGGATTTGTCTGTCATTTATTGCGCTCCCTTTGATTCTAGGGTGACTTTTTTCAAGGAGTCAAGTGTTAAACCATCCTTCATGATCAACAAGGCAAGGGTATGCATGTGTCTCCTCTTTTCCTCTTTGTCTTTGCTGGGAAAATTTCGAAAAGTCATCACCACACCGGTCAATGAGGCAAAAAATGCGTGCGTAAAATATTTTGCATTATCCGTCAGGCCTGCTTTTTTAAGGATCTCATCATACATGTTCAAAAAATAGATTTGAACTGCATTGAATTTGTTCATTACACGGGGATTGATTCCTCCACGAATCATGAAATGACACATCATCTGAAAGGTTGCTTCATTATCAATCAGATAATCAACGACTGCAACCGCCAGCTCTTCAATCGTGGTGCGGCCTTCTGCTACATCCTGCTCCAGTTGTTTCTCTATATTGTTCACATCCTGGATGAGTGCTTCGATAAAAAGGTCATCCCGGCTCGGGAAATACCGATAAATTGTGGCTGCAGACACTCCGGCTTCTTTTGCAATTTCTCTCATGCCGATTTCGTGGAACAGCTTTGTCTCAAAAAGCTTCAGGGCTGCTTCCATGATCAGTGTTTTTCTGATCTCCCGCTCATCTTCTCTCAATTTCATGAATGCTGATGAAGAATCCGACATTCCTGGTACCCTCCAAATTCTCAATAGAAACTTTATATAAAAAACGGTTGTTTTTACTTTCAGTATGGATTTTTGACTATTTTTTCGCTTTCATCTCAATTTGTTATGGAATAAAATGAATCAGGCTTCATACTGGATAACCAATGCTGATTTCTGTTTATTTCTTGATAACACAGTTCACTCAGATAAACAACCCAAATTAAGATTTCCCAAAGAAATCGAACCTATTGCTATTTTTTAATCAGCAGCTTCTGTCCAAGATAGATCGTCCGGCTTTCCGGAAGAGAAGGATTCAGTTGTTTCAATTCATCATCACTCAGGTTGTATTTTCGGATAATACTGTACAGTGTATCTCCTGGTTGAACATGATGATAGACGGGCGAATTTTCGGAAGAAACCTGTTTCTTCTCTTTTACTGCTTTTGTCTGAGTTATTGATCCGCTTTTATGTTCGCTCTTTGCAACCTGCTGTTTCGGTGCCTGAACCGGACTGTTTATTTTCTGCATTCTGACCGCAAGATTGGACTCAAGGGTATTGAACTGTTTTTCCAATCGGTTGATCTTTTCGGCCTGATCTTCAAGACCGGCAATTTTTTTTTCAAGTTCCCCCATATCAATAAAACGATCTTCCATCTGCTTGAGTCGATTATTCATTGCCGAAAGATCCTCAGGATCAAAAGATGGATCTGATTTTACAGCAAAAAGGCCGACCAGAGCAATGAGAACAACCCCCACTGTCAGATATAACAGCACCGGCATGCCCTTAATGCTCGAAAGTTTGAAGCCGGACCGTTTTTTGATAAAAGACGAATGCTCGATGCCGTCAAAATAGTTTTCATCCTTGTTTTCATCCAATGAATCATCATCGATGGAGTCATTAAATCTCATGATTACCTCTCATGGCAATGGTTTGCGGAATGTTGCGCAATGCAAAAGTATGGTAAGCTGCCCTTACTCTTTTTTTTCCTGTTGCAGTAAAAACAGACGAACATATCTCGGGTCAAGATCTTTTGCAGATACGCTGCCATATTCATTTTCAATTTCCTGGAATAATTTATTAAAAAACGAACCATACCGGTCGGTTATTTCAGTATCCATCCATCCGGTTTTTGCTGAAACCCAATTGACGAATGTTGTTTTTGCATGGGCTGTTATCCGTTTTTTCGACGGGTCACCCATTTGCGTACCTTTTTCCTGGTTTTCCGCAGATTCTTCAAAAATGGTTTGAAAAAAAACCCGGAACAGATCCAGTTCAATTGGCAGCAGCTTACTGTCCAGTCCGAGCTGAACCCTTGCCCATAAGGTTAACAACAGGTTTTTATAGGTAACAAAATAGGAGGCAAGCGGTTTAAATGATATATCCAATACAGAGAGCAGCGTATCAAAACGGATAATACCGGACACCGCTTCCTCTGTTTTTTGTATATCGGTCATGGATGTAAACTCGCGATACATTTTTCCGGTCTCAAAGTTATCAAAATAAAGAGGCTTTTTCAAAAGGAGGCCGCCAAGCACACCAAGCCATTCTTCGCCCCAGAACCCCAGAGACAATCCGTTCTCCTGAAACCAGCTTTTTTTCAGCCATCGGTCCGTACGCCATTTCAGCTCAAGAACCAGACCATAGCCTGTTTTAAAAATATGGGAAAGAGGATATTCGGAAATCAAGGATATCAAAGACTCCATATGCGGTTTTTCCATATTGCCTGAAAGCTTTTGAAGTCCGATACTGATATACCCGCAGGCTTTTGCGACAATTCCGGCCAATTCTCCCTTTTCCCGTATGGTTTTCTGGTCCGCGGCTATAATCGTGTTGCAGAGAATGGCAAATTCAGATTCAAGCGCTGAAAACAGACCTCTTGCGTCAATCTGATTCATTGTTCTGGAAAACAGATCCTCTCCGGAAATCACGGAAACCGGATATAGAGACAGCGGGATGGTGCTTTTCCGGGAGGCGCCAAGCCGGGTCATTCTTTTCTGCATCTTGCTTTCAGTTGACCCATGGAGCGGTTGATAGATCCCGATTGCCTCTTCAAAGGGAAGGAACCCTTTCTCCGCCATTCTGACGTTTCTCAGCCGGTAGATCTCCTCCTCGGTCTCCGCCGGCAGTATGTTTACGAATTCAAAAAGAATATTCTGATACACAACATGATCCGCATCCGCCAGCTTTTTCAGAAGGGAAAGAAGGATCTCCTCCTTTTCCGGAAGTAAATCCGCTTCCGGCGAATCATCAATGGATCGATCAAGGAACCGGAAATAAAAAATTCCATCCAGTGTAATAAAATCATCCCCAAAAACACCCGGATCTTCATCATGCTCCCGTACCCGGACTTCGATGGTTTTAAAAAGACAGAACTCAAACAATTCAAGTTTTTCTTCCTGCACCCACTGGATAAATCGATCCGCATCCGCCTTCAGTAAAAGGTCAAACCACTTGAGTGTTGAATTCAGAACGACTTTATCCCTTTGCCATGCTTCCACATCCAGGATATACTCCCACTGGGATGAAGATGCCATGGAAAGTAGGGGCAGTGCATCATCAAGGCCGATGTCATGGATCAAAAAATAAAAATCTTCTCCGGAAAAAGAGTGTACCAACGGCAAAGCATCCGGAGATTCCAGAATCGCATCCAAAGCCTTTTCTGCGGGCATGGAAAGCAATCTGCGTCTCTGCGCAAGGAGTTCTGCCATTTTTTCTTGATGTTGCTTTTTAATCTCTTTTGTCATTTTCAAACCCAAAAAATTATTTCGAATGATTGTTGTTCTGTTTTGTAAAGGTGAGTATCAGCAGCAGCCCGGGTATGGCGGCAAGGGAGCAGAAAATAAAAAACAGTTCCCAGCCCATCTGTTTTGCAAAATAACCGGTTGGTGCAGATGCAAACACCCGCGGTATCCCCATGAGGCTGCTCAGCAATGCATATTGGGTTGCCGTGAATCGTTTATTGGTAATGCTGGCCATGAATGCCACGTATGCTGTCGTTCCCATGCCGCTGCTGAAGTTCTCAAACGCAATCACAGCAGAGAGACCCGGAACACTTGGCCCGATATGGGCAAGCCATGCAAAACATGCAGTTGAAGCTGCCTGTAAAAAACCAAATACCCATAGACTGCGATGAATCCCGATTTTCAGCATAATGATGCCGCCGGCAAGACTTCCGGCAATCGTTGCCCAGAAACCAAAAAGCTTCACCACCGTTCCGATCTGGGTTTTTGTAAAACCGATATCCAGATAAAATGGAGTAGTCATGGCACTGGCCATGGTATCCCCTATTTTATAAAACAGGATAAACGCCAGAATCCACACCGCCCCTGTTCGACTGAAATATTCAAACAAGGGATCCAGAACCGCCTCTTTCATGGAGCCCGGTGTTCCGGGAGGGGTATCCGGTTCCGGTGTTACAATCGTCGTGATTATGCCCGGAATCATGCAGAGAGCCATGATCAGATACACTACCCGAAACGGGATATAGTCGGCCATGATCAGGCCGCCACCGGAAGCAAGAAGCATCCCCACACGGTAACCGTTTACATACAGTGATGCGCCCAATCCCAGTTCTGCATCCGAAAGATCTTCCCTTCGATATGCATCAATGCTGATATCCTGAGAAGCGCTGAAGAAAGTAACCCAGAAAGCGGCAAAAGCAACTATCCAGGGCTGATTTCCGGGATCTGTAAAAGCCAGAAAACAGATGGCACAAACCAGAAACAGTTGTGCGAGCAGAAGCCACCCGAGCCTCCGTCCCAGAAAAGGCAGGGTGTATCGATCAAAAAATGGTGCCCACAGAAATTTTAAGGTATAGGGAAGGCCGACAAGCGTCATCAAGCCGATCACCGTCAGATCAACCCCTTCTTCTTTCATCCAGGCCTGTAAAACACTCAATGTCAGAAGAAGAGGCAGTCCACTGGCGAACCCCATAATCAGCGCCACAATCATTCGGCGGCTGAATATCACTTTAAAAACCGTCGGTCTGATTTCAGACTGCAACTGAACCTCAATTTTTTAAATCACCATCACACCTGAAGCTGATCCGGTGTTACAACTGCTCCAAATTTTTCTTTCAGAGCAATAAGTGCTTCCCGCTGTTTTTTCAGAATTGCGAAAAGCTTTTCCGGAACATTCTCTTCTTTTCCATATGCCTGGCTCTGTAAATCAATCCTTGCAACGATGTTGTCGATATACAGCGAAAACTGCTTGTTATATAGTTCTTTTGGATACTCTTTTTGAATAATCGTCTGAAACAACCTCTTCAAATCTTCGTATCTGGGAAGATATCCGATCGGCGTCTCAATAACCTTGACCTCTTGATGCGCATGAAGCTCCAGCCAGGAAAGCCAAACCTTTACATCCTTTTTCTCACCCAGGAGTTTTTTGGACGACCCGCCTCTGGCTTCATCGGTCAGAAAATAATTGAGTCCTGCCATGACCGGTTTTTTATCCTCTGCAATTTTTTTATTGCCAAAGAACTGAAACTGGACATTCATATAATCTGCCAGAGAACCCGGAATAAACGGAGCATTGGCCCATGGGGCTCTTTTCACTCCGGAAGCCCCGACTTCCGTGGCCGTAGCTGCAGAAACGATAGAAGCGCCGATCACAACTCCCTGATCCGTATTGATGGCAGCCCATACCGGCGGCATGGTATCACTGTCCCGGCCGCTGTAAGTAATGACTCGGGTTTCCGCTCCTTCGGCACTTTCAGAGGTTTCGGAATAAATACTCAGTGCCTTTGCAGAAAGCGTACAGCGTGAATTGGGATGCGAGCAGGGGATTTCCTTTCCGTTTTTATCTTTCATTCCCCGAACCCACTCTCCCTGGAAATTTTTCCCTTTTTTCGGTGGTTTTTCTCCATTCCCGACCCATTGCGGCACGCCATCTTCATCAATCAATACATTAGACCAAATCACCTCGGTACCGGGCTTTCTGAGAAGTTCCATCAGCATTGGATCGCCTTCCTGGTTTACGTCTTCAACGATCCCGAAAATCCCGGCTTCCGGATTGATGGAGCGGATACTGCCATTTTTGTCAATCCACATCTGTGACAAATCATCGCCGATAAAATGATTACCGGCCATAGCAGTTGTGGTTTTCCCGCATCCACTGGGTGCAGCCCCTGTAAACCAGGTGATTCTGCCTTTGGGCCCATTGATACCGGTAATGAACATATGCTCGGCAAGCTCCATCCCTTTACCCTCATAGACAGCTTTATCCACGGCAAACCGGTGATTCCCTTTTTTCAGCAGCAGGGTGTTTCCAGCATAGGTACAGTTCATGCTATAGGTTGTCCAGAAGCTCCTGTCCATAAAGACCCTCGCGTTAGGCAAATCCTCGGATCGGTTCAGGCCCTCACTGTGAACATTGGTGAAAAAATGCCCAAGACGCTCAACTTCTTTATCAAAAGCATCAAAAATATTTCGATAAAGCAGCTCAGCACTGTGGGTTACATAAGCAGAGCTTGTGATCTCAATTGCAGGATTGGAAACCGGCGCCCCCAAGGGGCCTCTCATATAAAACCCAACCATCATTACCTTTCCCTTCATGATCCCGCCCATGATCTTCTGGATATCCTTGATGGCCTCGTCCCGTAATTTCTTATTGGCCAGGGAGCTGATTTTTTCGCCTTCGTTTGCAATATAGAATGTCCGATCTAAAATTCTTCCCTGCTCATCCTTCAGATCAAAATGGATAGTATGGTTCTTCATGGGAAGACTGGCTTCTTCGCCTTTTTTCAGGGCCAGCGCTTTGACCTCATTTACGTCTTCAACGGATCCGCTGTTGATCATCACGGAATCCGGTTGACACATTGCAATGGAATTCGCAATTTTCAGAAGTGCATCCGGATTTTTAATTTTCCGGATCTTATCCAGGTTCTTTGAATCCATCTTGGTTTGAAAAAGATCCATGGCCTGTTTTACGGTTTTGATGCCTCCGATGTGCGATACAATATCAATTCCCTTATTTCTCTCTAACATAGTCTTTTCTCCTCTTTAGACAATTAATAATAGCAACTATCAAAGAAAGGGTAAATTCTTTCAGATCCATAAAAATGACTGACCAACGATTGTTCAAAATCCTTCCGCATATCGATTATCGTTTACAATCGATCTTTTCCTGGATCGGCATGTGCTGTCTGATCCAGATCAACACCTTGTCAAACTCTTTGATGACCTGTTTCAAGGCCTTTCCCCGATGGCTGATCCGGCTCTTTTCTTCTATGGTCAGCTGAGCAAAGGTTTTCTGATATTCCAATGAATAAAAAATCGGGTCATACCCGAATCCGCTTGTTCCTTCCGGCTTTGTTGTGATGCGTCCTTCGCACCGGCCTTCGTAAGTCAATGCAGCACCTGTGGGGACTGCAATGGAAATGACACATTCAAATGGAGCCTTCCGGTTGGTGCTTTCCCCCAATTCCGCAAGAAGCTTGCGGCAGCGGGCTTCATCTGTTGCCTTTTCGCCTCCATATCGGGCAGAGTGAACCCCGGGTTTTCCCCCAAGGGCTTCAACCACCAGACCGGAATCATCGGCAAGTGCAGGGTATCCCAGCACCCTGGCTGCAAAACTGGATTTTTGATATGCATTTTCATCAAAGGTATCCCCATCTTCCCGCAATTCCGGGATAGGGCCAAAGTCATCGAGATTTTTAATCAAAATTGGGAATCCTTTTAATAGATCCTGGATTTCCGCTGTTTTCCCTTTGTTTCTTGTTGCAATAACCAGGGAAATTTTCTCCTGCATAGCCGCCTCTTCTCGGGTGTTCAACCAGTTAGAACTATTTGACACAATTCAATATTTTAGTATTTTTCTT